>NZ_JBSYOQ010000077.1:0-248563 GCF_058244645.1 Candidatus Thiodiazotropha sp. AKAK3
TGGGGCAGGGCCCCACCCTACCGTTCAATTCAGGGCGTAGGGTGGGGCCCTGCCCCACCAAAATAGCTTGGTTACCTCAGAAAATTCTCGTTCTACGTAACAAATCCCCTTAAGTAAGTGCCATTCGCCCTAGGCCCCTTTCAACCTTGTTACAGCATCTATTTTTTCTGTTGACTCAATCACCGCCTGGGCCAGAGTTTCAAGTGCCTTCAACGGCACTCCCTGCTTATGTCTAACCATAACCGTTGCAACCATAGCCAGATGCGGAGGTATGCGTTCAACTACAAGATCTTCAACATATCGACTTTGAGAAACCACCCAGGCCGGCATCAGCGTATACCCCAGCCCTACAGCGACACAACCCAGTATCCCATCGAGCGTCCCGAGCTCCATGATTTCACTGACTTGCTGACCATTCTCCCGCCTCCAGGACAAGGCGCGCTCACGATAGGCGCAGCCTTCACGAAACAGTATCAGTTGTGATTGAGAATGGCCATGTTTTGCACGCACCAAAACCAGCTCTTCTCTGCCGATATCACACACAAGTAGATCACTGTGATTCACTATACCGGCAACAAATGCACAATCCAGTTTATGGTTGAGTACCTGCTCAACTAATGCTGATGAGGTATTTGTCTCGACACGTAACTCAACGCCTTTGTGATCCTGTTGCAGCCGCATTAATGCCGGGGCCAGACGTAACGAGGCAAAAGTCTCCATTGCGCCAATACGTAATTCGCCAGATTGCTCGCCAACTTGCCTCACTGCGGCAGAGGCCTGATTTTCCATTTGTAAAATCTGCAGTGCGTAGTCATACAGCACGCGACCGGCTGGTGCCAATGTCAAACCTCGCCCTTTACGATAAAAAAGCTCCGAATCCAACTCTTCTTCCAATCTCTTGATCCGGGTAGTGACATTGGATTGGACTGTATTCAACTTACGGGAAGCCGATAAAATCCCACCCTCCTCGACAACCGCTCTGAATGTATGCAGTGATATCAACTCCACACCCTTCTCCATTACCGAACGTTTTCTTCTATAATATTCGCTTTATTTGATACCAGGAAGTATGTAAGTTCTCTTGTATAAATTCAAGAGAGAGTTAATGAACGAACAATCTGAACGCTTAAAAGTTCTTGGAGCAGGCATTCTCAGCCTGATATTGACCTTGGGTATTGCGCGGTTCTCCTACACCCCTCTACTGCCGATCATGCAACAACAAGCTGCCCTTGGTGTATCAGAAGCCGGGTGGCTGGCCTCTATTAACTATATTGGCTACCTTTGCGGTGCAATTATCGCATCACTGACCAGTGATCTGATTCTCAAAGATCGTCTATATCGCCTGGGACTGGTTGTTGCGCTTGTCACCACTTTTGGCATGGGCTTAACGGAAAATTTCTGGATCTGGTCCCTGCTGCGTTTTTTTGCCGGACTGAGTAGCGCCGCAGGCCTTCTATTGGGTTCAGGATTGATCCTCAATTGGTTGATTCGGCATGACCACCGCAGTGAATTGGGTATTCACTTCACCGGTATCGGCGCAGGGATCGCTCTATGTGCTGCAGTAGTTGAATTGATGAGATCCCACCTGGATTGGAGTCAGCAGTGGATGCTACTCACCCTATTGGGGCTGTTTTTACTCGTTCCTGCATGGCGCTGGTTACCTCCCCCAGAAACAGCAACGTTGACTAGAAGTGGGCAAGTAATGAGTGACAACCCACCGAGTAGACTATTTCTGCATCTGTTTATGGCAGCCTATTTTTGTGCCGGTGTGGGTTATGTTGTAAGCGCCACTTTTATCGTTGCTATCGTGGATCAAATACCTGGTCTTGAGGGAAACGGCGCCTGGACCTTTTTACTTCTTGGTTTGGCCGCCACCCCTGCCTGTGTTGTCTGGGATCTTATAGCGCGCAAAACCGGCTATCTGAATGCGTTAATTATCGCATTTGTAATTCAGATTGTCGGGATTCTACTGCCAGTAGTAGAAGCAGAGCTTACATATGCCCTAGTTGGGGCGCTATTGTTTGGCGGCACTTTTATTGGAATTGTCAGTCTTGTTCTGACTATGGCAGGGCGATATTACCCTACCCGTCCTGCAAAAATGATGGGCAAGATGACTGTCTCCTATGGTATTGCCCAGATTATTGCACCTGCTATCACTGGAGCAATAGCAGCCTATAGTGGTGACTATCAAAGCGGGCTCTATTTTGCGGCAATAATGATGGTGATAGGCGCAATCATTCTATGGCGGCTGAAAGGAGTGGAATTCTCCTGATACGCTGCAATTGACTCGCCTGATCTACTTAAGGGCATAAGCAGTTAATAGTGGCGCCCTTAATACACAGTATTGAAAAAACCACCCACCAGTAGTTCAGGATATTATTTCCTACCCCCATCACTACACCCAGATGCCCCTTAGAAGCGTATGAGGGATAAAATATCTATGCCTGTATCAAATAATCTATCAATCCCTGATAACTTTCTGCTACTTTTAAATTACAATAGCAATTGTGTACGATAGATTTATCGTGGACGCTTACGATCCAAGGGATCAGAAACCCATGACCAGCTATGGCGTAAAGGACTATGAATCATAAAGACAATACCTCTTCAGATAACGATATTCGACTGGCACGCACTTCCCGCTCAGCCCTTGTCTTAATCCCAAATACTTGATCGTCACGATCACTTAACCCAGTTTGTCTCACAGACTTGATCTCACCAGGTTTTATTGAGCACTAAGCTAATATGCCAAGCAGATACTATATTATTTTTACGGTGTTACCTCTTCTCAGTTTCGACACATATGCTGAGAATGAGGGAAAACTCGATCATTTCCTATCACTCAGCCTAGAAGAGTTGATGGATCTGGAAATCACCATTTCCACCGATACTAAACAGACCGTAGCCAAAGCACCCGCAGCTGTAACAGTTATCACTGAAGAAGATATTAGAGCTACAGGGTCAACCAATCTCTCTGAAATCCTTGAGAGTGTTCCAGGAATTCACGTCAGAGCCAGCCACTTTGGTTTTCGTCCATTGATTCAGTTTAGAGGCGCAACTGCTAATCAAACACTGTTAATGATTAATGGTGTTTCGATGCGCGATCTGATGTGGGGATTTGGATTCTTTTGGAAAGGCGTACCTACCAGTAGCATTAAACGTATTGAGATCATCCGTGGTCCAGGATCTGCACTTTTTGGCGCGGATGCCTCAGCAGGCGTTGTCAACGTTATCACCAAAACAGCTGGAAAGATCAATGAGACCAAGGTAGGTATCCGCAGTGGTAGTTTTGACACCAATACTGGCTGGATGCAATACGGCAGTAACTGGGATGGTTTTGATATTGGTTTGAGTATGGATTTCCACAAAACTGATGGACATGGGCCTAAAATCGAGACTGATGCTCAAACAATAGCTGACAGTAGAGATGGGACAGACGCCTCACTTGCTCCGGGCAGGGCACAATATGGGTGGCGGAGTGAAGAGATACGACTATATGCAGTCAACTCTGAATGGCGCTTGAATTTGGACTACGCCCATCATAGTGACATAGAGACAGGATTGACTGGACGTGGAGTTCTTGACCCTGTGACAGAAGCAAATGATAAACGGTTAAATGCCGACCTATTCTATAATAATGACCACTTTTTACCGAACTGGAATATTGAAGCAGAGTTACGATACCAAGATTACAAATACTCTTCAGGTGATGGCTTTCAAGAGCTCCCCCCTGGTGCTCAATCTAATGCAAATACCACCGGCATTCTTAACCAAATGCGTTCAGCAGAACGACGAATATCATTTGAGACAAGCGGTCTATACAATGGCTTGAAAGAGCATTCGATTCGTATAGGAACTGGATACATTTGGCAGGACTTATACGATGTTGAGCAGAGTATAAATAGTGGCATAGGAGCTGATGGCAATCCAATTCCGGTTGGGAGTGGGCTGGTTGAAGTGAGCAATACGCGATATGCGTTTGCTCCAGAGAAAAAGAGAAAAATCCAATATCTGTTTTTACAGGATATCTGGCAACTAGCCAATGATTGGGAACTGACCACAGGAGCCCGATACGATTACTATTCTGACTTTGGTGGAACATTTAATCCACGCTTGGCACTGGTTTGGGAGACCACATCCAATCTGACTTCCAAGCTATTTTATGGTCGTGGATTTCGACCGCCATCGTACCAGGAATTATACACAATAACTTCCAATGCCCTCCCTAATTCCGAGCTCAAGCCAGAGCGTTCAGAAACAATAGAGTTAGCCTTTTCATATATATTTAGTCCCGATGCAAATATTGGCGTTAATTTCTTCCAATATCAGCAATCTGATTTCATCGATGATGTAACCGCTCCAGGTGAAACAACAGGCCGATTCACCAACATTGGTAAACACACAATACATGGCATTGAGCTTGAGATGAAATGGCAAATGGCTGATAACTTGAGAGTATCCGGCAATTACACCATTCGAGATGAAGATGAAAGTAAGTTTCGCGCAGTTGATGAACCAAAACAGGATGCCTACATCCGTGCTGACTGGAGCTTTATTAACAGCTGGAATTGGAATATTCAGTTGAACTGGATTGGTGAAAGAACAAGAAAAGATTATGACACAAGATCTACACTAGATGACTATCTTATCACCGACACAACACTCAGATTTTCAGCCAATGAAAACTGGGAGATTGCCGCGTCGATCCGCAATTTATTTGATACCGATGCTTATGAATACACACGAAGCAGTATACCTGGCGATCTACTACTACCTGAGCGCAATTTCTACGCTGAAATAAACTACAACCTTGGTCAATAGATAATCTGGAGAGTTTTATATATGCCTAACAGAAAAATAATAATGAGACACTTGAAACTGATCGCAGGACATTAACCCATAACTTTAGTCAAAAGCATTTTTTTACTCTCTAAATTACTTTAAATATACAGATATTATCTTCGCTAATGATATTTACGATAGACAAAACGTATTTTTTGATTCACCTCTTTTTAGACAGTTATTCGTTTTGGCACTCGCTGAATATTATATTTTACATTGGCATTGAACACATACAATTAACATAGTTATGACTTGGATTGATTAACGTGACAACAAGGCTGTTTGTCTACATTTTATTCTTAACATTTGCTGCCGTAACAGTTTGTACAGCTGAAGCGCAGGACGATGCACAGAATATCAGCCTGTTAAAAGCAGTGTTTATTTATAATTTTGCAAAGTTTACACGCTGGCCTGAAGGTCAACCAGGTGGGTCACAGAATCAAATTATTTTGTGTGCGATCGGCAGAGATAACCTTTCTGATAACCTTAATGCTCTGGATGGAAAAGCATTACGTGGTCGCACAATAAAGATAGAATATTTTAGCGAAAAACGAAACAGTCTGAAAAGTTGCAATGTACTCTATCTCGCTCACTCAACACCACAAGAGACTCAACACATATTAGAATTAATTAGATTAAATTCAATTCTAACTATCAGTGAGATGCCTAACTTCATAAACCATGGTGGTATGATTAAACTACAAACCCAAAATGACAAAATCAGGTTCACCATTAATCTCATGGCAACTCGCACAGCTGGCTTAGAGATAAGTGCTCGCCTTCTTAACCTGGCGACAGTTATCAATGAGGAAGCTCCATAATGAATATTTTGCTCAATGCTTCTATAAAGCAGAAGATTGAAGCCATTATCCTGACTACAGCAGCCTCTGTACTCCTGCTCAGTCTTTTTCTATTCATGGCCTTTGAATTCAATTCAGCTCAGGGAGAGGCCATTACAAAACTACAGACTCTAGCCAAGTTATTAGGCGCTAACAGTAGCGCTGCGATTGCATTTCGTGATCAAGAAACGGCTGAAGATATTCTTTCAACACTTGCCACCCAACACAGTGTAGTAAATGCAAAAATACTCAACCTTAATCGTAAAGTTTTCGCTGAGTATCATAGCTCTCAATCTGAGACTGAAACTGATATCAGCGACAATCAATCTCTGTTTGGGTGGGTTGCGGTCGAAGAGCCTATCATCCTAGATGAAGAGTTAATTGGCTACTTTGTAATCGTTGGTGACATGAGCAATGTACGTTCCACCTTAGTTCAACAATCGCTTTTAATTCTGGGAGTATTCATACTCTCGATGTTATTCGCACTACTGCTATCCAACTATTTTCAAAAATTTGTTTCTGTTCCTGTTAGACAGCTACTTACAACAATGGGTGCCGTCACCTCTGAACGTGACTTCAGCAAACGTGCTAAAAGAATCAGTAATGATGAACTTGGCACTTTGGTAGATGAATTTAATGTAATGCTTGATAAAATCGAGTCATATGATCATGAATTGACTACCTATCAACAAGACTTGGAGCATCTGGTAGCAGAACGCACCCAGGAACTGGAGTGGGCGAAAGAGGGTGCTGAAGCAGCCAGTCAGGCTAAGAGTGACTTCCTGGCCACCATGAGCCATGAGATTCGCACACCTATGAGTGGTGTTATCGGATTCGCACATCTTCTCGAAAAAACGGAGCTGAATGAAAGACAGCTAGAGTATCTTCGAATCATTACCAGTTCAGCAAATAGCTTGCTCGATATTATTGACGATATTCTAGACTTCTCAAAAATGGAAGCTGGAAAAGTCAAGCTGGAAAACAGTAACTTTTCATTGGCGTCAATGCTTAACAGTGTACATGTTCTGTTTACACCTAAGGCCGCGGAAAAGGGTCTTAATCTTTCCACAAATATTGCAGATGATATCCCACATGTTTTATATGGTGACCCATCCCGTTTAAGACAGATTCTGATAAATCTTGTTGGTAATGCAATCAAGTTTACGGACCATGGCCAGGTTTCAGTAAACATCCAAAAACAGACACAAAAAAATGATAGAGTCGGGTTACAGATCACCATTCAAGACAGTGGTATAGGAATTTCCCAACAACAACAGGATCAACTTTTTCAACCATTTCAACAATGCGATGGTTCAATCACCCGCCACTACGGCGGCACAGGTTTAGGCCTGGTTATCGCTAAACGACTGGTCAATCTTATGGGTGGCAGCATCTCGCTGGAGAGTACATTAGGTGAAGGGTCAACCTTTACCATATCAATCTATCTAACAAAACCCCAAAAAGAAAAAAAGCATAGTTTATCCCTCGTACCCTCCGTCTCAAATGACCAGCCAACACCAGCGCTATCCCATGGTGCTCTTTTGCAGGATATGAATATCCTGGTAGTCGATGACAGTAACGTTAATCTAATGTTAGCTAAGACCCTACTCATCAACGAAGGCGCTAATGTAGTTGCCGAAAAGAGTGCAGTTGATGCGATGAAAACGATTGCTGATAAACGTTTTGATCTGATTTTACTAGACCTGGAAATGCCGGTCATGAGTGGAATCGAGGCAGCAAAAGAGCTGCGTAAAGAAAATTCAGCCACTGAGAAGACACCAATTATTGCTGTAACAGCGCATGTATTACCTGAGAAACGCCTGGAAGTTGCTGACGCTGGTATGAATGACATGCTTGCTAAACCCTATCTACCAGAACAACTCTACGCAATTATTGCCAAATGGTGCGATAACGTTAATTACCAGACTAAGCCAGCCCCCTCTCAACCAAGAATCTCTGCCGAAACCCCTGTCTATGACCGGGATGTCGCGCTTGCAAGTGTAGCAGGCAATCAGAAGGCGGCTCGTTTGATACTGAAAGAGTTCCTCGCTATGCTGCCTGTTATTGAAACTTCAATTCGCAAAGCATCCGCAGAAAATGACACCACAACACTATATCAAGCTATTCATAAACTCGCGGGATCTGCAAGCAGTAGCGGCGCGACCTCCATTCACAGTAAAGCGATGTATCTTAAATCGATCATGAAGCGTCAACACCAACCAGAAGATCTAATTGATAACGGCGTTTCTGCACTTCTTTCTCAAATTAAGAGATTCAATACACACTTCAGGGCTTAATATACCCGGCGACCAGATTGTTCACTTTCAGAGTTTCAAGCATATTCTTGATCAAAAGGTGACATGCATCGATTGGCTATTCCCACATTGAGAACTGGATAGCAGTGCTCTAGTGTGGTGCGTCATACTAGGGCCTGCTAGCATTAAACGATTCGTTCCTGCTGAAACTATTTTATGCCAACCATTCTTTAAAATGATATTTCCAAATTAATATTTCATCTAATTTTCTTTCTATATTCTGAACCTCATCAGTGTTGTTTTATATCACTGCTAATGTCCCATTAACTTTCAATCTTCTCAGAACAACTAAAAAGCCCCTCTCCCTTTACGGGAGAGGGGTTGGGGAGAGGGTGTACGCGAAGCGTTTCATATGATTGAAAGATAAAACCGCATTGATCGTTCATATTTATCTTGCTGATTGTTGAAGAAAAATAGGGTGTTCATTCTCCCCCTCTCCCCCGGCCCCTCTCCCGCAAGGGGTGAGGGGAGTTTCTCTCCCCACCTATTTATAATACTGATGATTTGTAAGTTTTTTCTAGCTGTGATCCTCTGCTACTGATGCTTTTTCATATCCCAATTCTCAATCACCAATAGAAACCAATATCAATTAATCAGATACAACCAAGATGGTTAAAGTAAGCTGGACAACAGTGGTTTTATATATATTTTAAACAACACAAGATCATTATTATTGACAATAGCCAAAAACTTGAGAATAGAGATGCGGAGTCCACATATTGGTCGGAAATTAACTATGACACTTCTTTATTTGATGATACTGGGTTGAAGCAGATGGATCCGAAGCACTGAGGGTGTGAGTCCGGTCCAGCGTTTGAAGGAACGTCGAAAATTGTTGGCATCGTGAAAACCCAGGTATGCTGCAATTTGTTCGTTGTTGTAGCCCTGCGTAGACATCATCTGTAGGGTGATGTGGGTACGCACCTGATCCAACTCTGCCTGAAAATGGCTACCATGTTGGGCCAGATGTCGTTTGAATGTCGCTGGACTGATGCCGAAGTCGGCTGCGCTCTTTTCCAGGGTGGGAGCCAGACGAACGCGCTCATGCAGATAGTCATACAAGGCCGAGAGCAGGCTTTGACGACTGAAGGATGGCGAGCTCTCTTTTTCGACTTCACTCAGGGCAACCTTGATGGCCATGTCACTACCGCGTGGCCAGGGAGAGTCCAGCCAGTCGTTGTCGATAAGCATGGCATCGAAATAGTCGTTGAATTTGGTTTCCGTCCCCAGGTGTACCGCATATTGCTCGATATAGGCCGGACGGGTGCGGTTGAAATGGTATCGCCAAGGCAGGCGTACTCCGCTAAGCCAGCGGCTCATGCCGGTGACCGCGGTCATCATCATTTCGACGACAAAGCCACGCAGTTTGTGGTTGATGCAGCTGTCGGTCCAATAGAGCGAGGTCTGCTCACCCAGGGTCATCAAATGGGGGGCCAACAACGGGCTTAACCAGGCCTGGTAACGGATCAGGATATCGAGTGCTTGGCGCAGGTTGCGAGCATGCAGCATAGCATGACTGATGTTTCCCATATGGCCTGGCAGGAGCTGCTGGCCGAGCATAAAGCTGGTGGCACGATCCGGCAGGATTTCACTGAGATTCTGCAACATCTGTAGGTAGTCGCCTGGCGTTAGCAGACTATTCTCGGTGACCAGCTCTTGTGGACGTAAGCCTGTACCACGCAATAGTGCTATGCAGTCTATCTCTTGGTCCCGAGCATATTCGAGCAGCAGCGCCGCCTGGTAATTCGCAGGAATGAAGCGGGTATTGGTTTGGTAGTAGTCAGTCACGCCACTAGGTGCTCACTGCTGCGTTAAGAACAGTGGGAGGTGTTGGCTCCAGCGCGGTATTTAACTCATGCAGCAATTTGTCAGGCTCTGAGTCGGCCACGGCACAAGCAATGCGGACCGAGACCAGGATGCGCTCACTCTGATCTCGCGTATGGTGCGCCAACAGGTTGACCACACGCTCCAGATGCTGAGCCACCTGGCTGACAGCTTGTTGGTTGGTAGCTGGCATGAGGATGGCGAATCGGTCGCCGGCGTAGCGGCACAGCAGATCGTCCGGGCGCATGTTAAGCAGAAGCAGATGGCTGATCGCCTGTAAAAGTCGATCGCCTTCGGGTTGACCATATTGGCGGTTGATCCGATGAAACTGATTGACGTCGAGTAGGATCAGGGCACAGAGTTGCTGGGGATTCTGTTCCTGCTCCAAGCGAATCTGGCGGCGCAGATAGTCGGCATTGGCCAGTTGGGTGATGCGATCGAATGAGCGGTGATCTCGAAACAGGCGCTCTCGCTTTTGCATGTGTTCGTTGAGGGAGAACTGCTCCTGACGCCAAAGATAGAGACCAGCGGTCAACGCCAGAACACCGCACAGAGTCGGCAACGATTCCAACCAGTTGTCCCAGTAGACTTCATGGGGGATGGCGAAGAATTCATCCAGACAATCCACCCAGGAACCGAACGCAATCGCAATCAAGCCCCCTGCCAGCATAGTGGTCACCCTTCCACTCGGCCGGCTTGTGAGTATGATCAGGGACCATACCGCTGACATCAACGCGATACCGCCTTCACTGGCGATGTCCACCCATTTCCAAACCGCAAAAGGCTTGCCTGTACCAAGGCTGGCATAGAGCCAGATACAAAGACCGGCGACCAGCATCATGGTCAACAGAGCGAAGCGGTAGTTAGATGACATGTAGATTCCATATCAGAGTCGGTGATCTGGCATGTTAGATCCTGTTTATGACAAATCCGCGACATTTGGAGCCCTTTTCCGTTAGGGGGGTTCGATCAGCTCACTGTTTAGTTGTCGGATATCGCTGCTGCCCCATTAACTTTCAATCTCCTCTAAAAGCCCCTCTCCCTTTACGGGAGAGGGGTTGGGGAGAGGGTGTACGCAAAGCGCTTCACTTGGTTGAAAGATAAAACCGCATTGATCCTTTATCTTTATTGTGCTGATTTTTGTTGAAAACAGGGTGTTCATTCTCCCCCTCTCCCCCGGCCCCTCTCCCGCAAGGGGAGAGGGGAGTTTCTCTCCCCATCTAGTTAAGATACTGATGACTTGTAAGTTTTTTCTAGCCGTGATCCTCTGCTTTACGATGCTTTTTCATGTCTCAATCATCAATAGAAATCAACAGCAATGAATCAGTTACAACCGTAATGGTTAAAGTTAGTGGGGCAGCAGTGGTCGGATATCTCAAATTTTATCCTGCTGCCAGCTGCACTTATCTCGCTACGGTTTCGGGTTGTTTATAAATCGATGCGAGGTAAGGCATATAGGCTCACATTCATGTCCGCGCAACGCTAAGTCACTGATTTTTAGTGTTCGATGAGTTTGGTATGTCAAAAAATTGAAATTATTGATGCGTATCCTGCGCTCCGTAGTCAACCAGACGGCAAGGCGTAGCCATTCGAGATGGTGAGCCGATCCGGCGTCAAATCGGAGAAGTAGGATGCACGCAAATATAGTGACAAACTCGCAGCGAACAGCTGTTTTCTGCCGTAAGGCTCTTGCCATTGCCGTGGCCACCGCAGTTAGCGGGCAGCTCTGGGCAGATGAAGATACCCAGGTACTCGAGACAATACAGGTTACCGGCCAGGCCGCCAGCATGGATAGCGCACTCGATGTACAGCAAATGGCCGACAATATTGTCAGCGCTGTGCATGCCGACGACATCGGACAGTTGCCGGATACTAATGCTGCCGAGGCGTTGCAGCGTCTTCCCGGCGTCTCCATTGAACGTGATCAGGGAGAAGGTCGCTATGTGCGGATTCGTGGTATGGCGCCGGATATGAATTCGGTCACTATCAATGGCAGTCTGGTGCCGTCACCGGAGAGCGACTCACGTGCTGTTGCCCTCGATGTATTGCCATCGGGCTTGATCAGCTCGCTGGAGATATCCAAAACTTTGACTCCGGATCAGGATGCCAACTCAATCGGTGGCACCATCGATGTGAAGACCATATCTGCCTTCGACCACAAAGGCCTGTTCTATTCACTAGAGGGTGGTGGGAGTAACAATACCAACATTGATAAGACCAGTCCCTATGGTTCTGCTGCCTGGAGTGATCTGTTTGCTGACGACAAACTCGGCATCGCTGCAGGCATCAGCTCTGATACCCGGGAGTTCGGGTCAGACAATACCGAGACCGGTGGTGCCTGGGATCAGTCCGGTGCTACACCTGCCCTGGAGGAGTTCGAGCGACGCGACTACCAGATTACCCGCGAACGCCTGGGGGGAGTGTTCAATATTGAATATCGTCCTCAGGCCGGTGCTTCCTACTATCTGAATTCGATGTTCAGTAGCTATTCAGACGAAGAGACACGGCAGCGCCACAACATAGAATTCGACGATCCGCAGACTGAGGGAAGCTTGGGTGACACCGAGTCGTCGCGCGAACTCAAATCCCGCAAGGAGACCCACGACATCCACTCCTTCCAGTTGGGTATGGATCGCACTATCGGCGAGTGGGACCTGGGCCTGGGGGTTGGCATCAGTAAAGCGGACCAGGACACGCCGAACTACATCTCTTCCGCCAAGTTCAAGTCCAGCGAGACCTATCAGGCCGGGTTCACCGATACCAGAAAGCCGGAGCTGATCGGTGATGCTGCCATCAATTCCGCTGCCGACTATGAGTTGGACTCTATCAAGATGGCGGATCAATACACTGAGGACTCCGAACACAATCTGCATTTCGATCTGGAGCGCTATTTTGTACTCGGCGGACTGGATAACGAACTCAAGTTTGGCGCCAAAATCAGCCGACGTGAGAAGAGCAACGAATACACCGCTTGGAAGATCGATGGCGATGATTTCGGTAACCCGTCGCTGACCAACTACACCTCTGACAGCGTTGACTATCCGCATGGTGATTTCGGCCCAGGCATCAGCGCTGGAGCGATAGATGATTTTATTGACACTATCGACCGCTCGGCCTACCTGGATGAAGAGGACTCGCGCATCGATGACTTCACCATGAACGAAGATATCGATGCCGCCTACGTGCAGAACACCTTCAGTCAGGGGATGTGGCGACTGCTCGCCGGTGTCCGTTACGAAGGCACGGACTTCAACGCCAAAGGTACCGGCGTGAATGACGGTGCTCTGGTTGACGTTGAGGCGGATCATCGCTATCACAACTGGTTGCCGGATCTTCAGCTACGCGTCGATCTCGACAACGACACCACAGTGCGCACGGCTTGGACTCACTCTGTGGTTCGCCCGACTTTCAAGCAGCTGGCACCCGGCTATGTCCTTGATGATGACGAGGCGGAATTTGGTAACCCGGATTTGGAACCTATGACGTCCACTAACCTGGACCTGGGCCTCGAGCGTCGTATGGGTTACGCAGGAGTGATGTCGGCCTATCTGTTCTATAAAGAGATTGATGACTTTATCTACAACACCGACCTCGCCGGTAGCGGCATCTGGAGCGACTTCAGTGAAGCCAAAACCTACACCAATGGCAATAACGCAAAAGTGCGCGGTCTGGAGCTGGCCTATGCCCAGACCTTCCGGCAGCTGCCCTCGCCTTGGGATGGTCTGCTGTTTTCCGCAAACGCCACCTTCACCGATTCGAAGGCTCGCATCAAAGGTTACAGTGATGGGGAGCAGGTCTCCCGGGAGATCGACTTACCCAGCCAGTCCGATCTCACCCTGAACACTACCTTGGGCTACGAAAAAGGTCCGTTCAGCCTCCGTCTGGCGATCAACCACAAGTCCGAGTATCTGCTTGAGGTCGGCGATATCAGCAACAGTGATGGCGATCTATATGTGGACGATCAGACCCAATACGATCTCTCGGCAAACTATAGGATTGGCCGTCATGTACAGCTAGTGTTTGAGGCGCTCAACCTGAGTGACGAGGCATACTACGTCTACACCAACGATGAGGATCTGAACGCCCAATACGAAAGCTATGGTCGAACCTATCGGTTGGGCATCAAAGTGGCGTCTTTCTAAATGTTCTACTTATTCGAGATGGTCTACCAGATGTTACGTTACCGACTTTTAGTGTTAGGAATGACACTGTTTGCCTTGATCTCCCCCCCAGTTGCAGCAGGGCTTCCCACAAGTGTGGAAGATGCACGGGAACTGGCTGCGCTATCAGGTGGATACTGGATGGCGCTCAACAAGCAGCGTCTGAATCTGGTAGATGGCAGAGGAGATGAGACCGCCAGTCTCAAGTTGCGCGGCGCCCATCTGGATAGCCGACCTACGGAACAGGGTGCCTTGGTGGTGGTGTTCGACGAAAATACACAGCAGGCGGTATTGCTTGATGTGGATCTATCAAAGGGCATCATTACCAACAGCAGCCATTTGCCCGGCCAGCCCTTTTCAGTAAAAAGCCAGTGTCTCTATAGGGACAACCAGCAACTTATCCAGCTGTTTCTGATCGGCCGAGATGGCTTGGCCGAACAGTGGTTGTTAAGCGGTCCCGAGCCGCGTCTGTTGCGACACCTGGCGTTACCGCCAGGGAGCGAACATTGTCGTGTGGATGACATCACGCATACCTTATATGTCAGTGAAGAAACATTCGGCGTCTGGGCCTACCCGGCGGATGCTGAAGGGGTGCCAGAACGCCACTTGGTTGTTGCGCGTTGGCCTTACGGTCTATTGGCGGGTGGTGCTGGAGCCTTGGCCGTAGTACCAAGTGGCCTCGCAATACTCGATGCCAAGGGAGAAAACCTGAGTTTGATGTTGCGCCAGCAGGGTCACTGGAGCCTGGCCCGTTCCCTGCGGATAAAGGATGCGGATGGCGTGCTGGCAACCAGCGGGCGGTTGTCAGTACGTACCCAGGGTCGTTGGCGGACAGAGCCATTGCAATGGCCTGTCAAAGATCACCCAACAGCAACCCTACCTATCATAGAGGCCCAGGGGCAGACAGTGTCGATGGCGCAGCGAGGTGATTCTGCTGACGATCCCGCTTTGTGGGTCAACCCGATTGATCCCACTCTCTCCCGGGTGTTTGGCACAGACAAGAAACAGGGATTGCTGAGTTACGATTTGCAGGGTAATCAACTGCAATTTCTCGATGTAGGACGGATCAACAATGTTGACCTACGCCAACAGGTTCATCTGGACGGGCGTAGTGTTGACCTGGCACTGGCGACCCAACGGGATGAAAACACCCTGGTGGTCTTCGAAATAGATGCAGAAGGCAATCTACGCGATGCGGGGCACATTCCGACTACCCAGAAGGAGCTCTACGGCATCTGTCTCTACCAACCGCCTCAAGGTGGGTTGGAGGCATTCGTTAACGATAAAAGCGGCATCTATGTGCAATATGCGATAGCGGCAAATGGTGAAGGATATAGCGGCACTGAGCTACGTAGGTTCAACATGAATGGCCTTGCTGAAGGCTGTGTGGTCGACGATCTTCGGCAACGCCTGTTTATCGCGGAAGAGGATCACGGTATTTGGACACTGGGGGCGGAAGCTTCTCTCAACGATCAGCCTCATCCTGTGCTGCCGGTGGGTCAGCACCTGACCGCCGATGTCGAGGGGTTGGCTATCTATCGTGGGCAGCAGGCAAGTTATCTGATTGCATCGAGCCAGGGAGACAGCAGTTTCGCAGTGCTGGATCTTGAGCCGCCGTTTGCCTATCGCGGCTCATTTCGTATCGGTATCAACGCTGATTTGGGTATCGATGGGGTTTCGGACACCGATGGTTTGGAAGCCGCAGCACTCAATTTTGGCCGGACTTACAGTGATGGCATGCTGATCGTGCAGGATGGCTACAAGCGATTACCTGATGCAGCGCAAAACTTCAAATATGTCTCATGGCAGGAGATTGCCGAGGCACTCCATCTACCCTGATGGTGATGATAAGGGTCAGGTAGGCTTTGTCATGCAACAGCTTCAGGATTATGAGCTGGCCACATGGGTCCGGTATGCGATAGCGTTGGCCTTCGTAATCGCGCTGCATGGGGCGGCACTGATGTTTCTGGCCGGTATGCGACATTCAGAGCCACAGAAGCCCCGTATTATGGTCGGCATGTTGCTTAAGGCCCCTGAGCAGAAGCGGACCCCAGCACCTCAGCCAGCACCGGAAACGCCCGTACCTGAGTCACCAAAACCACAGCCACCGGAACCAGCGCCACAAATACAGGAACTATCAGCCCCACCAGCCAGAACCAAGGCTGAAGCGACAAAGAAGCCGGCTCCCAAGGTGAAGCCAACTAGAAAGCCACACCCAAAGCCAGTGGAAAAACAGGAAGTTCCCAGGACACCTGTTGCCGAGCCTGTATCGCACACCCCCACGGTATTGCAAACGGCGGCTGTCACCGCTAGCGAGAGTAGACTCTCCGCGCCGCAGTTTTATGCAGACTATCTGCACAACCCAGATCCTAAATATCCACTGATGTCCCGCAAGCGGCGTGAAGAGGGTGAGGTGCAACTGCGGGTCAGGGTTGATGCCCAAGGCCACCCCGAGACTGTGCAGATTCAGGTAAGTAGCGGTCACCCACGACTCGATCAGGCAGCCAGCAGTGCAGTTAAACAATGGCGATTCGTGCCGGCCCGGCAAGGCGGCCTGAACGTAGCGGCCTGGGTAGTGGTGCCGATCCAATTTAATCTGGAGAAATAGATAATGAGTGACCTTAATCCCATCGAGTATTTTTTTGCCCATACCGATAGTGTGGGGGCAACCCTTTTTTGCATACTGCTGCTGATGTCACTGGTGTCATGGTTCTGGATCGTCGGTAAGTCGCTGTTGCTATGGCAACTGAAACACCGCAGTAACCGCTATCGCCTCAATATGTGGAAGAGTGATCCTACCGGCTCAGGACCAGCGGAAGAGTCAAACAACCCCTTTTCACGTCTTGCACAGGCTTCGTTTTCGGTCCATGCCGATGTGCGTGAGATACAGGCCACAGACCGCGAGGAGTTGCTGCTACGCTGCATGAACCGGGTGGTTGGCGAGGAAGGCACACGACTTGAAAATGGCCAGACCCTGCTGGCGTCAATCGCAGCCGTCTCCCCTTTCGTTGGTCTGTTCGGTACGGTCTGGGGTGTACACCATGCGCTATCCGCCATCAGTATCGAAGGGGCGGCCTCCCTTGCACAGATAGCCGGCCCGGTTGGCGAGGCCCTGATCATGACGGCGCTGGGATTGGCAGTAGCCATTCCTGCTGTACTTGCTTTTAATGTTTTCTCCCGCAGCAATCAGATGTTGATGGCGCAACTGGATGGTTTCGCCCATGAGTTGCATCACTACCTGGTCACCGGGCAGACCCTGCCAAACAGCGTGCGGGGGATTTGAGATGGCTTTTCTAAACCAGGGGAGTTCAGGGTGCAGTGGACCGCGAGCCGAAATCAACATGATTCCGTTGATCGACGTCATGCTGGTTCTTCTGGTGATCTTCATGGTCACCGCCCCCTTGCTCACCCATGCAGTCAAACTGGATCTTCCGAAGGCCAGTTCTCAGCCTCGAGAGAAAGCCAGCAAGGTGGAAATCGCCATTGACGCAGCAGGTGGACTCTATTGGGATGGCGATATCCTTGTCACTGACGATCTCGAAAACCGCTTTGCCGCACTTGCAAACCACAGCCCGGAGACGGAAATTCATCTCTACGCTGACAAGTCATCACGCTATGAAGTAATCGCTGATGTCATGACAACAGCCTCTCGCGCAGGTTTGAGTCATATCGGTTTCATAACCGAGCCAGAGGTGACGCATTGAGACCAAATGTTTGCACGCACCGAACCAGGAAGAGGATGACCGTTTTGCCCAAGTAGCGAAAGTGTCTGGGTTTAGCCTCTATGCCGGTGTTGCGGCTCTTGACAAGGGAACAACCATTGCCTGCGAGCCGCGCGCCGAAGGAAGTGCCCTTGGGGTGCGCCTTGATCAAGGGCAGGCTTGAAACCCTGAAGACAATATACTTAGTCGCCGGGTTAATAAGACTGGCGGTCTCCGGGAAACACCTGTCAACGACGCCCTCAGCAAATATCCGAAACAACGTGAAAGGAAACACAAGTGCCGCGGACGCACTGGGACGGAGACAGTTCCAGTTAACCCTTAGAAGGTACCAATTCGCAACATCACCAGGGTACAGGCCTCCAGCCAGTGGATGCCGGCCTGCTCCAGTCGGTGTCTTAGTTCCGCTGATTCGCTCCCCGGGTTGAAGATCACTCGATCCGGTTTCAGGTATATCAGGTCATCGATCATGGGCCGCATGCGTTCCGGGCCCACATAGAGAGTCAGGGTGTCCACCGGTTGTGGAACCTGACTCAGATCTTTGGCAACCTTGAGTCCTTCGATCTCTTCGAAACGGGGATGTACTGGAGTGACCCGATAGCCCTGCTCCAGCAGTCGGCGCACCGCCTGGTTCGAGTAGCGCATGGGCTTAGTGCTAGCGCCAAGAACCACTACATGGCGGTCTGCGTGATTGGTTGGTTTCATGATGGGGTTTGTGTGGCTTACTCTGGTTACTACTCTATCACTTTTACTCACTTACGTTCTGGTTAGTAAACTTAAATAGATCAGTTGACCGTTCCAAACTCATATTGATTTCACTCAACAAAAAACCCGATGGCGTCTACCACCGGGCTTTGTGAAACCGCAGCTATCGATCGGTCAATTAATCATCATCTTTCTCATGATGTTCCAGCTTCCCGGCTCTGAGCTCCTGCTTGAAGAGGGTGTCGCCATAGATGTCTTTCAGTCGTACAGTCATTGCCCTGGTCTTGCGGTTGATGTCGACCTGTCCAAAGAACTGTAGCCCTGCGTAGGGTGACAGATTGGCCTGACCCTCGGGCGGGGCCTTGGTGAAGACCACTTCAGGACCGAAGGTGCCGTCGGTGGAGTTGGGGCCGAAGGTACCCGCGTTGAGCGGTCCTGCAACGAACTCCCAGAAGGGGGTAAAGTCATCGGTGGCCGCTTTTCTCGGATTGTAGTAGTGGGCCGCAGCATAGTGCACATCAGCGGTCAGCCAGACGGTGTTGCGGATCTTCTCCTCTTTGATAAAGTGCAGCAGTCGGGCGATCTCCAGCTCGCGACCCAGGGCGGGGCCGTCGTTACCGTTGGCTACCGCTTCCCAGCGCTGTGGCGGGTTGTTGACATAGTCGTCGCTCACGTTGAGGCCGATGGGCATGTCGGAGGAGATGACCTTCCACACCGCCTTCGACTCTTCCAGGGCGTCCATCAACCAGTTCAGCTGATCCTCGCCGAGGATAGCGGTCTCTTCACTCTCTTCCAGCTGCAGGTTGTCGGTGTTGGGACCGCGATAGCTGCGCATGTCGATAACGAAGACGTCCAGCAGCTTGCCGTAGGAGATCTTGCGGTAGATGCGATCTGACTCTTCTGCGCAGTGGGGGCGTAGGGGCGCGTACTCGTGAAAGGCACGGGTGGCGTGGGCCACCAGCTGAGGCACCTCTTTGACCGTGTACCGATCGTCACTTTCCAGGTCTTTAGCATCGGACCAGTTGTTGACCACTTCGTGATCGTCCCACTGCCAGATCTGGGGTACTTCAGCGTTGAAGCGACGCAGGTTCTCATCCAGCAGGTTGTATTTGTAGCGGCCGCGGAACTCCTCCAGGGTCTCTGCCACTTTGCTCACCTCGGGGGTGACCAGGTTGGTCCAGATCTCACCGTTCTCGGCTACCACGATATCTTTGATGGGGCCGTCGGAGTAGACACTGTCGCCATTGTGGATGAAAAAGTCAGGCTCAACCTTGCGCATCTGCTCATAGATCTTCATGCCGCCGAAATCTTCGTTGATACCCCAACCCTGACCGGCGGTGTCACCGCCCCAGACGAAGCGCACGCTGTCCTTTTTGTCTGGGATTCTGAACTGGCCGTAGACCGGCTCACTCGGGTCGCGTTCGTTACTCAAATCCTCGAACCAGACCTTGACGTAGACCTCTTCGCCGGCCGCCAGCTCAGTCAGATCCTGGCGGGCGGTGTAGTCGCTTTCGGGGGTGGCGTAGGGACCACGCACCAACACGGAATCGGCAAAGCTCTCGTTATAGGCGAACTCCACCATCATGCGCGACGGACGATCGGCGCGGCTCCAGATGATAGCGCTGCCGTCAGCGGTCACATCACCGATCTGAATCCCCTGCTCGATAACTGGTGCGGCCATCAGATTCAATGCGGCGCTCAGTGCTGTCAATGCCACCACGCCTGTCAACTTTGTTCTTAAGGACATGCTTAACTCCTCCAAAAAGATTGGTCGTTCAAAAGAAGAGTTGAAGATTAGAAAGGGACTCTGTGACTTGGGAATGAAGACCCAAAGAACTTTTTGTGTTGGTTATAAGTAGTGAGTATGTCGTTCTGAAGAAACAACGATTAATCAGTCCGCCCCCTTCGGGGTTCAGCTGGAAGAGGAGTGCTGTTAAGGCAAACTGGATTAGTATGACGCACCACACTAAAAAAAAGGGGCTGCAAGCAGCCCCTTCGAATGAAGTGTAGTTCCTTTATCCCTGACCCATTTTTTATTCTCTTAACGCCAGTTAATCATCTTCTTCCAGATCTTTGTCCTCTTCCTCATTTACCTCGATGGCGTAGAGGGTAGTGGTACCACTTACTTCGTTACCGACTACGAGAAGTGGCTTTTCGATGGGGCTGTCATCCTCGTCGATGAAGGTGATTCCCTCAGGGCCTAGGTCGCCAGCGAGTGGGTTGCTGACACCACTCTCCAGCTCTGCATCGACACTGAAGTCACGGTTGTTCAGATAGTCGACGAATGTCACCTGATGGGGATTGGTGATGTCGTAGACCATAATCCCACCGAGACGCTCCAGACCGATAAATGCGAACTGGTGATCCTCGACTTTGCCGATAGCGACACCCTCAGGTTCGGGGCCTTTATCATCGGAACGACTGTCAAAAGAGTCGTTGTCGTCGTTGTTGCTATTGAAATTGTCGGGCAGCAACTCTGCTGTAATGCGCTCGAAGTCATCAGCAGAGTCATAGATCAGTTTGCCGTTGGCGTTGCGGATCGAAAAGGAGCGAGCGCCGTAGCTGTAGATCTCGTCGAAATCCCCATCACCATCAATGTCGCCGTTGACTGTGGTTGTTTTGAGGCGGCCGAGTGCAGCGCTATCCTGCAGTGCATCGGCATTTGGGAAAACAATTGGGTCAAGATCAAGATCCTTGACCCGCGCCTCTTCGCTAAAGCCATCATAGTCACGACTGTCACCCTCATTGGCAGTCACGATATAGGTCCGACCATGGAATCTGTAGCTGGCGATTGCATCGGGTTGGTACATACCTTTGATTGGCCAGTTGGCGATGTTGATTACGTCATCCTTGTTGCTGACATCCAGTGCATTCGCCGGCAGACTGTGGTCTTTGGTACCCAATGGTTGCAGTGCTACCACTTTGGCTTGGGGGATATTGATCACGGCCAGGGCATTAGCCTCCTGCAGGCTGACCCAGGCTTTGCGGGAATTTTTTGAAACCGCGATGTATTCCGGCTCCAGATCCTGTGCCACCGTGGCGCCGGGCCCGAAAATTCGTATACCGCGTTTCTTGAGTTTTTCTGCTCTCTTATTGAATCGCTTAAAGTCAGCGGTTCTGACCTTGGCATGAGCGATGCCGTGTCTCAGGTCGATGATACTGACGGAACCCTCGGGGTCGACACTATAGTCATCATTAGGCTCTCCTTCGTTGGCCACCAGGAGATATTTACCATTCGGAGTAAAGGTTAACATGTCGGGGAGCGCGCCCACCTGGATAGTGCCGATCAGTCCTAGATCAATGGTGTTATAAAATGCCACAAGACCGGGTGACTGCTTGTCTTCAGCCTCGATGGCAACAGCGACGACTCCCTTGTGTACCGCGACACTGTTAGCGCTTGCGCCGAGTTCGGTCGCATCAATCATGCCTATCTGCAAGGGATTGGTTGGGTCGTTGATATCCAACACGTCGACACTGGCTGCGCTCGCATTGACGGCAAATAGACGCTGACTGCCCGGATCATGCGCGACTATCTCGGAGGCGCTATCGTCAAACACACCAGTTTGGTGCTGACCGATGACGTTTAAGCTGAGATCGAGTTTATGCACATCTTCTGCGATTGCCATGCCCGAAAGCGAGAAGCTGAGGGCGGCGGCTAAGACAGATATCTTCATGGAATTCTCCTGAGATGTTGTTATTGTTAAAACGCATCGAGGATATCTTGTGAATGTGACAATAATATTTAGTTTTTATGCAAATGACCTAATCAATAGCTGGGAAAGATAGGGGTTTTCTGGTGAACAATCGTGTTGTAGTACATGTAGATAGTGAAAAGGCCAAACCCTGCTCAGAGCGAATGGAGAAGATAAGTGTAAGGACAGGTTTTTTCATGACTCCGGGCTCGGAGTCGAATCGAGAACGGATTGAACTGTTAGCGAAATCCGTTACTGTTTTTTCGAGGTGATACACACTATGGGAGCTCTCGACTCCGCCCCCTGATGTTGCATTGTCTTGTCATCGTTATAACATTTTATATTCATTCTCCGATAACCTTCATCGCTCATGCTTTTACTTCCTAACATCGGAAGTAAATCATGAACAACAGGATCGCTCTCTTTTTTCTGGCAATCGTATTGACTCAAGACGTATTCTCTGTGGAATTACAGAATGGTGTTCCGCAACATAATCTAAGCGCAACAACTGGCGATAGTTTAGATTTCGAGATCACGATTCCCTCAAACAGTAGCAATCTGAACATCGAGATAGCCGATGGCTATGGCGATGCCGACCTTTATGTAAAAGCCGGAAGTGTGCCAACCGAGTCTGATAATGATTGCGGCCCCTATCTGTATGGTAATAGTGAGCAATGCCTCTTTGCTTCTCCACAGGCAAGCACCTATTTCGTAAAGCTACAAGCCTATCAGGCATTTTCCGGTTTAACGCTAAGTGCCGCCTATGAGACCGATGACGGCTCCACCTCAAACCTGCTTCAAAATAACGTACCTATCGACAGTTTATCCGCCTCCACTGGCAGTGAAACCCTCTATCAAATTGATATACCTGCGGATGCAATCGAGTTAAGCATCAACATCAGTGGCGGTAGTGGAGATGTGGATCTGTATGTTTCATCTCTACAGCCACCGACGACTTCAATCTATGAATGCCGCCCCTACCTGTCCGGTAACAGTGAGTCCTGTACATTCACTGCACCAACAACCGGCAGCTATTACATCATGTTACGGGCCTACTCCAGTTACAGCGATGTGCGTTTGTCCGCCACATACTCGCTGAGCGGTAACAATGGTAATACTGACTATCTCTGGAGTGGCCTTAATACCTACTATGCCGATGCCATTGGCCAAACCGGCACTATACTCTTCAATGCGCTTGCAGAAGCGGCAGCTCGTAACCACAACCCCATGACCTACTCCCAGGCCTGGGAAGCGCTCAAATATAGTGATGAGGATCCAGCAAACACCAATAACGTCATTCTGATCTACACTGGCCGCTCCCAAGCAAAATCTTTTAACGCATCTGGCAATAATGATCCAGATGCCTGGAACCGTGAACATACCTGGCCAAAGAGTCATGGTTTCCCCAGCTCAAGCCACTGGGCCTATACAGACATTCACCAATTGCGTCCTGCTGATGCATCGGTTAACTCCACACGCGGCAATAAAGACTATGACAACGGCGGCAATATGATCAGCGAAGCACCAGGTAACTATACCGACAGTGACAGCTTCGAACCCCGCGATGAAATCAAAGGCGATATTGCACGTATGATGTTCTATATGGATATTCGCTACAACGGTAATGACTCTACGGGTACGGGTGATTTAACCCTGGTTGACTACAGCGGAACCAGTGGCGCTGCTCTTGGCGACCTATGTACTCTTTATCAATGGCATAGCCAAGACCCAGTCAGCAGTGAAGAGATCACACGCCACCAAAGGATTGTTGAGCGACAGGGTAATCGTAACCCTTTTGTCGATAATGCTGCCTGGGTGGATAGTTTATGGGGATCCCAATGTGGTTTTTAAACCAAAACAGGTTGCTTCATCTACAACCAGAACGATAAAGATGGAGGATCAAAGCGGTCTTAATCCTGACATTCGATTTCTATACCATTATCTGCCGTGCTCTTCTTCCCTAAAACAAAATGAAGTTGAAAGCCTGATGATGGCAGGATCCGATACACCGAAAGAATTTTGTGATAACCCCGATAGTTCGGAGAATGAGCGATCAAGGTATCTGTCACCACCCATGACTCCGGGGTCGGAGTCGAATCGAGAGCGGATTGAACTGTTAGAGAAATGCGCTAGTGCTATTTCGGGGTGACACACACTATGAGAGCTCTCGACTCCGACCCCTGATGTTACGGAGCGAGGGGAGTTACTCTCCCCTCTTCTCGTACAACCCAATTATTTACTGATCTGCAACCGTAATGGTGCGGCCATCCGCTGAGACTTCCAGATCGATTTTCTGGCCGTTCAGCATCCCTTCAAACTCATAACCAACTACTTTCATGCTGGCTGAATGAGTGGCTTCAATTTTAGTGGGTTTGAATCCTGCCATTTTTTGATCGATCGATTTCAAAATAGCTCCAGGCACCATCTCAATCGGGAATATCACTTCAACTTCTTCGATTTTTCCATCAGGAAAAACATCGAACTCCGCCAGATGTCCATCGGACAATTTCCCCTGGACCTCATAAACCACAGAACCATCGATTTCAGTTTCCGTGTTGGCAGTCAATAAAGTGGCTTGACTAAAACGCGCCTTAATCACTTTTATCACCGTTTCTGGAACTTCAGAGAGCTCTATTTTCTTCTCTGTGCCAGCAACGACAGACTGGCTTCCGATAAGAAGAATAAGGCAACCAGCAAATATAGATAGTTTCACTATGAATTCTCCTTAACTGAAGGTTTTTCTGAAGTCTTCGCGAAGCACATCAAGAAACTCCTTAAGTGAACTGAAAGTCGAATCAAGATCAGAGTAGTGAAAATCCAACTGATCTATCGCATCATGCTGCTCTGTTTCGACCTCTTTCTGCAGTTCAGCCTTCAACCCGGCAAGCTTGGTTTCCAGCTCACCGATTTTAGCCTCTAAGGCCTGCTTGTGTGTTTGTATATCAGACATCTTTAACTCCTATGAGACTTAAAATAAAAGTTCACTGGTACCGATCAGAATCAACGGAATTATGACAAATACGAGTAGCATGTAGCCGGCCACGTAGAGTTTGTTTCTCTGTGCTAACGTTGAAAGTATCTCTGCGGCTCTGATTGGGATATCGCGTAACGGCGGAATAGTGTAAATCACCAGCACACCAATCAGATTATAGAGAAAGTGAATCAAAGCAATCTGTAAAGCAAAGATTGCATTGACACCGGTTATCGCTGTAGCGGCCAACAGGGCTGTAATAGTTGTCCCTATATTGGCCCCTAAGGTGAATGGATAGACCTGACGCAAATTAAAGACGCCACTGCCTGCCAGCGGCACAATTAAACTTGTCGTAGTGGATGAGGACTGGACCAATACTGTGATCAGCGTACCCGAAGTAATTCCAGAGATTGGTCCACGACCTACAGCGTTGTGTAGAATGTCTTTCGCTTTACCGACCATGATCACTTTCAGTATCTTGCCAATGGCAGTAATCACAAAGAATATGAAGGTGATACCCAAAACAATCAGCGCAACACCAACAATCAAATCAGATAAGCCGATTCCGTGGAAGGTCTCCTTGAGCAGGTTCAGCGGTGGTTTAACCAAAGGTTTTATAAAGTTAAAGCCTTTAACTGACATCGACTCACCGCCCACCAATAGAGTTGCCAGATAAGCGCCCATCTTTTCCAACACTCCGAACATCACTTCTAGTGGTAGGAATATGATGACACTCAACACATTGAAGAAGTCATGAATGGTCGCCGCTGCGAATGCGCGTTTAAAATCATCGCCCTGCCTCACCATACCTAATGAGACAATGGTATTGGTTACCGTTGTGCCGATATTTGCACCCATCACCATGGGGATAGCGATCTCTACCGGCATGCCACCTGCAACCAATCCGACTATAATCGATGTGACTGTACTTGACGATTGGATCAAGGCGGTTGCCAATACACCAATAACCAATGCAGTTATCGGGTTACTGGCAAATTCAAACAGCTCTTTAGCCTGGGGACCGGCGGCCAGTTTAAAGCCGCTTCCAATCATCCCAACCGCAACTAAAAGTAGATAAACAAGAAAAGCAATACCTAACCATTGCTTCCAATTTGATGAACCTGCCGCAGCAGGGTTTTGTACAACAGCTTCATTCACTGCGCTCTCCTTATTCTATTCTTGATAAATCATGGAAAAAGCAGACAGAATGGTACTTTTTTAAAGTGACAAAGCTGTTACGCTGATACTTTATTATTGTTTTCTGGTGATCATTACAATCCCTACGAGTAGGCTATCGATTCCCTCATGCGCCTACTAATGTAGTGTCCTATTTAGGACACTACATTAGTAGGCGCATGCCGAGACAATGAATAAAAGTAAGTTACTGAATTATTCGTTTCACTCGCACTTTCGTCCGGTATTCAACGGAATGACAAGTAGGACGCAGTGCCGTAAGCCCCAGCAGGGCGCATTGCATTAGTGTTAACAGGCCCTAGCACAATTTACACCGTCTCCAGGGTCTTGAAAAAGATCGCCACCAGAAAACCAGCCAAGGTCGACATGCCGACGACTGAGCCCCCTTTGAAGTAGGCTTCAGGCATCATGGTCTCAGCGATCATGGTCAGCATGGCGCCGGCAGCGACCCCTTCCACCAAGGCAAAGATGGCGGGTGTGGCATTGACAAAAAAGATGTTGCCCAGGGCTGCACCGATACCGGTGAAAAGCATCAGTGAGGTCCACATAACCAGGATACGGCGAAAGCCGAACCCTTGTTCTCGCATACCGCTGGAGCTGGAGAGCGCCTCTGGATAGTTGGAGAGAAACAGACCTGCGATCAATGACAGACTGATGTTTGAATTGATCAGACTGGCACCGATCACCAGCGACTCGGGAATGCCGTCCAGAGTAATGCCCAGCCAGATGGCCAGGGGCGCTGCGTGGTTGCTACGCATCTCCAGCGCCACATCGGCGGCCAACGGTAACGCCGCACCGCTGTCCAGGCTGCGCAGGGCGCTACGTGACCAGCGTGCTGCCTGTTCGCTGTTCAGGTGACGACTCTCCAGGTAGCGTACCGCCTCCCCCTGTTGCAGAAAGGCCCGGTAGCGCTGTGCAAAAACCGGTTCCGACTTCAATAAATCCAGGAAATCGCTACGTCGCAGCTCCCAGACCCAGGTCTCACGGGTCGCCATCGCTGTTGCCGAATGCCCCCCACCGGTGAGCATGGAATAGAAGCCGAAGGTATCGTTCTCACTCAGAGAAACCGTCTTGCGCAGTGTCGTGATGGGATCGATCAGGTTCACCGCCCCCGAGGCGATGATAAAGGCCCGATCCGACCGCGTGTTCTGATGAAAGAAGGTCTCACCCTGATCGTAGCGCTTGTGGATTAGTGAGTGAGCCAGCATCTGCAGCTCCTCGAAAGGGAGATCCCTGAACAGGGGTGGCAGTCGTTTGAGTTGAGGAAAACGCTCCATCACCTGCTGACTCATTCGCTCCACCTCGACCGCCGCTGGCAGCACACCACGCTGAATCAGCTCATGGGCCGCCTGGTCACTCCAGTCCTCAGCTGCCTGCCCGCTGAGCCCATGATGCTTTTGCAGGTATCCAGTCAGCTCCCCACTGCGTAACAACAGATGCACCTCCTGCTGAAACTGGGGTGAATTGAGCAGCAGGGTATCGATGGCGTGTTTGGGGATAGCCCAGACCGTGGCATCGGCAGCCGCAATAGCATTAAAGGCATTGGGTGCCGAGGTGAGACAGGCGTGCCAGCCGAAAACGCTGTAGCGATCCAGGGTCTCCACCCGCTCCTCAGCGGCAGGATCGAACAGCTCCACCCGTCCCTGATCAATAATGTAGAAGGTGTCCGGCGGATCACCCTTGCGGTAGATGGCCTCCCTCTGGCGATAGTGGATGATACGCACCGAGGGGGCGATGGCCTTGAAATCGGCGGTTGGCAGGTTGTGAAACAGCCGCACCTGATGGATGCGGGAGATGATCTGGCGGATCTGCTGATGCTGCTTGCGCCGCAGATGATAGATGGTCGTCGAGGCCTTGCGCAGAAAACCACCATAGTCGTTGACCAGCTGATTCAGGGAGGTGAAGAGCAGTCCCCCGACCACGGCACCGAAGGCCAGGGCGTAAAAGTGCCCCTCTTCCACTGAGGCGGCCACCAGGTCGATGGTCAGGGCCGCCAGCAGGGCTCCGCCGCCAAAGGCCATGAGCATGGCAGTGACCCGGTCGCTGGGCCGCCAGAAGGCAGCTGTAATCGCGCCCATAGGCAGAGAGGAAGCACTTATCAGCCCCATGACGAAAGCTGTCAGCAGAATTGACTCGAACAAATGCCCCCCTTTTCCAGATCTGCTCTCAAGAACCCCGAGAGTAACAACGACTCTGTTGCCAGCGTGGCAGAGCCGAGTCTGAAACTAGCAGACAAATATGTAAGATTTATGACTGCCGCTAGTATTCCATCAGGAGGGAGTCCGCTCAACCGGGTCAGGCTGGTTGGCACCCAGGGTTGCAGCATCCGGCAGATGCACCGTGCTGGAGGGAAAGGCCATCTCTGCTCCTTGTGCGGTAATGATATCCAATATCTTCAAAGACACATTGTGCTTGATTTCATGGTAGCGCACACATTGGTTAACCTTTTGCGCCCTTCTATCCTGCAGCTGGGTAGTCAGAAAATACCAACCGAGCCCCATTAAGGTTTGCGCTAGACACCAGGTCCAGTCCAGAAGAATTAATCGATCATTCATGGAATACAGGAGAACCTGTTTGAACTATCAATAATTATAGACATAAACACAACCGCACATTTTTATCGGTTTAGTGCAGATTGTTAAGCCTCCAGTAATTCGATTCCCACAACTAAATGTTTTCACACAAGCGTCATACTCTTTCTTTATATTTGAGATGATAAATTTTGCCCAGCACCTCGAGCGACAATGACAGTCAACTCTGAAAAAGCCATTCTCAAGGCGATCAAAGACAATAAACTCATCAGTTTATTCCAGCCTATCGTTGCAGCCAACACGCTTGAGATTATCGGTTACGAAGCACTCATCAGAGGACCATCTGATAAAGCATGGCACTCCCCACAGATGCTTTTTTCCCTGGCTGAGCAATACGGTATCGGCAACAGGATAGAAATTCACTGCATCAATACACACCTCAAGCGGCGTAAGAAACTTGGCTTGCAGGGCATGCTGTTTTTGAACCTCTCCTCTTTCTGTATATCGAGTGGTGAGTTCATCATTACAGAATTCGCCAACCGCTTGAAGAAAGCAGGAATAGGCCCCGATCAAGTGGTCATTGAGATCACAGAAAGGCACCCCGTTGAGGACTTCATCCCAATGATCTCAATCCTGGAAGAGATGCGGGCACACGGCCTGAGAATTGCCATTGATGATCTCGGCGCGGGTTATTCGAGTCTTCGCCAATGGTCAGAAATACGGCCGGATTATGTGAAAATTGATGGTCACTTCATTCAGAACATCCATGAAGACTCTGTAAAACGTCAGTTTGTTCGCTCGTTCTGTGAAATCGCCAATGATATCGGCTGCTCCATTATAGCCGAAGGTATAGAAACTGAAGAGGAACTGGAGACCATTCAATCTCTGCAGGTTGACTATCTACAAGGTTACCTGATAGCCAGACCTCAACGCACACCGATCAAACATACTCCAGCCCGTCTCAGGCAGTTGAATGATGGCACAACGTTTCTGAGCAATGACCTTCAGGTTCGCGCACTATGCAAACCCACATTGACAATTTCACCACGACTCTCCGTTAGATCGCTGGCTGATAAATTTCATCAGGATAAATCTCTCCATGTTGCAGTCGTTATTGAGAAAAGCGAGCCTCTTGGCATCATTACCAGAAACAGCCTGCAACAACTCTTTTCCAGCCATTATGGACGTGATCTGTATGGGCGAAAGCCAGTCGTACTGATCATGAATGATGAGGCTATAACAGTTACCGAAGAGACTGAAATTGAACGCCTTAGCAATCAGATCACAGACAACAACGAAACCCTGCCTGACGAATATTTTGTGATTGTCGATAAAAACAAAAAATATGCAGGTGTAGGCTCACTTCTTGATCTTTTACGAGCTGTTACAGACTACAGGATAACGGCTGCAAGACATGCCAATCCACTCACCATGTTGCCTGGTAACCTCCGAATAAACCAACATATAGATACACTACTTTCAGCAAATAGCTCGTTCATATTAGCCTATTGTGATGTAGATAACTTCAAGCCATTCAATGATACTTATGGCTACGCCCGTGGTGATGACGTGATCCGCGAGATCGGCCAGCTACTGTCCAAGAACTCACAATTGGAGCAGGATTTTGTTGGTCATATTGGGGGAGACGATTTCATTGTGATTTTTCGCAGTATCGATTGGGAAGCGCGATGCCATAAAATTCTTGATCATTTTCAAAACCACGCACTACGATTCTATGACGAAAAGCACAGAGAGTGCGGTGGCATTCCAGCCATCGACAGAGCAGGTAATCAACAATTTTACGATATCATCTCCATCTCGATAGGAGTCATCCAAGTCAATTACAATTATTTTACTTCACATAAAGAAGTAGCCTCGATCTCCAGTGAAGCCAAAAAGCAAGCAAAAAAAATAAAAGGCAATTCACTGTTTATTGACAGAAGATCCTATCAGGACGCATTTACCACCAGCAGATATGATTCCGACGTTCCCAACAATGTAGTTTCAATCACCCCCCCGAACAGCCGACAATAAGCGACTTGCATACGACAAAACCGGATACAGTCAAAACTTTTTGAGATTCGCGGTTGTAGATAACAGCAATATTCATGCGACTTTCCTGCACATAAAAGGAACAGTTGGAAAGTCTATACAGACGCTGGAAGCGCCATTTGGAGTAGTTAAATTATTATCTGATGAATGGTGACAATTCATCTACAAAAACATGAATTATACCGCATGAAGTTGGAGACAAGAATGCCTGCTTGTGGCTGATAGCGGCTCAAACACCTTCAGAGCACCATCGACTCAAGCAGGTTTTTGCTTTGGGCTGTAGTGCCGATAGAGCCATCGTGTCAAGCCGTCGAGACCGGGAAAGAGCACCCGCTCAGTGATATTGCTCTGATCCAGTTTGTCTCTGATCTCCCACTTGATGTGGGCCGGAATGATGATCTTGCGGCATAGTTCTGGATGTCGGGTGATCCAGCTGTCGAGTCCGAGGGAGGGGTTAGACATGACTGAGAATAGGGCGAACTGATTGACGATGCGGTCGTCCATAGAGGGCGGCTCGAAGAAGAGCAGGAAAGGATCTTCCCTCATGCGGTCAAACTTTTTCAGAGAGGGAACAGACTCGGCGAGTAGCTCGGTGGTGAAGGTGTTGGCGCCTTCGCTCTCGAGGCTCTCCCGAATCTTGGTGGGCAACAGAGTGTGGCAGCGTTCGTAGTTGATACACCAGATGACCCCGTCAAGATCAATTTTTTCTGTGTTCGCAGTGGCAAAGTGCATGGCAACAAAAGGGGAGTGGGTCCAGTCGAGCAATCGGGTGGGCAGACCGTGATGCTGCGCCATGGAGAGCCAGTGCCAAAAGGAGTCCTTTTCGACCACGTCCCGATGGGCGTACTTGACAAAGTTGCGCAGCAGGTGGTGCTCCAATTGCGCGAAAGGTCCCCCTAGCCGTATCAGGGTGGTGTCGAGGGCATAGCTTGCATCCGAGAGGCCGCGAAAAGCGCCGGGAGAGCGGAAGCGTCCGAGCTGTTCGTTCCAAGAAGCACAGAAAAGGATCTCCTGCAGGTCGCCCCAATTCTTCGCTGTCTCTATCTTTATTCCCGTCATGGTGGCACGCTCCGCGCTGCATAAAAGTGGGTACGCTTCGTATCTAGCCAATCTGTTTTCCGACCTGACTCAGGTAGATCAGCAGTGCGGATACTACCACTCTGTGGTGGTCATCCGCATGACGAGGTCGACTATCTCTCATCACTGTTTAAGGCTGTGTGTCGTCTGTTGAGAAAGGCTGGCTGAAAATGGTGGCAGAGCGAGATGAGACGATCTGCCTTTCCTAACCGCTATCGCGGGCTACTGTGAACGACACTTTTTAGGCTCTGCCCTTCAATTCGATGACCTATCATGGGTTTCTCCTGGTGGCCGTCAGAGAGCTTGAGACTATGCTGTTGTGGGTTCATGGGGGGGAGGTTGTCGTTCGATCTGCAGCCAGGACCTAAGGGGGTATCCCTAGTGTGGTGCGTCATACTAGCTTTATACAGCCAAGTGTCTGTTTCAGGATAACACTCAATTCACATCTAATCGCTGAGGGTTGTCGAAGGTGGGGAGGGAGGCATTGCCCGAAGACGGGTGATCAGCCTCAGCCGCCAGTGAGTAAATTGCTCCGTAGCGGGCCGCCTGAAAGCCTTCGTCCTCGATCATACGGCGATCCTCCACTGAACCGTAATGGTAAAAGACCATGCGCCGCCACTGTTCCGGCCGATACTCACGCCGGATGTCGCTGAGGGCTGTGTGTGAGGGATTGGTATCGGTGGCGCAGTCGTGAAAGATCGTCTCACCCCGGCTGGCGTATCGGATCAACACTTCCGGAATGGGGCGAGTGTCGCCGGTGTAGAGAAAGCGCCCTTTGAGTGCGAGGCCAAAAGCAGTGTCGTGCTCGTGGTGGCGCACCGGAAAGACATCGAACAGCATATTACCGTGCCAGAAGCGCTCGGAAACCGGAATCAGCTGAAAGGCATCCCAGAAGTTACTGCCACCCTCCGCCAACATGTTGGGATAGTCGGCGATCCGGCTCTGGATCACCGGCAGCAGTTTGACCGGTACAAAGAGTTTAGGCGGCAGCACCAGGGGCAGTGTCATCAAGCGGTAGAACCAGCCCTCCAGCCCGCCGATATGATCGAAATGGGGATGTGTTATGAACAGGGCTGGAGGCTCCAGGCCCGCGTAGCTTTCCCGGAAGCGGCTCAGGGTGTCCGGTCCGCAATCGATCAATAAAAGGGGAGTGCCCTGCTGCTCCAGCACGGCGGCCGAGGCCCCAAGCTCAATTGCCTGGGCATTGCCGACACCCAGAAAGCGCAGTGACAGGGAGGTAGACATAGTTGCCAGAGGCTGGTTGTCGAGTGGGCACATATCGAACCTGACTATACGCCCCAATTCTTACCGTGCCTTTACAGACCCAGGAAGTGCTGTTCCCCTACCGGCAACACCTGGTTAGGGTCGACAAAAAATGGGGCGGCGATAAAGCGTAACGCGTATTCGTTTGTCTCCTGCCATTCACCACAGACTATAGGAAACTAGTAATTTGTGGCGTTTTGGGCATTAATGGTATGGTGAATCTTCCTCAAAAAAAGTCTCAAAGCAAAGACTTATTATTTTGAAAACTCATCTGAGATCAATTCGGAATATCTATATTGTTGCTGGTACAAGTTTATTCTTACTGGTTGGGAGCTTCTATTTTTTCGGATTTCAGCCACTATCTGATCGCCTGCGTAGTGAACACACATTCGAAATCGAACATTTTCTCGATTCAAGCCTATGGATTATCCAGGGGGTAATCAACAAGCATTTTGATCTGTCGCGGCAGAGTGCAAGCCGCACAGCGATACGGAAGAAACAGATCAGTTTCCTGAATGGCGAAACAACCCTTGATCAACTGGTTGCCTTTAGTGCTCCCAAGCTGGACGATGCCTTATTTGCAAATGAAGATATTATTGGCATATCCCGATTCGATTCGTCCGGTAAACTCCTATTTCATGTTGGCCGAAAATTGCCCAATGAGCTCATCGAAAAATGCAACCTGGAGAGTCTCGAATCTGTAAATATTTTAAATCCTATTGTGATCGATGGAGTGCAGCGATTGATCTACTGTTCACCCATAGTGGATAGTGATTATGGGCGTGTTGGCTCGGATATCCTTATTATGAGCGATCAATCCATTCAGAATATTATCCAGTTTGCATCTCCCTATAAAAGTGCTTTGATGATTCTCGGCATGACAAGTGGAGGAAAAATCATCTACTGGCCAAGCATAAACGCTGATTCTCGAGCTCATGAGGTATTTAATAATTTCATAAAAAATGGTGAAGTAGAAAAAGGCTACATCATTCGCACTAAGAAGGTTAGTAATAGTGGATGGTATCTCTATGCAGTAATCAATGAAGAAGGTTTCTTTGCGGATATAAACCGACAGTTGTTATTATTGATTAGTGTTATTATAGGCATTGCAATACTATTGCTCGCCTTGACCGTACTCGCCCTCAGACCCATAATCCGCACCCTGTTGAAAGAACAAAAACTGTTAGAACAGTCCCATCGCGATGGTCTCACAAATTTATATAATCATGTTTACATGGAAGAACTTTTGGATCACGAACTATCTCGTGCCCTACGCTATAAGCGCCCACTGAGTATTCTCATGTTTGATGTCGATCACTTTAAACTGGTCAATGATACAAACGGTCATCTAGCCGGCGATGACGTACTACGCGAAATTGCCAATCTGTCACTAAATATTTCACGTAAAGAAGATATCTGCGCACGCTACGGTGGTGAAGAATTTCTGATAATACTGCCGGAAATCGGGAAGGATGCTGCGCTTATCTTCGCAGAGCGTTTACGTACAAAAATTGCTGTTATGCAGGTTGGGGCAAAGGCTGGGAATATCAGTGTCACTATTAGTATCGGTCTCCTCAGTTATAACACAGAAGCAGATGACTCCAGTATGCAAGACATTAGTGTACGTGACATTATACAGTTAGTAGACAAGGCACTTTATACCAGCAAGTCCGAGGGTAGAAACAAGGTAACTGCTGTTACACTTCCCTGAGAATACCTGGGAGAAAAAGGCGGTACTACTTAGTCAAGTATAGGTTGTCGTTGAGTACGAGCTGAATCAGCTCAGTGTCCGCTAGCCTTAGCCTGCCAAGCGCCTAACCGGACACTCATACACAATTTGCCAAAATTAATCGATCGATGGCAATTCAGGAATGGATATCTAGTTTATTTAGTTGGCGGTTTATTATTTTTCTGAAATTTACATTATCGACAAACCCTAGTCTCTCTCGCATCTATTTAGCAGATAATATTCCAGTGTCTGTTGTTCATCTGGTGTAAACGACCTATCCAGTGGCCGATATAGTTGGATACGGTCGATGCGAAATTGTCGGTAATCTTCTCGAAGCTCACACCAGCTAACCAGAGTCCAGACATTTCCCCAGAAAAACAGCCCAAGCGGCCAGACGGTTCGGTTTGAAAATTGCCCATCTGCACGTTTGTAGTTCAGTTCGATTTTCTTCTGTTGTTTGATCGCCTTGCGGATACCCGGCAGGATCTCCGCGACCTCGGAAAAGATATGAAAAGCCGGCACGAGAAGTTCTGTTGACTCGAAAGCCTTTTTCAAAGACTCAGGCAGGATTGCTTCAATGCGCTGCAAGGCCAGTGTGGCCTCCTTTGCCAATTGTCGGTCTGACCAGGCTTGTACCATGCGCGCCCCCAAAACCATCGCCTCAAGCTCGCTCTCAGTAAAGGTGACCGGTGGGAGATCATAATGAGGGTCGATACGATAGCCGACGCCTGATTCTGCATATATCGGAGTACCGGATGCAGAGAGGTCATCGATGTCCCGATAAATCGTCCTCACTGATACCTCAAGCCTCTCTGCAATTTTGGCAGCGGTTAGGCATCGGTGGGTACGTAGCAATTGAACGATTTGAAACAGGCGATCGGCACGGCGCATATTATTAACCTGGCGACGAAGTATGTCGAGTTCAGCCGTGGCCTACAGCAAGGCATCAAAACGCCACTGTAGCACGCCTACAGCAAGCTTTGATAACCCAGTCTGTAGGCCATTACACGCCAGCTTCTCTCTAAAAATCATAATGGTAGCGGCTTTAAACCGGTCTTTGCTCGGTATTGTGACTCTTACCAATGAAACTACTATTGCCTGCGAGCCATGCCTTGATCTAAGACAGGCTTGACCAGACAGCCTGAGACATTCTTGTCATCATAGGGGAAAACCGCCATTTCTATGCCATCCATCATTTCCTGTTTAAGTTCCACTCCCAGCATGTTCTGGTAAAAATCGATAGCGCGGGGCATGTCAGCGGCGCTTCGAATCGTCTGTGTCGGGTAGATGACCACCTGCCACGCAATTACGCCCCCTGCCCTTGGCCTCGTATAGCATCCTATCTGAGGCCTGCAAAAGATTGTGCGGTTCCTCATGCAGCTGTGGTACACAGGTTGCCACACCTACGCTGATGGTAATGAACTCATTGGTAGAGGAGTATCCATGCTCCAGACCCAATGCGTTCACCGCTTGACGAAAACGCTCTGCGATTTGCATACCATGCGCCTCATCAGTAGCTGGGAGTATGGCTGCGAACTCTTCACCGCCATAACGCGCCACCATATCCGCTGTGCGATGAATTACAGTGCCCAACGCTTGGGCCACACGACGCAGGCACTCATCACCAGCCCCATGACCATAATTGTCGTTGTATTGCTTAAAGTGGTCTACATCCATCATTACAAGTGTCACCGGACTACTTGTACGGGTGGCGCGTCGCCACTCCTCCTCCAGGCACCGATTGAAATGGCGCCGATTCGGCATACCTGTCAAATCATCGATATTAGACAAACTGGCCAACGTATCGGCTTGGGATTTCAATGTCAGGTGAGTACGAACACGGGCGCGAACAATTTCAGGTGAAAATGGCTTGGTAATATAGTCGACAGCACCAGCCGCCAATCCTTTTGCCTCATCCACCACTTCGTCACGCGAGGTGACAAAAATAATAGGAATACCTTCCGTCATCGGATTGGCTTTGAGCTTTCGACAGACATCCCAACCATCCATCTCCGGCATCACCACATCGAGCAGTATAAGATCTGGAGGATTGTGTAAATCTACCCGTTCTATCGCTTCCCGACCGCTTGTAGCGACAATCAGCTCATGTTCCATACGCAGTGCATCGACCAGCAAGTGAAGATTCTGAGGTTCATCATCCACAATCAGCACAGTGGCGCGTTTGTCAGTCATGGATCGGCTCATGACCCTTCACTACCAAAGGCTTCATCAATCTGCCCCAATAGCTGTAACCCCTCATCGAAACGGTAGCGGTCGAGCATCTCTTCAAGTCTGGCAACCCGTTCCGGTTGTTGATCGCTCGTATAGAGCCGAACTGAGGGCAACAGATCCATGGCTCGCACATTGCCTTGTTTTAGCAATCCAGCCATTTCCGCCACCAATTCGTTCCATGGTATTGGGTTTTCAATCAGTTGACTGTTACCGTGTTCCTGGTTTTGCGGCAGCTTACCGATGCCTTTCGTTACTTCATCAAGGCAGTGTTGGAGCTCGGTCAGATCATTTTCGCTTATGCCATCCAGCATATGCTTTTCCACTTTCTGACAACTAAGATAGAGCTGATTAGCACCAATATTTCCCGCCGCACCCTTGAGTGAATGCAGCAACCGCTGAGCCTCGCTTTCGTCACCCTGATTTAGCAGACGCTTCAGCATCTTTACATCGTCCGCGTGGTAACTGTTGAAATCACGCAGTAGCTTGATATAAAGGGAAACATTCCAACCTGATCGAGGTAGGCCGTCGAGCACTTCAACTCCGCTAATAGGTTGAAGCATGGCTTGCGTGGGATCATCGATCTTGCCACCTTTTTCCTCAGGTGTGGATAGTGCCAGGTATTTACTCACCACTGTATAAAAGCGTTCAGGATCGATCGGTTTAGCGATAAAGTCGTTCATACCTGACGCCAAAGCGCTCGCACGGGCATCCTCCAACACATCAGCGGTCAGAGCGATCACAGGCATATCGATCAGTCGCGGGTCACGGCGCACGATCTCTGTTACCTCATAGCCATTCATGTCAGGCATCTGGATATCCATCAACACCAAATCGAATCTTGTTTTTGCCAGGATTTCCAACGCCGCCTTGCCGCTATCGGCAACCATGACCTCCACACCTCGAGAGGTCAACAGCTCCTCACCCACTTGCTGATTGATGGGATTGTCTTCCACCAACAACACCCTGCGGCCTTGCAGTCCGGGATGCGTCGTCTCGATCAATTCATCACCGCCACAGGAGGTAACAATACCTAACACCCGTGCAGCCGCTCTGCTCAGAAGTAAGGGCGTTACCGGCTCCCAGTAGCAGCTTACACGTTGATCCTGACATCCAGCAGAATTCCGCTCAGCCAACAGCAACACTTTGGCCTGCAAGGGCAGTTTTTCCTTTAACTGCTGCCAATGCTTCTCGCCCATCCCACGGGGGTCATACACAATAAGATCGTAGGGCTGAATGGCGTCGGTTGAATCCGATAACGCCCTGCAGGCATCATCAACAGCAACCACACTGCCGCCAGCCCGCTCCAACAACTCACTCAATGCACGAAGGGAGTCAGGTTCTTTACTGGAGACAAGCACCCTGCTTCCATTAAGAACACACTTTTCCTCCACTGGCTTGAAGCCATCATCGGGTTGATCCAGCCAGGCATTAAACATAAAGGTGCTACCCTGCCCGATGGCACTGCGAACCGTTAGTTCTCCCTCCATCATATCCACCAACTGACTGGCGATATTGAGACCAAGTCCCGTGCCACCGTAACGGCGGGTTGTCGAACTGTCACCTTGGGTAAAGGCATCAAAGATAGTCCGTGTCTGCTCCTCGCTCATACCCATGCCCGTGTCGCGCACCTCAAAACCGAGACAGATTCTGCTCGTGCGCCGATCTTGCACCGAAACATCAATCTCCACACTGCCGGTTTCGGTAAACTTCGCAGCGTTTGCCGCGAGATTGAGCAAAACCTGGCCAAGGCGTTGCGGATCACCGATGAAGAAGTGCGGTACTTCCCGGCGGACATGTATAGCAAAATCGAGACCCTTGCTAATCGCCTGATGTCCAGCGACAACGGACGTACTCTCCAACACCTGGTCCAGGTCGAACTCGACCCGTTCCAGTTCAAGTCGTCCAGCCTCCACCTTGGATAGGTCAAGCACATCATTGATGACACCCAACAGGGAACGTGCGGCCATCTGTATGGAGTTGAGGTAGTTGCGCTGTTGCAGTGATACCTCTTGCTGTAGCGCCAAGTGTGATAGCCCCAAAACCGCATTCATGGGTGTCCGCATCTCATGACTCATCGTGGCGAGGAAATCACTCTTGGCGCGACTGGCTTGTTCAGCCGCTTCTCGTGCTGTTTTGGCATCCACCTCGGCCTTTTTTCGGTCGGTGATATCGAGAATGGCGCCCTCAAGATAGCCTTGTTCCTCGTAGAGTGTTCCGCTCAATAAGAAACTTCTTACCGTTCCGTCACGGCAACGACCGAGAAACTCGAAGTTATCGACACTACCATGCTCATGCAGCATCTGTAACAAAGTCTCGCGTTTACCAGGCTCTACATAGACATCCCACACAGAGAACCGATCCATGAACTCTTCCAGCGAGTCATAGCCAAACTGTTCATACAAAGTCGGGTTGGCAGCCAGTACTTTGCTTCCGTCAATGGTGGTTCGATAGAGCCCGACCAGTGCCGTGGCGTAGAGATTCTTGAACTTCTGTTCGCTTGCCCGGAGTTCACCTGTCCTCGACTCGACCATTCTTCGCAGCTGACGGTTCCAGAACAGTGTCACCCCAAGCCCCAATAGAATTAAAACAACAGCAACAGTGATGAGCTGTTCTCTGCTCGGTCTCCAGATTTCGGGTTTGAGACCTATCCATTTGCGATAGATATTATGCCGTTCATCGTCATTGATCGAAGCGATACCTTTCTGTAAAAGTTGATTGAGTATCGGCCAGTCTCTCCTTGAGGCGATGCCAAGTTCATAACGAAACCCGGACTCACCCGCAACCTTGAGATTCTGAATGGCATACTTTTCAATAAAGTACGAGGCCGAAGCTATGTTGGCGATAAAGGCGTCCACCTTGCCATAGGAAACAGCGTAGAGTCCGTTACGGATATCCGCAACTGGCACCAATTCCAGGTTGGCAAACCCTCTCTCAAGGTAATCATGGGTCGCGTAATCCTTAACCACTGCGACACGTTTACCAACAAGATCCTCTACACTGTCTATGCTAGCGGTTTTGTCATTGACGATAATCACAGCCGGCAATTCCAGATAAGGTTCGGTAAAGAGAAGATATTTGTCTCTATCCGGGGTGCTTGCAACCGCCGGCAAAAGGGAGATATCCCTTTCACGAATGCTCTCCAATGCTTGGCTCCAGCTCTCCTGTCGAACTATCTCGATATGGATACCTAGTCGCTGTTCAACCAAGGCGATGTAATCGGCCACCATTCCGGTAAACTCACCATCATTGTCCAGATACTCCATCGGGGGCCAGGCTGGGTCTGCGCCCGCCAGGATAACCGGATGTTCTGCCAGCCATTGCCGCTCCTCATCCGTCAAATGATCAATATCAGTGGTTCCTTTCTTTGGCAGGTTAACGGTAATCCACTTGCGCAATACCCGCGCTCTCTCTTCCTCTGTGATTGAGTCAAGGGCCTTGTCGAGCAGACGCGCCAACATTGGCCAATCCTTGCGTGCCGCAAAAGCGAGTTTATAGGTAAAGCCCGTCAGGTTGTTGATGTGTAGATTAGTAATTTTCCACTTTTCTATCGCATAAGTCGTAGTGGCCAGATTCATTACTGCCGCATCAGCCTCACCCGTGGAGACCATTTGCATTTGGCTCTGTACATCGGGCGCCATCAGTAGTTTTACCTGCGGATATTTCTCACGTAAAAATCCGTTAATCGCAAAGCCTTCAATCGTGACGAGGCGTTTTCCGTTCAGCTCCTCTAGTGAAGAAAAGGTCTGCTCCGAACGACTGATAACCACATCAGGAAACTCCAGATATGGCGCGGTAAAGTGCATATACTGCAACCGCTCCGGAGTCTCTGCCGCCACTGCTGTCATATCGGCTTTGTGTTGTTTGACCAGTCGCAAAGACTCTACCCTGGTTTCTGGCTTCATGTACTCAAAATGAACACCCAGTTTCTGGGCAATCAGTCCAAGCATATCGTTCGCTAAACCTGTGGAATCACCTGCGGTGTTTCTGAACTGAAAAGGTGCATAGTCCGGGTCGGAGGCTATGCGAATCAGCGGATGCGCATCGACCCACTGTTGCTCCTTATCCGACAGCGTAAGCTTAGGGGTCGATTTTGGTTTCAGGTCATTCGTGTATGAGAACATAATCCACTGGCTGAAAATCTGTGCATAAGTACCATCGGACTTGATCTCATCGAGAATCTGTTGCCACCGCTCGATCACACTGTCTGGTGTGTTGCGACTGAAGGCAAGCGACATGTAATCTTTCTGCAGCTCGAAGACCTTCTCAATTCTGCTACCGACTCTGGCATGCGCGATCATGTGTTGGGCAGTCAATTCATTGGCGATCCATAAATCAATTTCGCCATTTAGAAGCCTCGGGATATTGAGACTGTTTTCGATAACAGCATCAAGGTTATCAAAACCATTCTCCTTCAATATCAACTCACCGAAATCATCCTTGTAGACACCGATGCTCTTCACCTTTTTTGCATCTTCAAGGCGAGCGATGGAGATCGCTTGGTCCTTACGGGCAAAAAAGGCCAGATTGTTAGGCACGAGGGGACCAACCCATTTGAAGAGATTCTCTCGGAGAGGAGAGCGTGTGGTGGAGTAGAGGATGATGTTATCTTCTGTCTGGGCGAGTCGGTAACCATCTACCCAGGGCATAATTTCAATATTATCAGGATGATCTAAGCGCTTGAGAATTTCACGAACAATTTCTGTGGAAATTCCTATAATTCCACCGTTTTCATCTTTATGGTTGTAGGGTGGAAATTCCTCGGTAACGATCCGAAAGGTGTGCACCGGCTGTTTGCCAAAGCAGACGGAAGCAGAAAACAGAAGCAGCAGAACGGCAAGAACAGAGTAGTAAAAGCTAAGTCTCGTCATCAAGGGTTTGGCTCTGTGCACGCTGTATCTGCTGTAGTTGAGCCAGAATCCCATTGGGTTACAGCTGACTGGCTAGTGTAGAAATATCGCTTACCTATATTGCGGCAGCTCCTGCCCCCTATCCAGTTTCACCAGCTGTTCCAGTAATGAGGTTCCTATCAAACAAAGAGTAAGCATAAGTAAAATAACCGCATCACCCTTGTATATCAAGGCTGTAATTGGAACTTGGGTCTGCCTGAAATATCCGTCTACCTGGCCTCAATCGATTCAATCCCCCTGGATTTCCTGCTGACAAAATCGTCAGGAACGATTTTGAACAGCTTTAGCTGCCCCCGAAGGGGTGGAGGAGAGGAAGTCCGTAATAATCCGCCCTCCTCCACGGCCTTTCCGGCCTTCCGGTATAGTTCAGGCAACAGGCTGCCAGACAATTCAATCGGCCACTAACAAAAATGAGCAAAGTGGAGTCACTCTACATGCGCGAGTGACAACAACGCTGAGCGGAAAAACAGCCTCACCCCTTCAGGTTATCTCCAATCTGAGCCATGGTTGATTTTATGCGAATAGTTATCATGGTATTTAACATAGCGAACCAAATCGTTATGCTTAAATTCCCTTATTAAATTACTGAGTCTATCCAACTTTCGATTCAGTCGTTTAAACTCTTTACGAGACAGCAATCCATCCTCTTTGAATTCACGGGATAATCTTCTAATATTACGATGTTTTCTCTTAAGTTTTTTCGTCTCTTTATAAGTTAAACTCTCTCGATCTATACCCTGCTCGATACGATAGTACTGCCGCTCCAGCCGTCGCTCTATTGATGCTTCCCGGTCTTGATCACAATAGCGATGCTTGGCTGAATTCCCGGCAAAAGCCGGTACTGCAATCATCAATAAAAGCGATGTGGCAACCAGGTTTTTATAGATTGAATTCATCAGGCTACTCCTTTGAGGTTCTTTTTGCTTATCACACTCTCAGAGTAAGCCCCGAATACTGAACAGAGACTGAACAGCAAGTAAGCAGAAATAATTCGCGAAATAGATCTCACCAGTGAAAATGAGGCTAGTATGCTAAGCACCTATTAGTTATCCTCATCAGGTAAGCTCATGATCTTAAAAAAATCAGTTGAGCGTGTGATAAATTCGGTAACACTAAGCCGGATCACTGGCTTACTGAATTCTAAATTATTTGAGGCGGATCTTCCGCGAGATAGAGTTGAATGAAGTACTATACTGCTTGGCTTTTGGCTACATGCTTGAGCTGTACCAGCTTTTTTGCCTATTCTGAAACACGCTATGTAACGGATGAGCTGCATCTCTCTCTATATGAGCTGATTAACTCCAAAGGCAAGCTGTTACAACGCCTAAAAAGCGGAACAGAGTTGGAGCTATTGAGTGAAGAGGGGCTTTTTGCAAAGGTTCGAACATTAGATGGCAAGGTAGGTTGGACAAAAGCAGGTTTTTTAATCCAAACCAAGCCAGCTCGGGCTCTGCTCGAAGAACTAAGTATTGAAAACAGCCAACTTAAAGCGAATCTTAAAACACAGAAAGTTCAGCTGACAGAAACTGAGCAGGCCCTCAATAAACTGAGAGACCAAGAGCAGCAAGCTAATGCAGAACTACAGGGGCAATTGGAAAATACTGAAGGTATCGTCTCTGCTTTGGATCGAATTCAGCAAGAAAACGAGAGTCTCAAAGCAGCTCAACAAGGCCATTTCAGCAAGGCAATTCCCATAAAGCTTGGATTAATTGCAGCTGGCGTCACCTTCATCTTAGGTATAGTGAGTGGAATAGCCTTGTTCGACTATCGTAGTCGCAGACGCCACGGCGGTATTCGAATTTACTGATCAGTAAAACCTGACCTCAATGCCAGTCACTATTTATTAAAACTCAATAGCGTATTTTTTCATTCTGTAGAGGAGCGTATCTCTAGTAAGTCCTAGCAGCCGAGCCGCTTTGCTTCGATTACCGAGGGTCTTGGAGAGGGCTTGTTCAATCAAATCAGCTTCCAGCTGATCCATGCTGAGTCCCTGATCCGGCAAGACAAACAATCCATCTTGAGAATTTTTTTGTTTTGGTGCTGTACGAAACTCATTAGGAAGATTCTCTATCTCAACCTGTCTGCCTGAAAACAGAATCAGCATTCGTTCAGCAAAATTTTTCAATTCCCGGACATTTCCCGGCCAAGGGTAGCTGTTGAGTAACTTCAAGACCTGTTTGCTATAGATCGGTGCACGTAGATTGTAGCTCTTTGAGAGTTCAACTGTGAGCCCGTTGAGTAAGAGATCGACATCTCCCGCACGTTCACGCAGAGGAGGAAGCTCCAGAGGAACCACATTGAGTCTGTAGTAGAGGTCGCTACGAAATGTCTCTTCGTTCAATGATTTGGATAGATCACGATTGGTCGCTGCGATAACTCGAACATTGACCCGCTGGTTTGTTGCCCGCCCCACCATCTGACATTCACCAGTTTCGAGGAAACGTAACAGCTTTGCCTGTACTGCCAGGGGCAATTCGCCAATCTCATCGAGGAACAGAGTTCCGCCATGAGCCGCTTGTACTTTACCGATACTGTCAGAGGTTGCTCCGGTGTAAGCGCCTTTGCGATGACCAAACAGTTCACTTTCTGCAAGCTGTGTGGGCAATGCCGCACAATTCACGGTAATAAAAGGCTTGTCGTATCGGCGACTGTTTTCATGTAGCGCCTGAGCAAGTAACTCCTTACCTGTTCCACTCTCTCCTGTCACAAGAACAGTCGCATCCGTAGCGGACACAATGCGCATCGCACGAAGCAATGTTTGAAATTCCGGGGCCTTTCCTAACATTTCCATCTCCTCAACAAAACAGCCACATTGTAAAACACTTTGGAGTATGAGGAAAATAACCTTGATCATTAGATTGCTGACCAATAAAAGCTCCCATCATCCCGAAAAGTACCTCGATTTGACCCTAAATTCTTATAAACCGCAGAAATGAATTCTACAATCTGTTGATCTTATTAAAAAAGCACTGATCTCAGATTTCAGTTATAGAGCTCTTTGACAATTTCCAGGAACCGCTTCGCCTGGGGGGAGAGGAATTTACCCCGTCGTAATACGATGCCATAACTCCTATCCGGGAAATATTCACCCAGTGGAATAGTCGCCACCTGCTCCTCTCCGGTCAGGCAGACGTCAGTCACTATGGATATCCCCAGACCAATCTCAACGTATTTCTTGATCACTTCCCAGCCGCCGGCCTCAAGGGTCACGTTATAGTTGGCATTGTGTTGCTTGAACACAAGATCCACCATTCGCCATGTACTGAGATGGTGAGGCGGCAAGATCAAACCATAGGGGCTGATATCGTGCAGTCTAATGCTCTCCTTCTTTGCCAAAGGATGATCATTGGGGGTGATTAACACGGGGGCATAGTTAACGACAGGCTGATAGGTCACATCATCAGGAATCTCCATCAGAGAACCGATAGCCAGATCAGTCTCATCTGCACGGAGCATTGCCATGCCATCCCTGCCAGTAACATTATGCAGCTTCACCCGAATACCTGGATAGCGCTCCGCAAAGCGTCTAATCGGCTCAGGAAGAATGTAGAGGATCGTAGACTCGCCAGCAGCGATATTGAGCTCACCACTCTCCAGTTTTCCGCAGGAGGCTAAAAAGGTCTCCTGAAGTTTATCCATCCCTTCAACAAGTGGTTGTGAAAGCTTGTAGAGGGTCTCCCCTTCAGGGGTAAGTTTGATTTTTGGCCCCCGACGTTCAAATAGTACAGTTTCCAGCTCCCGTTCAAGTGCTTGAATCTGCAATGAGACAGTCGGTTGGCTCAAATAGAGCCGCTCAGCAGCTTCACTGATTGAACCTGTCTGTGAAGCATGGCAAAAGGCCCTCAGTTGCTTGAGACGATTTTGCTTATAATGAATCTGTGGGGTACCGGCCATATGAGTTGCTCTCAAGTATTAATATTATCAATACTAGATGGAGAATACTTCAATAGCAACAATAAATACATAAATTGTTATGGCTGCTCTCCCCACTTATAAACTACTGTTACGCCTTAAATAGATATCTACTATCGAGCGAGGTCACAATGTCACAGCCCGTGAATAAACAGGATCCCATGTATCAACTGTTGAAACATGGACAGGTGAATGAATTCAATCAGCGTCGGTCTGCTGGAGAGGCCTGCAATCTTGAGAATGCCGATTTAAGAAGTGTGGATTTAAGAGAACTGGATGCAAAAGACCTTAGCCTGGCAGGTGCCTATCTACGACATGCAGACCTTCGTGGGCTTGACCTGAGGCTTACCAATCTAGAAGGGGCCAGCATCAGCGGTGCAAAAATATCAGGTACCTATTTTCCTTCATCGCTATCTGCTGAAGAGATCACGCTCTCCCTGGTTCATGGCACCCGGCTACGGACAAGTTGAACGATCAGCTCTCGGAATCGAGCTGGGCCAGAATATTTCGCGCCACCATGCGCTGATCCGAATTCCCATCCTGGAGGATCTCATATAGCAGATCTCTGGCTTGATCCACTTTGCCAGATGCCCGGAAGACCTGAACCTGATGCAGTTTTTGCTCCAGGGGGTCGTCTGCCGGTGTATCGAGCAGTTCAGAATCATCTTCATCCTCAGCTTCAATCGCATCCAACTCCGCTTCCATCTCATCATCAGACATCGGCACAAAACGGTCGGGATCCAGATAGTCATGGGCAGGATCGATATCACTACCTACAGGTGACTCTGTTGTTTGAAGGGGGCCTTCTTGGTTTAAATCACCTTCACTCTCCTCGGCAAGCGGTTCGGCATCCTCCTCCTTTTGCCGTACAAAGCCCTTCGAAAAGATTACGCCAAACTCAAATAATACCCACATCGGTAGCGCTAACAGGGTTTGTGATATCACATCTGGCGGTGTTAGAAACATACCTGCAATGAAGGCCCCAACAATCACATAGGGACGTTTCTGGCGAAGCTTTTCTGGGGTGGTAATCCCGAGCCATACCAAAATTATGGTGGCGATGGGCACCTCAAAAGCGACGCCAAAGGCAAAGAACAGGGTCATTACAAAATCGAGGTAGCTGCCCATATCGGTTGCAACCTCGACACCCTCTGGAGCCGTTCCCGCAAGAAATGTAAACACCAGGGGAAAGACCACAAAATAGGCGAAAGCCATGCCGCAATAAAACAGCAGGGTGCTGGAAACCAGCAGGGGCACCACCATGCGTTTTTCATGGCGGTAGAGGCCAGGTGCAACAAATGCCCAAAACTGAGAAAGAATGAATGGGATCGCAATGAAAATAGCGAGCTGCAAACTCAGCTTAAAGGGTATTAGGAATGGATCGATGGGCTTGGTTGAGATCATCGTACTGCCTTCAGGCAGCGCGGCTCGCATTGGCCCGGCAATGGCGCTGTAGAGATCATTGGCAAACGGAAACAAGACAGCAAACACCACTAAAACCGCTAGCACCATACGCAATACACGGTCACGCAGTTCAATCAGGTGTGCGACCAGGGGTTGCTCTTGGCTCTTGGTATCTGGTGAGTTTACGGCCGACATCTATTCTGTTTGATTCGGTTTCTTATTATCGGAGGGTTGATCGGAATCTACAGCACTCTTTACCTCTTGCATCTGGCTTGCTGTTTCCTGTTTGATCTGGTTTAGATCATCCTTTGTCTCTTCCAGGATCTCATGCACCGGATTGGCCATTTGCGCCTGTTTCTGCAGAATATCCTTAAGCTCTTCCGCCTTGATCTCTTGATCGATGTCGGCCTTTACAGTCGAGATGAATCGCCGTCCACGCCCCAGCCAGAGGCCCGCAGTTCTGGCCACTTTTGGTAGACGTTCAGGACCGATAACGACCAGCGCAACCAGTGCGATAATCGTCAGTTCCCAGAAACCGACATCAAACATGCTGTTCTCTAATCAATCTGATGGATGTTACCAGGATTCAGCTCTTTTCCTTCTCTTTCGAGGTGACCTCGCCATCCACAACAGTACCGCTTTCAGACTGTTCGATCTGCTCTTTTGCTTTAGAGGCCTGTTTCTCGCCATCTTTCATTGCACCTTTGAATCCTTTGATGGCGCCACCCAGGTCAGAGCCGATGTTTTTCAGTCGTTTGGTTCCGAACAATAACAATACAATTGCCAGGATAATCAACAACTGCCAAATACTGATACCACCAAAACCCATAATAATCTCCACCTCCGGACTCGCCGGTTTAATTTGTAAACTGCGCGACCATTAAACCCGATCAGGCAGTGTGCGCATAGCATTCTTTACTGGGACAACCCGGGGATGATACCTGGGTTCTATCCCCAGCACTACTTGTCTCGTTGCGCCTTCTCTTCAAGACCAGAGAGGCCAAAACGCCGTTGTAACTCTTTCAGTACCAGATCAGGCCCCAAACCCTGGTGCGCCAGCATTACCATGCTATGGAACCATAAATCTGCAGTCTCATAGACAATCTTCTCGGGAATGCCGTCTTTTGCCGCCATCACCGTCTCAGTTGCCTCTTCTCCTATCTTTTTCAGGATCGCATCAAGCCCTTTGTCATAGAGCTTGGCTACATAGGAGCTGTCAGGCTCAGCCTGTTTACGCTCTTCAAGTACTTGAGCCAGTTGCTGCAGTATCTCACTCATATCCTGGCTCACTTGTATATCTGTTTGGGATCTTTAAGTACTGGCAGTGTCTCCTCCCAGCGCTCACCCTGTAGTTTTCGAAAAAAACAGTTGTGCCTTCCAGTATGACATGCAATACCACCCTTTTGCTCAACCTCGAGTAGAACCACGTCGCCGTCACAATCGAGTCGAATGGCGGAAATGACCTGTTGATGTCCCGACTCTTCACCTTTGTGCCAAAGTTTTTTTCTCGATCTGGACCAGTAGACCGCATGCCCGGTTTCGTGACTCAGTCTGAGTGCCTCTCTGTTCATCCAGGCCATCATCAGCAACTTGCCGGTGTCACGCTCTTGGGCGATTGCCGGCACCAGACCATCACTATCCCACTTAACTGCGTCGAGCCAACTCACAGACGAACCTCGACACCCTGCTGCTGCATAAACTGCTTGGCTTCACCGATAGAGTACTCAGCAAAGTGAAAAATACTTGCTGCCAATACGGCATCAGCGCCACCACGCTTGACCCCATCGACCAGGTGCTGCAGTTCACCGACACCACCGGATGCGATCACTGGAACAGGTACCGCCGTAACAATCGCCCGGGTCAGTTCATTGTCAAAGCCAATTTTGGTGCCGTCCCGGTCCATACTGGTAAGCAGGATCTCACCTGCGCCATAGTCACACATCCGTTTGGCCCACTCTATGGCATCCAATCCTGTGGGTTTGCGTCCCCCATGGGTAAAGATCTCCCACTTCAATGGCTCACCTTCACCACTGACCTTTTTTGCATCTATCGCCACCACGATACATTGTGAACCAAAACGTTCTGTCGCCTGTTTGACAAACTCAGGATTGAAAACCGCTGCAGTGTTGATGGCAACTTTGTCAGCACCGGCATTGAGCATACGACGTATATCCTCTGCGGTACGAATACCCCCACCGACTGTCAAAGGTATGAAAACTTCACTGGCCACCTGCTCAACCACATGCACGATGGTTTCACGGTTATCTGAACTGGCGGTGATATCGAGAAAGGTGATTTCGTCAGCACCCTCCTCGTTATAGCGCCTTGCCACCTCTACCGGATCCCCAGCATCGCGAATATCGACAAACTTAACCCCTTTAACCACACGACCTGCGTCGACATCGAGGCAAGGAATGATGCGTTTTGCAAGCATACCCAATAATCCTATCTACTTTGATTAACCTGACAACTGGTCAGCAAGACGTTGTCCCTCAGCCAGATCCAAGGTTCCTTCGTAAATCGCTCTTCCGGTGATGGCCCCCATAATGTTACTGGTATCAGCCTGACAGAGGGCCTCAATATCATTGATATTGGTAATACCTCCCGAAGCGATCACTGGAATAGAGACTGCATTGGCCAGATCCCGCGTTGCTTCAACATTTGGACCGCTGAGCATGCCATCACGTCCAATGTCTGTATAGACAATCGCTGAAACACCATCGTCCTGGAAACGCCGAGAGAGTTCAGTGACCTCCTGGTCAGTCACCTCAGCCCAACCATTGATCGCAACCATACCCTCTTTGGCATCCAGACCAACGATCACATGACCTGGGAACGCCTTACAGGCCCGAGCGACAAATTCCGGCTCTTTTACCGCCTGAGTACCGATGATGCAGTAGTCCACACCCGCCTGAAGATAGGCCTCGATGGTTGCCTCATCACGAATACCGCCACCAACCTGAATCGGCAGGTCAGGGTAGGCTGAGGCGATGGCACGAATGGCATCCCCATTGACCGGCTCTCCAGCAAAGGCACCATTCAGGTCGACCAGATGAAGTCTGCGCCCCCCAGCTTCAACCCACTGGGTGGCCATCTGCAAGGGATTATCAGAAAAAACCGTATCATCTTCCATCCGACCCTGGCGCAATCGCACACACTGGCCATCCTTGAGATCTATTGCAGGTATTAACAACACAAGCGATTCCTAACTCAATATGATAGGGATTCAAGATTCCCAATTTACAAAATTTTTCAGAAGTTGCAGCCCCGCATCAGCACTCTTCTCGGGATGAAATTGAACCGCGAAAAGATTGTTCTGGGCTATGGCGCTTGCAAAACTGACCCCAAAATCTGTCGTTGCAGCCACCAGTCCCTTATCCTCCGGGTCAACATAGTAGCTGTGCACGAAATAGAATCGGCTACTCTCTGGTATTCCGCTCCACAGAGGGTGATCATCGCGTCGGTTTACCTCATTCCAACCCATATGGGGGATTTTCAAGGCTTCGCCATCCGCTGCGACCCCACCGGGAAAACGTTTGACCCGCCCCGTAAAAAGGCCCAGCAATGATGTGCCACCGTTCTCTTCACTCTCTTCCAGCAACACCTGCTGCCCCATACAAATCCCAAGAAAGGGTTTGCTCTGGGCTGCATCCAGAATTGCACGGTTGAGATGATGATCTGAGATTGCAGCCATGCAGTCTCGAGCCGCTCCCTGTCCAGGAAACACGACTCTGTCTGAACCAAGAATCAGATCCGGATCATCAGTGACCAGGACCTCATCATGCTCCGCTGCAACATGCTCGACCGCCTTGGCGACAGAGCGAAGATTTCCCATACCGTAGTCGATCACGGTGATACGCTGTGACATCTTAATACCTGCGAATCTTTTTACAGAGTGCCCTTGGTGGAGGGGATTTTCTCTGCCATGCGTGGATCCATCTCTAGAGCAACACGAAAAGCCCGTCCCAGTGCTTTGAAGATAGTCTCCGCCTGGTGGTGAGCATTTGTGCCTCTCAGATTATCAATATGCAGAGTTATGCCGGCATGATTGACCAGTCCCTGAAAAAACTCCTGCAACAGATCAACGTCGAAATCCCCGATACGTGCCCGGGAGAAATCAACCTCATAGGTCAGTCCAGGACGCCCTGAGAAATCGACCACGACGCGTGACAAAGCTTCATCCAGTGGAACATAGGCGTGTCCATATCGACGAATACCTTTTTTATCGCCCACAGCTTTAGATAAAGCCTGACCTAAGGTGATGCCGATATCCTCCACAGTGTGGTGGGCATCGATGTGCAGATCACCCTTGGCGGACACCTGCATATCGACCAAGCCGTGGCGCGCAATCTGATCCAGCATGTGATCGAGAAAAGGCACCCCAGTGGCAAAACTGGATTCACCAGTGCCATCCAGATCGATCGAAACGCTGATCTGCGTCTCCAGGGTATTGCGCTCAACCTGCGCGGTACGCTGCATAACAAAGACTCCGGTCATGATTGCGATGTGCAATGGAGTGATGGTTATCCATTCACCCCAATCAAACCGCCTATTCTAGAGAAAAACGGAGAAAATGACAGCGCCTACCGACAGACTGGATTAATTCTGCAGCTCAGGATTAGAAAAGCTCGGCTTCGACCTCTAGATAGGCAAGACTGATATGGCGTCCGACATTGCGCTCAAAATCGATCCAGGTATGGAATTGATCCAGGTTTTTGGTCACAAGTGAGCTCATCTCAAAGTCACTCATTCCCTCTTCATAGTATTTCGCCACTTCCGATTTGAGTGTCGACAGGTATCTGCGATAGGTCTCAGGAACCTCTCTGCCACCGGTCACTCCATGTCCCGGAACAAAAATCTCTGCAGAGGTTGCCAGTGCCATATCAATGGCTTTGATATTCCCCTTGAAAGTTGCGCTGTCCATTTGACCAAGACGATTGCTCATCACATTATCACCCAGAAAGATCACTTTCTGCTTTGGCAGTTCCAACATAATGTCTGAGTGGCTATGGGCCTCGGCCTGATAGTGCACCCGAATGGTTATACCTGCCCGGGTTATCTCCTCTCCATGAGCTGTAGATCGATTCGGCGGCACCTCGACCGTGCCACTGACAGCTCCCCCGGTCATTCTCATCAGTGTTTCCAGAAAAGTTTTACCCTCTCCTTTCAGCACCAGCTGTCGCATGGTCTCATGACCAAAGATCTCTACATTCGGGTAGGCATTTTTAAATGCCTGATTGGCGAGCCAGTGATCCCCGTGAATATGGGTGTTGAATAGAGCAACAACCGGCAGATCAGTCACTTTAACGATCTGACGCAGTAACATCTCCCCTACCTGTACGCTCGAACCTGGATCGATAACCACAACACCTTGATCTCCAACGACAAAGGCCGGGTTATTCATAAATCCCAGGTTTTCGACTGATGGCACACCAAGGGGGCCATGAATAACATAGACCCCCTTAGCTATCTCCTCTGCTGTATAGTCTGGTACCGCAGGCCCGCGCTCGGCAACAGCCAAAATAGAGTGCGACAATATGATAATAGTAAGTAGGATTTTTGTGATGGAATGGCTCATATTTCTTAATGATTGAGTTGACTCTCTATCTGCTGATTGTTGCCTAGCGCTAAGACGATTAAAACAATCAGAGTTTAAGGTATTATTAACCCGGCGACTAAGTATGTTGTCTTCAGGGTTAATAGGGCCTGTTAACAGACCTAACACTCCAGCCAGAAAGTCACCGGACCATCATTCGTCAGTTCAACCTGCATATCAGCACCGAACACACCACAGGCGACCCGACTGCAACGTTCAGTTGCACGTTCAGACAAATAGTGGAAAAGATCCCTTCCCAGTTCGGGATCCGCAGCACTGGAAAAACCTGGGCGCATCCCTTTGCGGGTATCTGCAGCCAAGGTAAATTGGGGAACCAGTAACAATCCGCCATCAACATCCAGCAGGCTCAGGTTCATACGACCCTGTTCATCAGGAAAAACCCGATAGCCCAGCAGTCGCTCTAACAATCTGTCAGCCTTACTCTGATCATCGCCTCTCTGTACACCAACCAGCACCACCAGGCCATATCCGATTTTGGCTACTGACTGCCCGTCGATTGACACCTCTCCCTTCCGCGCCCTTTGCAATAAACCTATCACTCTATAATCCCAGCAGAGTCCCAAAACGGTCTGTCGCCTGAACAAGTGCGCTACTGGTACCTGGCTCAGAGGCAGAATGACCCGCGTCAGGAACAATAACCAATTCGCCTCCCGGCCAGGCCTGGCTTAACTCCCAGGCAGATTGCATGGGACAGATCAGGTCATATCGACCCTGCACAATCGTCCCCGGTATCCCTTCCAGCTTTGGTGTCTCAATCAATAGTTGATTAGGCCGAAGAAAGGCGTGATTTACAAAATAGTGCGCTTCTATTCTGGCTAGACTCAGTGCAGTATGGGGGTTGGAAAAAAAACCAACCACGGATTGGTTAAGGCGTAAACTGGCTGTCTTGCCCTCCCAGACAGACCAGGACTTAGCCACAGACATGCGTGTGATTTCATCTTCACCGATCAAGCGACGATAGTAGGCATGGAGAAGATTCTCCCGCTCGTGCTCAGGAATCGGCGCAATAAAATCCTCCCAATAGTCGGGAAAAACCCAACTCGCCCCATTTTGATAAAACCACTCGATTTCTCTATCGCGACAAAGAAAAACACCTCTTAGTACTATCCCGGAGACGCGTTCAGGATGGGCCTGGGCGTAGGCCAATGCAAGGGTTGAACCCCAGGAGCCACCAAACAGCAACCAACGATCAATGCCGAGTTCTTCTCGGATCTTCTCTATATCTGCCACCAAATCCCAGGTTGTGTTGTTTTCCAGAGATGCATGGGGTGTTGAGCGGCCACACCCTCTTTGATCGAACAGCACGACACGAAACAGATCGGGATTAAAAAAACGCCGATGATAAGGCTCGCAACCTGCCCCGGGGCCTCCATGTAGAAAAAGTGCTGGTATACCTGCGGGATTACCCACTTGTTCGATATAGAGTTGGTGTTGATTATCAACTGAGAGCCGCTGGGTTTTATAGGGCTCAATCGCAGGATAGAGGTCAATCATTGTGGATCCATTATCTCTGTAAGAATATTCCTACATTTCCAAGAGATTATTCCTACGTACATGTGGTAATTAGTCCCATTATCTAAGACTATTTTTGTGCCATTATTAAGTTGTCATCTTTAGGGATAAATCTCAAGGATCAGCCGCTAGGGAAAGAGCATGGATGAGGAGCTTAGCCAACCAAGCCGATGACAGTAAGCCCAACCGCAAGGAGTGCAGTTGGGCTTTTTCATTTTCTGAGACCCTCGCAACCATTTTTCCGGCTTACCACTAGCCTATCACCCTTTGCAAGCTCTGTTTTATCTCTACAAAAATCAACTCATTGAGAATAACACTCGATAACCAAATTATTTACTGTTATTTTTCAATAACTTAGTAGCGTAAGAATTTTCTTACACTTAAAAGAGACAAATCTCACACTCTTAGTGTGAATATTCCCACTCTAATTGTAAAAAACTGTGTCACTATTTAATTGTCGTCAACAAGGACACTTGAATACAGGGATAAATCGTTACGGATAGAACATGGATGGGAAGCTTAGCCAACCAAGCCGACGACTATAAGCCCAATCGCAAGGAGTGCGATTGGGCTTTTCTCTTTCTGATGATCAAACCAACTCAAATTGATTCCACTATTAGACCTCTGCCGAAAATATTCTGATCAGTGGAGAGCTATCGTTATATATCAAGATCAATAGTGGGTAATCGTTGGCAATAACTACTGTTCATTTGCCAATTAATTTCACTCTTGTGAAATAGCATCCTAAATTGGCTGAGATTCTGGGGACTGTTAGTTGGCCACAAGTAAATAACCCACATTTTTATTTAATATTCAACAACTTAAAACGTAGGAAAATTCTTACATCCAATCAAGAATTATCCCACAGCATCAGTGGCGGAATTCCCACGATAAACGTGAATTTTTGTGTCATTATTTAATCGTCGTCTTCAAGGAAGTTTCTTTAAAGGACAATTTGCTAGGGATAGCTCAAGGACGAAACGCTTAGCCAACCAAGCCGACGACTATAAGCCCAACCGCAAGGATCGCAGTTGGGCTTTTCTTTTTTTGAGCCCGCAATATTTTTCACCCCGCCAGGCTGGCGATTTAAAAAAATACTTCGGGTTTTGCCTGAGTTCCCCTATTCCCGAGAGGCGCGTTTACGTTCGTGCTCTTTCAGATATTTCTTGCGAATACGAATATCCTGCGGGGTAACTTCTACCAGTTCATCGTCTTCAATAAATTCCAGGGCCTGTTCAAGGCTATAACGTAATTGTGGTGTCAACAGGATTGCATCATCCTTTCCTGAGGCACGGACATTGGTTAATTGCTTGCCTTTTAAGGGATTTACAACCAGGTCGTTGTCTCTGGCATGAATCCCTACAATCTGCCCCTCATAGACCTCATCACCCGGTGAGGTAAATAGTCTGCCACGCTCCTGCAGATTATAGAGCGCGAATCCCAAGGCTTTACCCTGGCCGTTTGCAATCAGTACTCCGTTTTTACGAGGAGCAATCCCCCCTTGCTGAGCCTTACCATAGTGATCGAAAACGTGATAGATGAGTCCGGTACCTGAAGTACTGGTCATAAATTCTGTCTGAAATCCGATCAAGCCACGTGAGGGTATGATGTAGTCGAGCCGAACCCGTCCCTTACCATCTGGAACCATATCCTTGAGATCCCCCTTACGAGCACCCAAGGCCTCCATGATCGTGCCCTGATCCTTCTCCTCAACATCCACAGTCAGCTGTTCGTAAGGTTCACAAATCTCCCCATCGACTTCACGAAAGATTACCTCAGGACGTGAGACTGCCAATTCAAATCCTTCTCGTCGCATACTCTCAATCAATACAGACAGATGGAGTTCACCACGACCGGAAACTTTAAACTTTTCAGGATCCGTCCCCTCTTCTACTCTGAGGGCAACATTATGAATCAACTCCCGTTCAAGACGCTCTTTGAGTTGTCTTGAAGTCAGATATTTACCCTCTTTGCCCGCAAACGGTGAGGTATTAACCTGGAAGGTCATGGATACCGTTGGCTCATCCACAGTCAATGGTGGCATGCGCTCAATATTTTCAGGATCACACAAAGTATCAGAGACATTTGGAGCCTCCATACCGCTGATTGCGATGATATCCCCTGCGCTCGCCTCTTTCACTTCGAACCGTTCGAGACCAAGGTAGCCATAGACCACACCGATCTTGGCCCGATGCTGCTCACCATCATACTTCGCAACAACCACCTGCTGATTGGGTTTGACGCTACCCCGAGTTACCCGGCCTACAGCTATCGCACCAACGTAGCTGTTGTAGTCCAGATTGGATATCTGCATCTGAAACGGCGCCTCTGGGTCGACGTCCGGCGCAGGACAGTGACTGACAATAGCTTCGAAGAGCGGTGTCATTTCACCTTCTGTTATATCGTTTTCAAGCCCAGCGTAACCACCCACCGCCGATGTGTAGACAATCGGAAAATCCAACTGATGGTCACTGGCCCCCAAACGATCAAATAGTTCGAATACCTGGTCGATTACCCAATCAGGACGAGAGCCTGGTTTATCAATCTTGTTGACCACAACTATAGGGCGTAGACCATGCTGGAAAGCCTTCTCGGTGACAAATCGCGTTTGCGGCATAGGACCCTCTTGGGCATCGACCAGCAAAAGCACAGAATCCACCATCGAGAGAACCCGCTCTACTTCTCCACCAAAATCGGCATGCCCGGGGGTATCGACAATATTGATGCGGTAGTCATTCCAGCGAATAGCGGTGTTTTTTGAGAGTATAGTAATACCCCGCTCCCGCTCCTGATCATTGGAGTCCATCACTCGCTCAACCTTGCCAAAACGATCACCCAGCGTACCCGACTGTTTCAGCAGTTCATCTACAAGGGTGGTCTTGCCATGGTCGACGTGCGCGATAATGGCGATATTTCTAAGATTCTCAATCATCAGGGTGGTCCACATACAAAATGAGGGCGGATTATACCCATGAATGAGGAAATGATTTTGAATATTTATATATTCCTTTTATTACAGTGAGTTACAGAGCTTATTGAAAACAATAGACAGAAACTATCGTCAACCCCCTTTGAATACGAAACTTTCAGTTTTACCCACAGCTCCTGTGGATAACATTGTTGATAACCGCTGGAAATTGCCTCTGATGCCAGCAAATTCGGGATCAGACATTAGATCGTAAAAAAAATGAACAGTTTATAATATTTCTTTTAATTCAAGGCATTAAGTAAGGCTCAAAGCCTCTACACGGAGAGATGCATGGGTAAAAATAGACTTGACGCAATGGATACAACCTGCTGTGAACAGATTATATAAGGTAGCTCGAGAGCAATCTCTGAACACAAAAGATCTGAATAGTCCCAGTGAAGTTGTTTTTTTGCGGTCATGAAACCAAATTAGAAAATAATGCTCTAAGCTAGGATAACTATCGAACAATCTTAGTAAATCAGAATTGTGAATTAAGAGTTACTAATAATCGAATAATTAGGAGTGCTTCTAGAGCTTGCACTCTGTTGAAATAATAGCCAGGATAGTCTGATACACAGCACAGGCAAAAATAAAGCCGGGATAGATGGCAACGCCGTCTGATACCTAAGTGCTTAACAATAATCAACGCAGCCTAAAGTAGTAGAAGTTAATGAACTCATCCGTCCTTGCCCCGTTACGCGAGCACTTGGCTTCGCGAGTAATCGGACAAACCAGCTTTATCGACAGTATGCTGATTTGTCTTATAAGTGATGGTCATCTCCTTATCGAAGGTCTTCCAGGGCTTGCCAAGACCACAGCAGTGAAAGCACTGGCTGAAGGTATAGAGGGAGATTTTCACCGCATACAATTCACCCCTGATCTACTTCCGTCAGACCTTATCGGCACTGACATTTACCGACATGAGAAAGGGGAGTTTGAGTTTCGACAGGGCCCCCTGTTCCACAATATCCTGTTGGCGGATGAGGTGAATAGAGCCCCTGCAAAGGTACAGTCCGCACTTCTGGAGGCAATGGGCGAACATCAGATAACGGTTGGCCAAACGACTTATCAACTTCCCAGTCTGTTCATGGTGCTGGCAACACAAAATCCTGTTGAACAGGAGGGCACCTACCACCTGCCAGAAGCACAACTTGACCGTTTTCTGATGCAGGCCAATGTAGAGTACCCAAATCGAAATGAAGAGTTGCAGATCCTCGAACTCGATAATGCTCAGCAACAACACAAGCCTGAGCCGCCCAGTAATCCTCTCAGTCAAGAAGAGCTTTTTGCAATCCGGCAGGAGGTAAACAAACTCTATCTGGATCCAAAACTCAACAGCTACATCGTTGATCTGGTGCAAGCCAGCCGTAACCCCAAGGCCTATGACAATGATCTGACACGCTGGTGCCGATTCGGTGCTTCACCCCGAGCCAGTATCGCTTTGGCCCGCTGTGCACGAGCCCGAGCCTGGCTGGATGACGAAGAATTTGTAGCACCACACCATATTCAGGCAGTCGCTCCAGCGATCCTGCGCCATCGCATACTGCTGACCTTTGAAGCAGAGGCGGAAGGTATTACCACAGACGATTTTCTCTCCCGTCTGTTGGATATGGTCGCAATCCCTTAGCGTAAACACTCGCTGTAACTATGAGTCTCCATCCACACATTGACGACTTACTCGAGCTGCGCCATCAGGCGCATACCCTCGGACTTGCATCGCACCATTTGGTCGGCACCAGCTTTAGCGGACTCTATGCCTCGGTATTTCGCGGTACTGGACTCGATTTCGAGGAGGTACGTGAGTATCGCGAGGGTGACGATATTCGCAACATGGAGTGGAATGTCACAGCCCGCACCAACGTACCCCACATGAAGATCTTCCGAGAGGAGCGGGAGCGGAGTGTTGTGTTGTGCGTCGACTGCGGACCTCACATGAGTTTTGGTACACGCGGTACCTTTAAATCGATCCAGGGCGCCAAAGCTGCGGCCTTGTTGGGATGGGCCGCCTCACGTCTTCATGACCGTGTTGGGGGGATGTTGTTCGGTGATTCCAAACAAGGCATGCAATACTTTCCACCGACCAAAGACCGTCGCGCCTTATGGCGTCTGTTACATGCCCTGACCCATGAAGGGCTTCCCAACCAGCCCAATCAGGACTGTCTATCTGAAGCGTTACAGAGAGTTGATAGAGGATCAACCATAGGCTCTCTTATCTTTGTCATTGCCGATCTGAACCGTGAAATATCGGGTCTGCGCCAAACCCTGGGTAGACTCTGTCAACGCCACACAGTGGTACTCCTACCGGTAGACGACCCCGCTGACCATGATCTTCCGCAAATGGGTAAGGTCACCTTTGTTGGACCTGATGGCAATGCTATTGAGATAGACACCAATGACCGTGAAGCCAGAGCACGCTATTCTGAAACCTGGAACAAGCATCGCGAAGAGCTAACAACACTATCCAACAGCCTGGGTATTACCCTGCTACCCATCGCCACCAATGAAGAGATTCATCTGACACTAACTCGTGGCCTGGCAAAGCATTTCGGCCGACATTAATGGATCCACTACGCGACATTCGAGGCATAGACTCAGTCTCCTGGTGGCCACTCGCCCCTGGATGGTGGTTGGTGCTAGCTGTTGTATTGCTGTTGCTTCTCGTTATTGGATGGCTGATAAATAGGCGTCGTCTCTATCCCCTGGGACGGTGGCAACAGGATGCACGACGTCGCCTGATCTCACTCAAAAAACGCATCAAGCGGGAACCGGTCAAACCGATTGCGAGTGATCTTTCTGAATTATTAAGACGCATAGCCATTGCACGCTGCGGGAGGGAAATGACCGCATCTTTGACTGACGAAGCATGGCTCGACTGGCTACAGAGTAACGACTCCACAGGCTTTCCCTGGCGGGAAAAGGGTCGTCTGCTGCTGGAAATTCCCTATGCACCACCGGATTACAGTACAGATAAAGCTGCCCTGGGGCAGTTGATCGATGCAGCTATCCATTGGGTCAGTGAGGAAGCGTGCCATGTTTGAATTTCACTGGCCCTGGATGGCTCTGTTACTGGCTTTGCCTTTTCTCGTCAGATATTTGTGGCTTCGCCCTGCCACTGACAAGAAGGAATCTGTAGAAGGCCTTCAAGCCACCCTGCTACATCCCAGTCTGTCTCATTTGGAAGCTGCCTTTAAAACCAAGCGTCCAAAAGTTCCTTTAAGTAAGCGCCTCTATGTCGGTCTGCTCTCTCTGATCTGGTTATTTCTGGTATTAGCCCTGATGCGTCCTCAGTGGCTGGAACCTTACACAGAGAACCGCACAGAAGGCTATGACCTGATGCTGCTGGTTGACGCCTCTCATTCGATGAACGCCCTGGACTTCACCCTGGATGGTAAGCAAGTAAGTCGGATGCAGGTAATCAAAGGTGTGGTCTCCAAGTTTATTGATGGCCGACAGGGCGACCGTATCGGTCTGGTTATCTTTGGTAGCCGCGCTTATGTCCTCTCCCCACTAACCTATGATCGCAAAGCGGTAAATAGTCTGCTAAAGGATGTCATACCACGTATTGCCGGTGATGGTACTGCCATAGGCGATGCCTTGGGCTTAGGTGTAAAGAAACTAAGAGAACGTCCCGAGGGCTCCAGGGTGCTTCTATTGATCGCCGATGGAGAAAACACAGCCGGTACAATCCCACCCTTGAAAGCAGCAGAGCTGGCTGGAGAGGAGAATATCCGTATCTACAGCATCGGTGTTGGCAGTGATAAGAAGAGTGTTCCGATTCTGGAAAACGGTCGTGTCGTGACTCGCAGCGATCTCAATTTCAACGAGCAAGCGATGCAGGAGATTGCGGAAGCTGGCGGTGGCGCCTACTTCAGAGCGACAGATACTGCAGCATTGGAAAAGATCTACCAAAAAATCGACGAACTGGAAAAGACTGAGGCAGAATCACGCACTGTCTATGTTCCACAACCTCTCTACTATTGGCCCCTTACTGCGGCGCTAGTACTGATGTTGATCCTTGGTGTCTATCCCGAAGGGAGACAGCGCCAGTTGAAAGGTGGTGGCTATGCCTGAAACCGGCTTCCACTTTGCCAGAGCGGAATGGTTGTTTGCCCTGCTTGGCTTGATACCGGTGTTCGCCTGGTTGATCCTTAGCGTGGTACGTCCTCGACAGGGACTCTTCCATCGCTACGCCGACGAGCATCTTCTGCCTCACCTGGCGGGCATAAGAGAGCTGAGTGTCAATGAACGCTGGAGCCGTTTTACCCGCTGGGCGTTGCTTTGGATTCTGCTGGTTATCGCTCTGGCTGGACCACGTTGGGATTTCACAGATATAGAGGCATTTTCACCCACCAGTGATCTGGTTGTGTTGATGGATATCTCACGCTCCATGAATGTGGCTGATACCCCGCCATCCCGTCTGTCACGAGCACGGCAGGAAGTTCAGGATCTGGTGATGTTGAATGATGAGATACGTATCGGCATGATCGCCTTTGCAACAGTCCCTCATGTGGTGTCACCGATTACCGAAGACAGCCAAAGTATACTCGCTGCACTGCCAGCGGTGACATCAGAACTGGCTAACCTCCAGGGCAGCAGACTGGTCGCCGCGTTAGAGCGTGCCGAGCAACTGTTTGGCAGTGATACCTCACACAACAGCCGCACTATACTTTTAATCAGTGATGGAGATTTCGATGAACCTGGATTCATCGAAAAAGTAGAGAAGCTCAATAATCAGGGCATAGCACTACACACGCTTGGCGTTGGCACGCCCGGGGGCGGCCCTATACCTGCACGGGTCGGTCAAAGCGATTTACTGAGAGACCAAAAAGGGAGTGTCATCGAATCCAAGCTTAACCAATCACTCTTGCAACACATTGCACAAGCTGGCGGTGGTCAATACATAGAGGCCGATTTTCGCGACCTGGATAGTCGACGCATCCTTGACCTGGCCAGTGAAGAGTTAGGAACCCCCACCCGCAGTCAGGAAAAGACACGTGTCTGGAACGAACAGTTCTACTGGTTGCTGATTCCTCTGTTGTTATTTTTACTGCCCTACTTTCGAGTAGTTGCTCCAGGGAGGTCTCCGTCATGAAAAGACTCTGCCTGTTGACTATTTTACTGCTCCAAATATCCATCTCCCAAGCCGATTGGTTTCTAAACCATGAGCAACAGGCCGCCGAAAACTATAAGCAGGGACACTATGATGAGGCAGCAGAGGGCTTTGAGGATGCTTATCGCCGTGGAGTAGCTCACTATCGTACTGGTGACTATGAAAGTGCCATCAAAGATTTCAAACTGGCAGAACGGGATGAAGTAAAACTTGATGCACGTTATAACCAGGGCAATAGCCACTATCGTCTGGAAGAGTATGAACAGGCAGTAGATGCCTACGAGTCAGTCCTGGAGCTCGATCCGGAACACGAAGATGCACGACATAATTTAGCGCTGGCAAAAGATAAGTTGGCCGAGCAGCAAGAGGAAGAAGAGCAGGAGCAGGAGCAGGAAGAAGAGCAGGAGCAGGAGCAGGATCAAGAGCAAGAGCAGGAGCAGGATCAAGAGCAGGATCAAGAGCAGGATCAAGAGCAGGATCAAGAGCAGGAGCAGGAGCAGGAGCAAGAGCAGGAGCAGGAGCAGGAGCAGGAGAAAGAGCAAGAGCAGGAGCAAGAGCAGGAGCAGGAGCAGGAGCAGGAGCAAGAGCAGGAGCAGGAGAAAGAGCAAGAGCAGGAGCAAGAGCAGGAGCAGGAGCAGGAGCAGGAGCAGAAGGAGTCTGGAGACTCAGAATCGGAAGAGCAGGAAGAGTCATCTGAAACAGGCGAACAGCAGGAGCAAGAGTCGAGCGGCAGCGAGGGCGAATCAGAAGACGCTGAGCAGGGAGAGCAGGAGAAAGAGCAAGAGCAGAAAAGCGATAGCGGCTCTACTGATGAACAGGATCAATCTTCTGAGAGTAACCAAACCCAGGAACAAGAGTCCGAACAGGGTACTACTGAAGAAAAAGAAGAATCCTCTGAAAGTGATGAGAACCAGGATCAACAGTCCGAACAAGGCACTGATGAAGAGCAGCAGAGAGAAGAGGGCAAGGAGCAGGAAGAAAACTCTAAATCGGATGATCCACAACAGAGTGATGAAATGTCTGCTAATCTCAAATCTCAGGATCAGGAAGAGCAGCAGACTGAATCATCACCCAGCAGGCTGGATCAAGATTCAGGAGAACGAAATATAGATCCAGATGATCAACTACGCTCAGATGCCGTGGATCAGGTGGACCAAAGCAATCTGCCCCAATCTGAGGAGGGGCAGTCTGAAACAGATGGTGGTAAAGATGAAGGTGGACGCTTAACTGGAAAAAACCCATTGATGGAGCAGTGGTTAGACCAGGTTGAAGGCGACCCAACACAATTGATGCAGCAGCAGTTCAAACTAGAAGAATATAAGTACCTACGCAGTCGTGGTGGACGAGACAGAGAAACCAGGCCCTGGTAGGACTATCGGGAGGCATTATTGATATCAAATTCAACTGGCAATTCAATAACATGAGTGCTGCCAAGAAAAATTCAACTGCTCGACATTATGGATCTTACCAAGTAAATAAGCCTTTGGCTGTGACCCTAACCTCGATCAAGCTCATTATTGGGCGCTTCAAATCGATCGACCTCGCTAACAGGTCACTAAAATCCATCACCCTTGCCTCTCTTGCACTGATGACCCTGTCGAGTCACCTGCACGCCAATCAGTACCCAGGTCAACCCTATTGGCAGAGCCCGGCTCCCGGCCAGTGGAACTACCCGCAGCCAGGCAAACAACAAGCAGGCGCGCCCAGCACAGGGCAGCGGCCAAATACCCCCTATGGCACTAACTGGCCTGCTCAGCGGAGACAAACCTACTCCCCCCCCGGTTACTACAATACCCAGGTAACAAAACCCTTTATTGAAACCAAGATTTCTACAGACGCTCCCTATACTCAACAGAGTGTGATGTTCAAGCTGAGCGTCATCAGCCAAAACAATTTGCGCACAACCACGCCACATATTCCTCAAATCAGCAATTTCGTTCTCAACCTGAAAGAGGGACCTGTAACCTACTCACGCACAATCAAAGGGAAGCGGCAGATAGTCAACGACTTCTACTATGAAATCACTCCGCTCAAACCTGGAAAATTTCTAATCCCCGCAATCCGAGTCACAGGTGAGGAGCAGATTGTCGGCTACCAACGCAGTAACAGAGCGTTTGAAGCTAAAATGTCTGACCCAATTGATTTCACTGTGCGCGAAGCTGACCCGACAAGTACTCCCTGGCTGCCACTGGAACAACTGACACTGAAGGTCAAGTTTCCTGAGAATATTAAAGCTGCTGCAGGCAAACCCCTACCGATCACAACTGAGTTAACTGCCATTGGGCTGTCCGGAAACAAACTCCCTAGCCTTGAACAACAGCTGAATAGTGATGCATTTCGTGTCTATCGGGACAGCAACCAAACAGACACCTATCTGGAAAAAAAATCCAATAGGATCATTGGTCGTCGAATTGAAAGCTTCACTTTGGTGCCTCAATTTGGTGGAGATCTGAAATTACCTCAAATGAGTATCAACTGGTGGAATACCAGAACAGAGATGCCACAACGCGCCTCGGTGCCACTGCATCCGATTGCTGTCAGCGGTACGCGGAAGGATAACGGCCTGTTTTCATCTGAAGCTTCATTGTTTCCCTCTGGAACCTCAGCGGCTTTCTGGATTCCTCTGGCTGTGGTGTTCGGAATTATTTTTGGATATTGGATGGCGCTATGGTTCACCCATCGTAATAAGAGTGATGACCAATCTTCTCCATTGGAGCCTCTGGTAGTTTTTCTAAAAGATCCAATGCGCCGTATGGCCCCGGCATTTTCACCTTTAAAGGATAAACTACGGGCTACTACTGCTGTTCTTAACCCTGTTGCAAGGTGGCATCGCTGGCGTCGTAAACTTGTCGGAGCACTCCCCCTGTCCGTTCGATTCTTTTTCTGTGTTAGGTTTGTCGACGAAGAGAGCGACCCGGAGGTATGGGGCTATACCCTGCGCTTTCTGGCCAACAAACATCTTGGGTTACCAACTAATGCACCCTACAGTATCATTGCTGAACATATCCTCGACTTTCATCCTAAAGCAGATCCAGGCAAGATCAAGTATCTTATCCATGAACTTGAACAGGCCATCTACGGACACAATGATCTGGACTTTAATCAATGGAAGGAGGCCTTCAAACATGAGATACGTCCAACTCTGATAGTGTGGAAACGACAAAAATCGAGTGGTAGTGAAGAAGCCAGAAACAATCTGCCAAACCTTAATCCAGACCATTCAATCCAGCAATCACTAAGCTGAAGAGTTTATGGCCAATTATCTATGAATAACTTATGAGCGATTTTGAACAACCTGATGCAGAAGAGAATAGCGGTCAAGATAGTGGTTATAAGGCTCTATTCTCAGATGATGAGTGGAACTATATCCTATATTCACCAATCGTCGTCTTCGCCCTGGTTGCTGGTGCCGATGGAACGATAGATAGAAAAGAAGTTGTCAGTTTTCACAAGGAGTTGTTAAAGGGTATAGCCGGAGATAGTGTGATGATGCAACATGTGATGATTGAGGTTATCCCAAATATGGAGTCTCTGACGAAGGATGTACTGTATGGCGAAGTAGACCCTAAGTCTGTGATCGAGAATATTGCAAAGGCTGTTGATTTAAAATTAAGTGATGATGAGGCTATGCAATTCAAATTGTCTCTGTTGCAGATCGGTAAGGCTGTTGCCGAGTCATCCGGCGGTTTCCTGGGTATCTTCGGAAACAAGATCAGCAAGGGAGAAAAGACAGCACTTGCAGCGCTCGCAGTGCTTTTGAAAGTAAACAAGTTGCAATAGTGATTTCGGAATCTGGCCTGAATATTTTTCTGCTAAACACTCACTTATCAATCACATCTCTTTGATGATGGGTGAGTTCAGGAATCTCCAGCAGCAACATTCTCATCTTTTATCATTGGCAAGGCTTCGCGTACTATAGGTTTCAATACTTCATCCCCTGAAGTATCGATATAGTCGAGCAAACCAGATCTCATTCGCGGTTCCCAGAATCGCAGTATGTGCAGTGCCACATCTTTCGCGGCCTGTTCCGGATCAGGCATTGCTTCAAAAAAGTCACCAATCTGGTTGGCCATTTTAATCAGGTTGTTTGTATTCATGCGATTTTTTCCATCAACGAATAACCCCGATCAGCAATAGTGTGAGGGCGATCAAGAATGAGGTTTGAACCATGGGTATAGAGCACACAATCATCTCCACGCAGAAAACCAATCAGTGTCAGATTTAGAGACTCTGCCAAACGAACTGCTGCCGCAGTTGGGGCTGACACTGCGGCCAACAGGCTATAACCAAGCGCTGCCGTCTTTTGCACCATTTCGAAACTGGCGCGACTGGTCACCAACAAACCGCCATCCTTAAACTGCTGCTGACGCGCGAGACTACCCAGGGTTTTATCCAGGGCATTGTGGCGCCCAACATCTTCCCTGACATGATTGATGGCGCCATCTGCGGAGATATGGCAAGCCGCATGAACTGCACCAGTTGCCTGCTGCAACCACTGCTCTGCCGGTAAGCGGGTTACAGCTTCAAGTAGTGCATTAAAGCTGAGTGAAGCACTGCTATTGACTGCTGGCAGGTCACGCGTCACTTGAGAAAGACTCTCTGTACCACACAAACCACACCCCGTGCGGCCCGCCAGAGTGCGGCGGCGTTGCTTCAGCTGAAAGAATGCAGCAGCTGCAACTTCCAATCGCATCACTATGCCTTCACGGGTCTCCTCAACTTCGATGTCGTAGAGCTCTCCGGGACGATTCACAATACCCTCACTGAGACTGAACCCCAGTGCAAAATCCTCCAGATCAACAGGTGTTGCCAGCATCACGGCGTGTGAGATGCCGTTATACTCCAAGGCTACAGGTACCTCTTCGGCGATATTATCGGTAACCATTGGCCTACCCGGTCGCATTACTTTGAATTCGGACTGCTGCTTCATCTCGTTTCAGCTCCCGATAGTAGTCGACGCTGTTCTCTATCGTGATCGGTATTTCTCTGCTGCCATACCGATGGTTGATCAACCCTGACCAGTTGTACTGCTGTTACCTTGTACTCAGGACAGTTGGTGGCCCAATCTGAATTGTCAGTGGTAATTACATTTGCACCACTCTCCGGGAAGTGGAAAGTGGTATAGCAGATACCCGGTTGCACCCGCTCAGTCAGAGCGGCCCGAAGGACTGTGTCACCACTACGGGATTGAATACCAACCCAGTCACCCTCCCGAATACCACGATCCTCTGCATCTTGTGGGTGAATCTCCAAAAGATCTTCAGGGAAGAAGCGGTTGTTCTCGGTACGCCTTGTCTGTGCACCCACATTGTATTGGGAGAGTACCCGGCCTGTGGTTAGTAAGAGTGGAAATCGCGGTGTGATCTTCTCATCTGTGGGTATGTACTGGGTTATCATGAAACGTCCCTTGCCCCGAACAAAACCCTCTGTGTGCATGGTTGCTGTCCCCTCTGGGGCCAGCTCATTACAGGGCCATTGAATACTGCCGATTCTATCCAGCTTTTCATAACTCACTCTGGAAAAGGTCGGGGTTAAAGAGGCTATCTCATCCATGATCTCTGTTGGATGGTTGTAGTGCATTTTATAACCCAGAGCATTGGCCAGGCCCATAGTCACTTCCCAATCGGCCTTACCAGAGAGTGGTGGCATTACTTGTCGTACACGAGAAATGCGCCGCTCAGCATTGGTGAAAGTACCCTCTTTTTCCAGGAAAGAGGCGCCGGGCAGGAAGATATGTGCATACTTCGCAGTCTCGTTGAGGAACAGATCCTGCACCACGACACACTCCATCGATTTCAATGCCGCCTGGACATGCTGGGTGTTTGGATCTGATTGAACCGGATCCTCTCCCTGACAATAGAGACCAAGAAAAGAACCATCGAGAGCTGCTTCCAACATGTTGGGAATACGCAGACCAGGCTCGGACTGCAGATTGACACCCCAAGCTCGTTCAAAGAGGGTACGGGTCGCTTTATCAGATACATGGCGATAACCAGGCAGCTCATGGGGAAAGCTGCCCATGTCACAGGAGCCCTGTACATTATTCTGACCCCGCAGGGGATTCACCCCCACCCCTTCACGACCTACATTACCGGTAGCCATGGCCAGGTTGGCAATGGCAATCACCGCAGTGGAACCCTGAGCATGTTCAGTGACGCCAAGACCATAGTAGATGGCTGCATTGCCAGCCTTGGCATAAGCCCTTGCGGCTTCACGAAGCTCTATCGCTGATACCCCTATCTCATTGGACAATGCTTCTGGAGAGTTCTCTTGACGAGAGACGAAGGCTTGCCAGTAAGCGAAGGTTTCAGACTCGCAGCGGGACTCAATAAAGGCTTCATCCAGCAACGCCTCAACAACAACCACATGGGCAAGGGCGGTAAGCAACGCCACATTGGTGCCAGGCCGGAGTTTTAGATGGTGATGTGCGCCTGCATGAGGCGCATCCACCATCTCAGTCTCTCGGGGATCGATAACAATCAGTTTTGCGCCCTGTCGTACCCGCTGACGAATTCGTGAACCAAACACCGGATGAGCAGCAGCAGGATTAGCACCGATGACCATAATCACATCGGCCTGCTCCACAGACTTAAAGGTTTGGGTGCCTGCAGAGGTACCAAAGGTTTGGCCTAGACCATAACCTGTTGGAGAGTGGCAGACCCGCGCACAGGTATCCACATTATTGTTACCAAAAGCTGTACGTACCAACTTCTGCACCAAGTAATCCTCTTCATTGGTACAGCGACTCGAGACCAATGCCCCAATCGCATTCTGACCATGTTCCATTTGAATGCGACGAAACTCAGAGGCGGCATAGTCTAATGCTTCTTCCCATGAAACCTGCCGCCAGGGATCTGATATATCGGCACGTATCATTGGTTGGGTGATGCGGTCAGGATGGGTTGCATAGCCCCAGGCAAAGCGCCCTTTGACACAGGCATGGCCTTCATTGGCTTGTGTCGATTTTGAGGGGGTCATTCGGACGACTTGATCCCCCTGCATCTCTGCTTCTAAACCACAGCCAACGCCACAGTAAGCGCAGGTGGTGGAGATACTATGCTCAGCCAGCCCGTGCTCAACCACACGCTTGTCGATCAGAGTAGCCGTTGGACAGGCATTGACACAGGCACCACAGGAGACACATTCAGATGCCATGAATGATTCACCCTGACCTGCTGTTACCCGGGAGTCGAAACCACGCCCTGAAATGGTCAGAGCAAAGCTTCCCTGCAACTCCTCACAGGCCCGCACACAGCGGTTACACACGATGCACTTAGCCGGGTCAAAACTAAAGTAGGGATTGGAGTCATCTTTCACCGTTTCAGTGAAATGGTTGGCACCACTAAAGCCGTATCGCACCTCACGTAAACCAACGACACCTGCTGTGGTTTGAAGTTCACAGTCACCGTTGGCCGCACAAGTGAGGCAGTCGAGAGGATGATCGGAGATATACAACTCCATAATATTTCGCCGCAACTCTGCCAAACGTGGCGTCTGAGTAGTCACCTGCATGCCCTCTTCTGCAGGGGTGGTGCAGGATGCAGGATGGCCACGTCGCCCTTCGATCTCAACCAGGCAGAGCCGACAGGATCCAAATGGTTTCAGAGTGTCAGTTGCGCACAACTTGGGAATCATCACACCCGCTGAGACAGCTGCGCGCATCACAGTTGTACCTTCGGGTACAGTGACAGATACGCCATCGATCTCCAGGGTTACTTCTGCTTCGACGTTTACCGCCGGTGTGCCGTAATCGATCGGTTTCACTGAAAATCCTCCGCAAAATGGTTTAGTGCAGAGAGCACTGGATAGGGGGTCATGCCGCCCATGGCACACATCGAGCCATCAAGCATGGTGTCACACAGGCTGCGCAACAACTCAATCTGAGTGACATCACCATCGCGGATCTGCTCAATCACCTCCATGCCACGGGTTGAGCCGATTCTGCATGGCGTACACTTTCCACAAGACTCTTCAGCGCAGAATTTCATCGCATAGTGGGCCTGACCAACCATATCCACTGTGTCGTCAAAAGCCACGATCCCGCCATGACCAAGCACCGCACCAACGTCTGTAAAAGCCTCGTAACATAGGGGGGTATCAAACTGGGATTCAGGCATGTAGGCGCCAAGCGGGCCACCCACCTGAACAGCACGTAAGGGTCTTCCTGAATCAGAACCTCCGCCAAACTCGTAGAGCAGTTCGCGTAACGTCAGGCCAAAGGGAACTTCCACCAGCCCACCATATTTAAGGTTGCCCGCAAGCTGGAACGGCAGCGTACCTCGAGAACGACCCACACCATAGGCATGGTAGAAGGCGGCACCCTTGGCAAGAATATCCGGCACACTGATTAGACTGATGACGTTGTTGATCACCGTTGGTTTGCCGAACAAGCCATCGATAGCCGGTAGCGGCGGCTTATTACGCACAATGCCACGGCGACCCTCGATGCTCTCAAGCAAAGCTGTCTCTTCTCCGCAGACATAGGAGCCAGCCGCCTTACGCAATTCGATGTGGAACCCATCGAGCCAATCACTGGCCCTCGATAGTGCATGTTCCAATATGGCTGCAGCATGGGGATACTCAGAGCGTACATAGATGTAGCCTTGTGAAGCACCCACGGCAAGACCAGCAATGGCCATGCCTTCAAAAAGCGCAAACGGATCACCCTCCATCAGCAGCCGATCGGCAAAAGTGCCGGAGTCACCTTCATCCGCATTACAGACAATGTACTTCTGATCCGCTGCGGTATTGAGTACGGTGTTCCACTTGATACCAGTGGGAAAAGCGGCACCACCTCGCCCTCGCAAACCGGAATCGGTCACCTCCTTAACGATCTCATCAGCAGCCATCGAGCGAGCACGCATCAAACCTTCGCCACCGCCATGAGCCAGATACTCTTCCAAAGAGCGAGGATCCACTACACCGACGCGACTCATACTGACCCGTTTCTGGCGAGCCAGGTAGGGAATTGCCTCTGTTGGACCAAGACAGCACGGATGATCCCCACCCTCTGCCAAACCGGCTTTAAACAATCCCGGAACATCGGCAACTTCCACCGGACCATAGGCAATCCGGCCTTTTGGGGTTTCCACTTCCAGCAGGGGTTCCAACCAGAAGAGACCACGAGAGCCGTTACGCACCAAGCGGATCTCGATACCAAGTTGTCTGGCTTGATTAACAATGGCTTCGGCTACCTGATCGGCACCCAGAGCCAGGGCATTTGCATCACCTGGCAGATAGAGAGTCGTGCTCATACCTCACCCTCCAGCCCAGCGATCAGGGCATCGAATTTTTCCACTGAGAGACGGGCATGCAGATCAGTCTCATCGATCTGCATCGCCGGTCCACTGGCACAAAGACCCAGACAGTAAACCGGCTCCAATGTCAGATCCCGGCCCTCTATCGCAACTTCTGCATGGGCAGCCAATGCCTCCCCACCACGGGCCTGGCATGCCTCGGCCCGGCATAATCGAATCACATTTCGGGCAGGCTGAGTGGTACGGAAGTGGTGGTAGTAGCTGATCACGCCATGGACTTCTGCCCGGGAGAGATTAAGCCCCTTGGCAATGGTAGCTACTGCCTCAGTTGGTATATAGCCCTCCAGCACCTGGATTTCATGCAGCAACGGCAACAGGGCGCCAGATTTGTGGCGGAAGGTTTTGATCAGTTCATCGAGATGAGGTTTGTTTTCATATTTCATAACCCCACTTTCTAGACCTGAAAACCCATAAAGCAAAGAGAGATTTTTCGAACACCTATTCGACTGGAGCGAACGACTCAACCAATCTTTCTGCCTGACGCAGAATTTCCCGCACCATTGGTGGAGATGGATCACGGGCGAGCGTCACCACTCCTGTTGCCCAGTCAACCTGTGGTTCTACTAACTCTACCGCCACCACTCCATCAGGTGTTCCAACCTGCTCCAATACACTGCGGGGAATAATTGAAGACCACTGTCCAGTGCCCACATGGGCCAATATGGTAAGAATTGAATTGGTCTCCAGGGTGGGTGATGCCACCGCACCCACTTGCTTGAAAACAGCATCAATGGTCTGTCGGTTCATCATGTCCGGGGTCAACAGACAGAGCGGTGTTGTTGCGGCATCCCGCCAGGTTACAGTGGCATAATCTGCAAAGGGTCCCTCCTCTGCGGTCAACAGAACATGATGTTCACACCACAAGGGGACGGTCACCAGTGAATTGTCGTTGAATGAGCTCAGATAACCTACTCCGGCATCGAGTTCAAAATGGTGCAAACGCTCCAGAATCTCATCATTGGTCAGCGAAAGCACTTCAACAGTTACACCACTGTGTCGACGACAGAAAGCTGAAGTCAAACCGGCAACAGCGGTCATTGCGGTTGGAATGACACCCAACCTGAGACGCCCGCTTAAATCATCTCGCAAACTGGCCAACTCCTGTCTCAGATCGTCGACCTGTGCAGCAACACGCTGGGCATACTCCACTACGATCTCACCCTCAGGGGTTAGACCGGTATATTGCTTGCCCCGTTCGACAACGCTGACACCCAGAGTCTCTTCAATATCCCGGATAGCTGCGGAGAGCGTCGAAGGCGAGACATGACAGGCAGCTGCAGCTCTACCAAAGTGTCTCTCCCGGGCAAGTGCGATCAGATAGCGATATTTTCGTGTAATCATGATAACTAACTATAACCTGATTTCGATATGCAATAGATCGCTTCAGACAATTACTCATAAATCACTACTTGCCTGCCATTACAAAACCACCCAGAGGTTGAGGGAGTTAGCGGCTCAGTAGTGAAGCAATGTATAATCAAAGATCAATGACACAGCCTGCCAACATCTTCTCCCACCGTCCATATTGGGCCGCCCGTTTTGGCGTTGCTCCGGTATTGCCTATGAGCCGAGAGGAGATGGATGATCTGGGCTGGGACAGTTGTGACGTCATTCTGGTCACTGGTGACGCCTATGTTGACCATCCAAGCTTTGGCATGGCCCTGATCGGTCGACTACTGGAAGCTCAGGGGTTTCGGGTCGGTATCATCGCCCAACCGAACTGGAGTAGTGCGGATGCCTTCAGAAGCCTGGGGCGGCCAAACCTGTTTTTCGGTATCACTGCCGGAAACATGGACTCGATGGTCAATCGCTATACTGCCGATCGTCGCATCCGCAGTGATGACGCCTATACACCAAACGGCGAAGCCGGCAAACGCCCAGACCGCTCAGTCATCGTCTATGCCCAGAGAGCCAGGGAAGCCTTTAAGGGGGTACCGGTAATCATCGGCGGCATTGAAGCCAGCTTACGTCGCATCGCCCACTACGACTACTGGTCAGACAAGGTACGACGTTCGGTACTGCCCGACTCAAAGGCCGACATGTTGATCTACGGCAATGCGGAAAGAGCCATAGTCGATGTAGCACACCGATTGGCAAAAGGAGAAAAAATCGATCAGATAACCGATCTCAGGGGTACCGGTTTTATGTGCCAGAGCATACCGCAAGACTGGTATCAGATCGACTCTTCTGAATTGGACGCTCCAGGCCCGAAGCCCATGCATCCCGACCCCTATCAGCACACTCCGAAGTGCGACCAGAAGATAACTTTCACGCCACATACAAGGCCGCGTCATCTGGATCGTCGACGAACCGTAGTGCGCCTGCCCTCCTACGATCAGGTGGTCAAAGACGAAATCATCTACGCACACGCATCCAGAGTGTTTCACCTTGAAACCAATCCGGGTAACGCCCGGGCTCTGGTACAGCAACATGGCAAAAGAGATGTCTGGCTCAACCCACCACCTATTCCTCTGACCACAGAGGAGTTGGACAGAGTCTATGAACTGCCCTATACCAGAACACCACATCCAGCCTATGAGGATGCCAAAAATCCTGCCTGGGAGATGATCCGCCACTCGGTGAACATTATGCGGGGCTGCTTTGGCGGGTGTACCTTCTGCTCCATCACCGAACATGAAGGCAGAATCATTCAGAGCCGTTCTGAAGACTCTATTATTCGTGAGGTGGAGACAATCCGGGACCAGGTACCTGGCTTCACCGGTCATATCTCAGACCTGGGCGGCCCCACTGCGAATATGTATCGACTGGCCTGTAAAGATAAGAAGATTGAAGCTGCCTGCCGACGTCTATCCTGTGTATTTCCGGGTATCTGTCCTAACCTCAATACCGATCATAAACCACTGATCAATCTCTATCGTCGCTCACGCAAACTACCAGGGATCAAACGTATATTCATCGCCTCAGGATTGCGCTATGACCTTGCAGTGCGCTCACCTGACTATATCCGGGAGCTGGTCACACACCACGTTGGCGGATACCTGAAAATTGCACCGGAACACACCGAATCATCACCTCTGAGCAAGATGATGAAGCCGGGCATAGAGAGCTATGAGAAGTTTAAAAAGCTGTTTGATAAATATTCTGCCGAGGCGGGTAAAGAGCAATATCTGATCCCCTATTTCATTGCAGCTCATCCAGGAACCAGTGATCAGGATATGCTTAACCTGGCCCTGTGGCTGAAACAAAATAATTTTCGTCCAGATCAGGTTCAGGCCTTCTTACCTACACCGCTGGCAATCGCGTCTGCGATGTACCATACCGGCAGAAACCCGTTACAGAAGATTGCACCCAACAAGGGCAAAGTGAGTGTTGTCAAAGGCTTGAAGCAACGACGCTTGCATAAAGCCTTTTTGCGTTACCACGACCCTAAAAACTGGCCACTGCTGCGTGATGCTCTGGCCAGCATGGGGCGTAGTGACCTGATCGGAAATGGCAAAAAACATCTGGTTCCCAGCTGGCAACCCTCCCCTGAAGGAAGGGGTGGGAAACAGGCAAAACCGAGTCGTAACCGCGCTGCTGACAGACCATCCAGGCCGATCCAAAAAAAGCGCAAATCAGCACATGGAAGAGGCCGTAAAAGCCCCCTGAAATAGCTCATTTTTTTACATACAATACAGATAGTTACAAAACACCTAAACCGATCGAAAATAAGCCTCTTCCAGGCTTGAAAATCCCCCTCAAAAGAACCATATTCAAATTAGGAGATGGCTAAAATTCTCATCATATTTATGAGATGCCAGCTCCTATGTGAAGCGCGTTTGGAAAGGAGGTAAATCATGAATATCACACGATATGACCCCTGGCGTTCACTTGATGATTGGCGTCAGGATATGGACCGGATGTTCCATCCACTGCATCAACGAGATGAAGAGACCTCCCATGTGGTAGGTGGCGATTGGGCGCCTGCTGTCGATATCAAAGAAGAGACGGATCGCTATCTCATCCGCGCAGATATTCCTGGTGTAAAACCGGAAGATATCGAAATTACCATGGACAATGGTGTGCTGAGCATTCGTGGAGAACGTAAGTTCGAAGAGACTGAAGAGAGGGATGATTTCAGGCGTGTAGAACGTTCACACGGTATCTTCTATCGGCGGTTTTCACTTCCGGAAAATACCGATGCAGAAGCCATTGAGGCAAGCGGGAATGACGGCGTGATCGAGATAACCATTCCGAAGACAGAGGACAAACATCCTAAACGGATCGAAGTCAGGCATTAAACCTCTCTACCGGGGCCTTTCGGCCCCGGTTATTTACGCTGCTGGGTAAACGAGAGGTTCAGAAACGAAAGATCAGACCCAGATTGGTTTCAAACTGAGGAAAGGCATCACCACTGATCTGTAGCTCACACCCCCCGTCACAGAATAGGCTGCTATTGGAATTAACCAGGGTGCTGTAACCACGCAGTTCAAAACGAATACCCAGACGCTCTGTGGGATACCACTTCAAACCACCGCCGACACTCAGGGAAAAGCGGGTCTTGTTCTCGAATCCTGCCTGGTCCGGTTGCATATAGGTCATACCAAGACCTCCGGAGAAATAGGGGGTAAAGCGATTCTGGTAGACATCCACAGTACCCCCCATGTGGAGGTAGTGTACGTCCAGATCGAAGGCGTTGTCCGGATCGGTGCTGTCGGCCAGCGAAGTTCCCTGATGACTGTAGAGAAATTCGTAGCGGGTTGTTTTTGAGGCCGGCTGGCTCAGAGTAAAGCCCCAATCTGACGACTCATCAAAATCCCATGCACGACCTGTTTGGTTATCATCCAAAGTGCCGCCGAAGCGATATCCGACAAATGGCGTGAACTCAACCTCACTCTCTGCTGCCAGGCAGTAAGGACTCAGAACCAAGAGGAGCAAGATTGTGAAATAGTGTGGTGAGCGCATCATGTCAGATAAAAGTAACAGTTATTTAGTCCAATTATCGTCCAAAATCTCACTTTTGACCTGGTAACATTTCACATCTTAGGCATGAGACAACTTAAGCGCTTGATTATATAGTTTATTTTTTTTCTCGCCGGTAATTGCCACTGCCAAGGAAACGGCTTGTTTGAGCGGTAGTTCCGCTAATAATGTGATCAGCATTTGTTCTACATCCACTTCGACCCGTGTCTGGGATGCAACACTCTCTCCAGCAATCAGAATGACAAACTCACCCTTTCTTTGATCCTCATCCTGTTGCAAAGTCTGTAAAATTGAATTCAGACTCCCCCTGATAAAAGTCTCATAAGTCTTCGTCAATTCCCGAGCAATCACAGCTTCCCTCTCTGAACCAAAAACAGACACCATGTCCGCCAGAGAATCAACCACTCGATGACTCGATTCATAAAACACCAGGGTCGATCTTTCACGAACCAGATCCTGAAACCAGTTTTTTCGATGCGACTGGGTTCTAGGGGGAAAACCGGCGAATAGAAAACGATCTGTTGGCAGACCGGCTGCGGAGAGGGCCGATATCATGGCGCTCGCACCCGGTATCGGTACAATAGTGCCCCCTTCAGCAGCATAGGCCCTGACCAGAGGAAAGCCAGGATCACTGATCAACGGCGTACCCGCATCAGAGACCAGAGCAATTGACTCTCCCTCGGACAGTGCATCCAGCAGCGAGGTCAATTTTGCCTGTTCATTGAACTGGTGCAAGGACCGCATCGGGGTATCGATGGCATAGTGACGTAACAGGGGACGAGTATGTCTGGTATCCTCTGCAGCAATGAAATCAACCTGCTTGAGGGTTTCGACCGCCCTTGGGGTCAGGTCATCAAGATTGCCGATTGGTGTTGCGACAACGTAAAGTACGCCCTTTGACACAGATCTTCCCGAGTGTGAGAAACTAGAATATAACCCAGCGAACCATATAGATTAGATTCAAAGGTAACAAGGCAGATGAGCAGGGGGTTACCCTTGCCAATTAGCCAGGTCTTTAGATTTGAGACCGTTCTTGAAGCCCTGAAAGCAATCTATTATGTTGCCGGGTTGATTATACCGAATCCTGCCACAGATACTGAGCTATGCATATCATCCGTCACATTGCCCTTTTACTGATCTTAACCCTACTGTTTCAGATGGGCTGTACCACGGTCACAAAACAGACGATACCTGAATCCCAGCAACTATCTTCTGAGCTGAGGCTGCAAATTGACTCATTTGTAGAATTTGGGGACTACACTGCTGCTGCAATGGCTTTGGAGGCTTATGCTGTTGAAAGTGACTCCCCACTGCGTGAACAGCTGATGCTGGAGGCTGCAGAGTATTGGTTGAGGGCTGGCGAGCAGGAGCGCAGTCTACTGCTTGTAAAGCAGCTTCTCCCATCTGACAGTGATCCGGATTTCAACTTAAAACTGAGAATGGTTCGTACTGAACTGGCGGTTTTACAGGGTGACATCGAACAAGCGCTGGATCTGATGCAACCAGAACCCAGCCCCGATGCACCACTTGCATTACGGCAACACTACCATCGCAATATGGCCGAGATCTTTCGTCTATCCGGTAATCTGCTGGAGAGTGCCCGTGAGCTTGATGTGCTCGATAAACTCTTCGAAGATGACCTGGAGCAGCGTCAGGCAGTACAGGAGTTACTGGTTCAGACCCTGTCTACCATGACCGATACCGCACTGACCCTGCTGCAACCTCAACCACCAGCCACCCTGATAGGCTGGATGGAACTGGCAAAAGTCATCAAAGAGCAGACGCCAGATCCGGAAGTACTGAGCAATAGTCTGGCCGGTTGGCGTGAGCGCTTTCCCGAACATCCGGCTCTGCAGACCCTGCTTGCAGGTTACCTGGAGCTACAGGGACTCAGCCCAGACGACCATATCGCCATCATACTGCCGCACAGTGGCCCCTACGCCAAAGTCGCTGCTGCTGTACGGGATGGCTTAATGGCGGCTTGGTATCAGCAGCCATCGGAATATCGCCCGAAGCTGCAATTCTATGACAGCAGTGAACTGCAAAGCACACTCAATATCTATCAACAAGTCATCCTGGGTGGTGCTCAGATGATTGTCGGCCCGCTGAATAAAGATGCGGTGAAGATGCTCTCCAATCTCGAGTTACTGGACATCCCCATACTGGCCCTCAATCAGATTGAGGAGAGCAGCTACGAGATCAACCCCAATCTATTTCAATTCGGCCTCGCACCAGAGGATGAAGCCGATCAGATTGCTGAGAGGGCCTGGCTCGAAGGACATAGGACAGCGCTCATTCTGACCCCGTCAAACAATTGGGGCAGCCGCCTCGAGAACAGCTTCCGTCTGCGCTGGGAAACCCTGGGGGGAGAGATAGTCGAAAGCCAGAGATACGACCCACAGGAAAACGATTTCTCTATACCGATTCGTATGCTGCTCAACATCAATGAAAGCCAAGCCCGTATACGTGCTGTGTCCAATATGCTTGCCAGAAAACTGGAGACAGAACCCCGTACTCGAGAGGATGCAGACTTTATCTTTTTAGCCGCTCGTCCGCAGAAAGCCAGACAGATAAGACCACAGCTTAAGTTTTTTCGCGCCGGTAACCTGCCCATTATGGCCACCTCTCATATCTACACCGGCGTTGAACAGCCCGATCTCGATCGCGACCTGGGCAAGATCAGTTTTGTCGATACCCCCTGGCTGCTCGAAGAGAGTCATGGAGGCGCCCTCTCCCGCAAACGTCTTGAACAGTTGATTCCCGGTGTCAGAGGTCGCTATGCCAGACTCTATGCGATGGGTATCGACAGTTACAATCTGCTTTCACAGCTGCAATCCATGCAGCAGCAACCCGGCAAGTTGTTCAATGGTCAAAGCGGCACAATCTATCTGGATAAGAATAACCGTCTTCACCGGCTCTTGGCATGGGCCGATATGGAACAGGGAAAAGCTCGCATCAGTGGCTATGCACCCCGTATTCAGATGCCGATGAATACCATATCATTGGATGATGATATGGACGACCCTGAGCCGATCAACCCTGAACTGCCACCAGTATCAGATCATGATCTGTCTCAACCAGCCCAGGTCAGATGAAAGCTGATCATCTCCAGCAAGGTGACAGGGCTGAACAGCAAGCACTTGACTACTTGAGCCGTCATGGACTCAAGCTGGTAACGCGCAACTTTCGCTGTAAGTCAGGAGAGATTGACCTCATCATGCAGGAACGGGAGACGCTGGTATTTGTAGAAGTACGTTATCGCCAATCGAAAGATTTTGGTTCAGCTTTGGAAAGTGTTACCACAAGCAAGCAACGCAAACTTCTGGCTGCAGCCAACCTCTATTTACAAAAGATGCAAAACGATCAACCCTGCCGATTTGATGTGGTCGCCCTGCACGGTTCCGGCAAACCCCGTTTGACCTGGATTAAAGATGCCATCCAAAGTAGTTGGTGATCTACATTAAAGTTATTCTATATTAGGGCCTGTTAACACTAAATGAAACACGATCAAATCAACTCTTACCAGAACCATCACAAGGCGATGTAATACGATGCAAGACCAAGAACGCATCCAGACCCTTTTTAATCAGAGCATTCAGACTAAGATCGAGGCACTGCCTCTTTTGACTCAACCTATCTCAGATGGAGCAAGGCTGATATTCGACCGACTGCTTGAAGGCAATAAGGTCTTGAGTTGTGGTAATGGCGGCTCAGCCGGAGACGCCCAACACTTCTCATCGGAAATGCTCAACCGCTATGAACGCGAAAGACCTGGATTGCCAGCCATCGCCTTGACCACCGATAGCTCAACTGTGACCTCAATCAGTAATGACTACGATTTTTCTTTGATCTTTTCCCGACAGATCGAAGCGCTGGGACAACCCAATGACCTGCTATTGGCGATCTCTACCAGTGGCAATTCGAGTAATGTCAATCATGCTGTACAATCAGCACACGAACGCGAAATGGCGGTAGTGGCCCTGACCGGTAAAGATGGCGGCGAACTGGCGAAACTCCTGGCACCCGGGGATGTCGAAATTCGGGTTCCAGCGAATGTTACGGCTCGTATTCAGGAGACACACCTGTTGATTATTCACTGTTTGTGCGACCTGGTAGACCAACAACTGCTGGGTAGTTAAACCTAAAAAAATCAGTTGCACACAACTGTCTCGACATTTGATTTAAAAAAAACAGTAATCTTTGGACATATGCCTCACCACACGATCTCGATAACCATCAGAGGAAGCTATGCAGATTAAAATTTCCACCGTTTTCTATCTTTTACTCACCGCAATAACCCTGCAAGGTTGCGCTGCTGTCATTGTTGGAGGCGCTGCGGCCACCGCATCTATCGTGCACGACAGACGCACCACTGGGGCCATTGTTGAAGATCAGAGCATTGAGCTGAAAACCTATGATCTGCTGAAGAAAGACCCTCAGTTCGAAAAGCAGAGCAATATCTCAGTCACCAGCTACAACATGGTAGTGCTACTGACCGGACAGGCAGCAAATGACAACTTGCGCCGCAAGGCCGAACAGATGGCAATGGGTGTGGAAAAAGTGCGCCGAGTGGTCAATGAAATAGAGATTGGCAGTACTTCATCCATTGGCGAAGACAGTCGTGATGTTGCCATTACCTCTGAGGTCAAATTAAAGCTGACTGGCATCGACATTCCGGACTTTGACCCACTCAGAGTCAAGGTGGTGACTGAACGGGGCACAGTATTTTTGCTTGGATTAATCACTAAAAAAGAGGGTGATGCGGTTACCAATGTAGTACGTCATATCAGTGGTGTACGTCGCGTAGTACGTGTCTTCGAGTACATCTGAATTGGCAGGCCATCTTAATCAGGATCTGATCCGCCAGTTCAGGAAGATTGCCGGCAACGAAGGTGTCTTTACCGATCCTGCGGATTGTCTGCCTTATGGTTATGACAACAGCAGACTCCAGGCGACACCTGCTGGTGTGGTGTTTGCGGAACGACATGACCAGGTAGAGGCTGTGGTGCGGCTCTGCTATGAACATAACATCCCGCTGATCAGTCGAGGCAAAGGCACAGGCACAACCGGGGCCACTGTCCCTCAACAGGGAGGCGTGGTGCTCTCCTTGGAGCGTATGAACAAGATCCTCGAGATCGACACAGACAACCGCTTAGTCAGAGTTGAGCCTGGGGTAACAAACAAAGCACTGCAAACAGCAATTAAAGATAAGGGTTTTTTCTGGCCGCCTGACCCTACCAGTGCCGCAGTCTGTACCATTGGTGGAAATCTTGCCTACAACTCTGCTGGCCCCCGCGCCGTCAAATATGGCACTCCCAGAGACAGCACTTTGGGGCTGAAGGCAGTTACCGGTAGTGGTGAGACAATCTATACCGGGGTTAATACAACCAAGGGAGTCGTCGGTTACGACCTCACAAGGTTGCTGATTGGATCAGAAGGCACCCTGGCCGTCATAACCGAAGCTCGACTAAAACTAACGCCACTGGCAGAGACAAAACGTACCCTGCAGGCCAGCTATCGTGACATCCATGCCGCAGCAAGAGCAGTTTCGGCCATCATGGGACAATCGGTGACCCCTTGCGCCCTGGAATTTATGGACAAAGCTGCCTTGGAGATGGTTAGAGAGTTCTCTGATCTGCAACTCGACCCCTCGGTTGGGGCACTGTTGATGATTGAAGTGGATGGTGCAGAACACTGTATTGGTGAAGAGACTGCAGTGGTGGCCAAGGCTGCAAATGTCCCGGGACTGCTCGATATACATACTGCAGAGACCCAGGAGGAGGTCACCCGTCTGTGGAAAACCCGTAAGGCGCTCTCTCCTGCACTACGCAACATTGCCCCTAAAAAGATAAACGAAGATGTCGTGGTGCCTGTCTCCCGCATGCCAGAGTTAATCGAATCCCTGGAAAAGCTATCTCAGGAGACAGGGATTACGATCGTCAATTTCGGCCACGCCGGAAATGGCAACATCCATGTCAACCTGTTACTCGACCCGGATGATCCACAACAGCTGGCAGCTGGTGAGCGCTGTCTGGCAGCACTATTTGAGCTGGTATTGAAACTCGGCGGAACACTATCGGGTGAACATGGTATCGGTGTCGTGAAGCGGCAATTCGTGGATCAAGAGATCAATCCAGTCGAACTCAATCTGATGAGAGCAATCAAGCGTCAGTTTGATCCCCATCAAATCCTCAATCCAGGCATTCTCTTTCCAGACGAATCGAACTGACAGGCCTTCTATTCAACTTCAAGAATCAGCAAAAGCCTGACCTCTCTGTCAAAAAAAAACACCCTCCATCATGGATGGAGAGTGCTACCCAAATGAGAGGTTGAGCAGTAGAAGAAACTGATCGCCTCACAATCTTTTAACTGAAAACAGTGTGGTCTATTGATCACCTAACCAATGATTTCCAACACCACACTAGCCACGCTCGAACCTTATACTTTGATCGACTTGCACCCATGATAGGACCGTCTTAGCCCCTGGCCCATGTGAGAACCGAGTGGTATCCAGGCATAGAGGGGCTGAAAAGATACCGATTAATAAGCCGATTGTGATGACGAAACCTTTTTGCCACATCCTCTGCTCTCCCTTACTGGTATAAGAGGCCGTAAGTTGATGGTTATTAGAATAAGGATTACCGGCTGGCAGCGCAGTGAAATATTCACTATTCAGATATGACTTTTTTCCAAATCCTTTCAAAGCTGGACATGGATTGGAGGGAAATCCCGGTGTGCCGGGCAAGGCATTGTTCGCAGTGAATGGCTATTGCCTGAACAAGAACGACAACGCAGTATGATATGACGAGAACTCGCCTTACTAATAATCGGCAAATGCGGATCTAACGCTTATATGCCCCATTCCCCTATTGCTCATTCGAAGCACAAGTAACGCTCAATAGGCAGGATTGAAAAGAGCATGGTTATAGCAACTATTCAATAACGGGCAGGTAGCTGCTTATTTATCACATATTGATTGTGGCTGGAGCTGATATAGCCGCCTTTGACCAGGTCTTTAAAAATACGACAAACCATTTCTCGAGAAGCACCAATTCGATTCGCCAACTCCTGCTGAGTGACATGCCCTTCTATCACCAACTGGCCATCCCGCTCCTCAGCAAGACTCAACAAGGTTTTACTGAGTCGCCCATATACATCAGAGAGAGCAAGGCTCTTCACCTCATCGGTCAGTGCCCTCACCCTGCCCACCATATCCTTCAGCAGGTGGATACAGATATTGGGATTGCTCTGCAATACCTGGTGAAAGGCCTGTTTAGACATAATGGCCATGGTTGATTTGACGGTTGTCATGATTGATGCAGATCTCTTATAGTCATCAATCAGCGATAATTCGCCGAAATATTCACCCTCATCCTGATAATTGATGATGGCCTCTTTGCCGTTTTCATCGTTGAGATAGACTTTGACCTTGCCACTCAGAATTACATACAAGGAATCGCTGTTATCACCTTCGGAGAGAATAATTGTATTTCGGGGATAGGTTCTTCGGACCATGCGCTGCTCAATTAGCGCAAGATCACTGGGATTCATGCCGGCGAATATGGAGACGTTTTCAATCATGGTGTTAATTACCCTATAAGCGTTAGCCTGTTGCAGAGGATTAATCTCCATAAACCCTCGCCATAAAATCACACAACCTGAATAGGCGGTATCATTCTCCCTTCCCGCCTTCATGTTGTACACTGTGAACAATCAAATTGAAGGAGCGCTAACAACCCGGCACCTTAATAGACCAAGTTCAGGCACTCAAGCCTGTCCTTGATCAACCACTTACCTAAAAACCACCATGTTCATAAACTATATGAGTCTGGTCTTATTTTCAGGCACTTGTTTTAAAACTGTAACAGAAAAATTCACATTCTACAGTGGTGATATTTAACTGTTATGAACAGTAGTGATCCTTTTCTCACTTATCTCGCACGGTCATTGTGGAAAAATATCAGTTCAGATCAGCGCTAATACTGGGATTATCGATTGGAATTTTGGGTGCACTAATCAGTTTGCTACCGATTGGCGCCACTTGGGAGGAAGATTTCGGTCTGGGCTTGCTTTTCAAGTTACGCGGCCAGCGTCCAGCCCCCCAGAATACTGAAATCATCTCCATCAACGGCGAGACAGCCGCACAACTTGGTCTGGGTGAAGAGATACCGGAGTGGCCCCGCACTCTGCATGCAGAGCTGATTAACAAGCTTAATCAGGCAGGGGTAAATCTCATCGTATATGACATCTTCTTCAAGAGACCCAGAGACGCCAAAGCTGATAATCTGCTGGCACGCACGATTCGAGAGAGTGGCAATGTGATGCTCGTCTCCTATATGCAGCAGGAGCAGTTGAAAACCGGTGATGATATTCTCTATGTTGAACGGCTGATTCCCCCGGTAGGGATACTGGCAGATGCAGCCCTCGATCTCGCCCCATTCGTACTCCCCAAGGTACCAGTCAAAGTCAGTCGCTTCTGGATCTTCAGCGGCGAACAGCAATATTTCTCACTGCCAACTGCAGCACTCCTGCATTTAGCTGATCCAGATGGCAGAAGAGTGCAACAGTTGATCACGAACTCTGGTGCTGAATTCCCACCTGGATTGGATAGAGAGGGGATCTCTCAGCTCTTGCGTAATAACCAGGAACTGCTCGATTCAATGCTGGATACATTACAAAATCATTCCAAACAGCGGATGCAAGAAGATCAGTTCCAATACCTGGAGGCTGCCCTCGACTTACACCATGGCTCAATCTATCCCTATCTCAATTTTTATGGGCCTCCCGGTACTATCAAGACCCATCCAATCCAGGAGGTTCTCGCTGCATCTCTTGAATCATTATCCCAGTTTCAAGGTAAGACAATTTTCATCGGTTATGCCGGCGCCTACCAACCAAAACAGAAAGATGGATTCTATACCGTCTTTTCACAGCCCAACGGATTGGACATCAGTGGTGTTGAAATCGCAGCTACCGCTTTTTCCAACCTACTTTATCGGGAAACCCTCTCACCGCTTGCCTATGGATGGGTGATTGTTCTATTGACCGGTTTCGGCATCGCTATCACCCTGCTGTTTCGTCTGCTGCCTGGTCTCGCGGGCATTGTCAGCGGCTTGGTGATAGGTGCGGTTTATTTCACTTCCGTCTATCTGCTATTCAAACAGTTCAACCTGTGGTTACCCTGGTTTATACCTCTGCTACTGCAAATTCCATTTGCTTTGATTATCAGTTTGATTCTGCACTATCAACAGATGCGAACCAGCAGAGAACAGCTTCGCCATCTGTTCGGTTACTACCTGCCAGGAGACGTCATAGATCGCCTGGCTCGTGACAACAGACAACCGGCAGGCCAGATTGAATCAGCCTATGGCGTCTGCCTTGCCTCTGATGCGCAAAACTACACAGCGATGGCAGAAAAGATGGAGCCGGAGGCGTTGCAAACGTATTTGAATCACTACTTCAAGATCCTCTTCTCGCCAGTCAGATCCCATAATGGAATCGTATCGGATGTGGTCGGTGATGCAATGTTGGCGATCTGGCCGTCAACCCAGGCAAAGCACAACATGCAGCAGATGGCCTGCGAAGCCGCACTTGAGATCGGCGAAGGCATTAAAAATTCCGATCTTGAACCGAAGCTTATTACACGTATCGGATTGCACTCTGGTGAACTTGTAATGAGCCATGTCGGCGCTATCGACCACTTCGAATACAGGGCTGTGGGGGATATGGTCAACACCACTTCACGCATCGAAAACCTCAACAAATTACTCGGTACCCAAGTCGCGGCATCAGAAGACTTTGTAAAAGAGTTACAGGGTATAGAGACCCGGGAGTTAGGCAAATTCACTGTTTCCGGCAAACAGCATCCAATCACACTCTACGAAATTGCAGCCAGATCAGAGCAAGCGAGTGATGAACTGCTCAGACTCCATGAAGAATTCACAGAAGCCCTGGTAGAGTGGCAAGATGGCAGCAGAACCATTGCCTATGAGAAATTTCAACAGCTCGCGAAAGAGTACCCCGATGATGGCCCAACGCACTACTACATAAAGCAGTTTCATGAGCGTCGGAGCACCCACAGGAGCTCACTCTAGACAAAAACAGCAGACAAGTTCAGCCCTCCTTATAAGCAATAACTACTTGTCGATAAAGGATAATTATGCTACTTAGGTGTAATCGAGTGAATAAAAAGCCTAAAATATAAATCACTGTATAAATTAAGGACAAATCATGGATGTTGTCACCACTACCAGGACTAAGGATCATGGTTACCAGATCTAAAATAAAAATCGAACTTGCACCACTTTTCTACATACTGCTTTTGGGATTGGGCTTTAGCAGCGCACTGATGGCCGATGAGTGCCAACCGGTTGTCGCTCGAATGGTTTCAACTCAAGGTCAGGTAGAAGTTCTTCGAACAGAGAGCAAGGAGTGGCAGCAGGTAGAACGTGACAGCAAGTTTTGTCCCGGTGATCAACTGCGCGTCAATGCCAGCAGCCGAGTGGGATTACACCTCAATAATGATACCTTTCTTCGACTTAGCGAAAACAGCAGCATCCGATTTTCTCCTCCCGCCGATCAGCAATCGAGCTGGCTTGATCTCATTCAAGGCATCGCCCATTTTATCAGCCGTATCACCCGCCCCGCACAGGTTGTAACCCCCTATGTCAACGCCTCCATTGAAGGTACGGAGTTTACTGTAGAGGTTAGTGACGAACTGAGCCTCATTTCAGTCTCTGAAGGTAAGGTTCGGGCTCACAATCAGCAAGGGGAATCCTTAATCAGCAGCGGCCAAATGGCTAAAGTTGTCAAAGGAGAAGCCCCAGTCGTCAGTCAAATAGTCAATCCATTGGATGCGGTTCAATGGACACTCTATTACCCACCGATTATCGACTTCAGTGATCAGGATACCTCATCCAATCAAGCACTCCTCCGCTCTTATGCAGCCTACCGTAGTGGCGATATTACTGAGGCCTTTAAAATATTGGATGAGGTACCAGTCACTGATAATGCCTCTACCCTGGGTTATCGAGCATCACTCAACCTAGCAGTTGGCGATATCAAAACAGCAGAGAGGGAAATCAAGCATCTCATAGCAGTTGACCCTGAAAATGCTGATGCTCTGGCCCTAAGCTCAATCATTGCGACGATTCAGAATCGATCCGATGAGGCCATGAGCTCTGCAAATCAGGCGATAGAGAGCAATCCCGGGTCTGTATCGGCTCACCTGGCACTCTCCTATGCCAAACAGAGTCAATTCGAATTGATAGAAGCACTTGAAGCAGCAAAAGAGGCAACCCGCCTTGATCCTGAGAGTGCGATTGCCATGGCCAGGTTGTCACAACTCCATCTGATGTTCCGTCAGATGAGTGAAGCAACAGAAGCAGCAGAAAAGGCAGTTGCTATCGATCCACAGATCGCCCTAAGTCAAACAACTCTGGGATTTGCACACCTGATACAACTTAACCTGAAGAGTGCCAAACTCGCTTTTGAACAGGCGATAAAACTCGATCAGGCAGACCCAATGCCAAGGCTGGGCCTTGGTCTGGTAACCATTCGCGGAGGCGATCTCAGCCAGGGCCGGGAGCTGTTGGAAACTGCAGTTCACCTTGATCCCGGAAGCGCACTCCTGCGCAGCTACCTGGGCAAGGCATATTATGAAGAGAAACGCAGCGAAGAAGCTGCCACACAGTTTCAATTGGCCAAGCTGAGAGATCCACTAGATCCAACTGCCTGGTTCTATGATGCGATACTCAAGCAGAGTGAGAACAGTCCAGTTGATGCCTTGAATAACATACAACAGGCTAATCAGCTGAATAAGAACAGGGCGATTTACCGTTCACGACTTCTACTTGACGATGACCAAGCCTCAAGAAATATCAGCCAGGCAGAGATCTACACCGATTTGGGCTTCCAGCGACTGGCCCTTAAAGAGAGCTGGAAATCGATCAATTTAGATCCAGGAAATTCATCGGCACATCAGTTCCTATCTGATGCCTACGCTGGGGTTATTCGACACGAAATTGCACAAGTCAGCGAGTTGCTACAAGCACAACTACTACAACCCGAAATTACAACTCCCATCAGCCCAAGTGCTGGCGAAACAAACTTGTTAGCCTTTAATGACAACGGCCCTTCGTTAGCCGGCCTGAATGAGTACAACCCGCTATTCAACCGTCAACGCCTCTCTTTTCAAGCAAGTGGTGTGACAGGCAGTAATAATACCCGTGGCAGTGAAATCATAGCTGGAGCATTTGCAAATCGAGGCATGATCAGCGCAGGTCACTTCCGCGAGAGCAGTGATGGATTTCGTGAAAACAACGATAGCGATCAGACCATTACTAATTTATTCGGACAGTTTCGGATAACATCTGACTTGAGTATTCAGGGTGAAATAAAGCAAAAAGAAGGTGATTTTGGTGACCTGACACTCCGATTTGACCCGGAAAACTTTGATCAGTCATTGCAGAGAAGCATAGACTCCGATAGTTACAGAATTGGATTAAACTACTCTCCAGATATTAAACAGAACTTCATTTTTTCTGCCTCATCACAAAAACTGGAAGACTCCGACTCCCGCACTGGCAGCCTGGTCTCACTGGACAGTGATGGTCAGCAATACGAGGCAAAATATATATACTCTGGTGAACAGTTTGATATAGATGGAGGATTTGGCTTCTTATCTTCCGACAAAACGACCACACTTAATTTTGAGTTTTTCGGATTTATAACTACAGAGCAAGAGAGAGCCAAAGTAAATCAAAAATCGGCTTACCTTTATTTAAACTATCCTTTTACAGCAGGGAATCTTTTAGTTGGCTTTGACTATCTAGATATCGATGACGATCTCAACCTTGATAAACGCAAAATCAATCCTAAAATTGGGGCCCGCATTGATATCTCGAACGACACCAGTTTCAGGGTTGCAGCATTCAAGATAGTTAGCCCTGAAATTATTAATCTCCAAACATCAGCACCCACCTCAGTGATAGGATTTAATCAGTATTTTGATGATTATCTTGGTGCAGAATCCATACGATATGCACTAGCACTTGATCATAGTTTCACTGAGAATCTGCATAGTGGTTTCGAAATCACTCAGCGGGAGATCGAAAACGAGTTTGATGACACATTCCTGAATGATGAGACACATAAAGAGCAAGACCATCGACTCTATGCCTATTACTCGTTAAATCCAAACATTGGCATAACAGGTGAATACTCCTATGAGAAATTTGAGCGTGATTTTGTTGAAGGCATCATTGAAGCTGACAGACCCGCCTCCCTGCTCACCCAAACCACCGCCCTTGGTTTAACCTATGCTCATGCCTCTGGTTTATATTCAAAAATCACAGGTAACTACGTCGATCAGGAGATCGAAAACATACTCCCCATTGACACTAGTACGGATAGCGATCAGTTTTGGGTTGCAGATCTCACAATTGGATTCCGGCTACCCAAAAGAATGGGGAAAATTGAAATATTGACAAAAAATTTATTCGATAAGGAATTCAATTATCAAAGCACTAATCCTGGCACTGGCACACCTCAATCATCAGCATACTATCCTGAGCGGTCTTTTTTGATAAATGCCCAACTGTGGCTTTGATTACAGATAATCCACCCTATTCCATTTATCACAGGAATACCTTATGACCCTGAAAACAACTTACCTTTTCTAGTATATAAAAGGAGCACAAAGATGAATAAAATCATAACCACACTACTAATCCTTGTTCTAGTCTCACTACTAACCTCAGGATGTAATCGCACAAAATACAGTAATGCAAAAGTTCTTACACAAGATGAATCAAAAATTGTTCTGACTGTTAATAAAGACTTCTCTTCCACGATTTTGAATGCCAACACAGGTGAAAGAGTGGAACCCTGCATAGAAGATACATCCAAAGAAGATATGAGCAAAAAGGAAATCATCAAAAAATGCTACCCGGACGGTCATGGCATGAACGGCAAGATTCTCTCAGAATCGCACATGGTGGTAAGAGAAGGTTCAATCTGTGCGACGATAACAGTGGGCAGAAAACTATATGTAATTTGCCAACCACCTCATAACCTCGGTTTCTGATGTCCAATATGGACATCTAGAACCCTTTGGATCATTCTTGAGAAACGAAATGGTTTTCAAGTGTTTAGTCGAGCCTCTCAGGACATAACCTAACACTTCATAACGGTATTGAAAATCAAGCTTATCCAGAGGGTTCTATCAACCAAACGCTTTGAAGGCCTCTTAGGTATAGGTGCCTTGACAGATTAGATATTCTATTATATTCACGCCAGCTCATTTCATTTAGCGTCAATGCACTAAGCTTTTAAACTCACTGACATCTGATACCACACCTGCCACCTCCCCTGCAGGGGATGCTTCTCCTTTTTCACCATCTTGGCCAACAGTCTCCTTACTATCCTCATAGCCACTAAATTCCTTTACGATCACTTTGCTATACCCCGCCACATTGAGAATACTTGAGGCTAATAACCCTTTACGTTTTGATCTGGCTACCAAAACAATTGCACTGTCCCGATAAAGATCAAATTCACAGAGCAGGTCAAAAATATCATTAATAAAGCTGTTATTGGCATAGGAACGGTAGCTTTGCAGAAAGACATTCCACTCATCTACCGGGCCACCCAAATAAGGAATGTGAGCATCAACTCCCTTTTTCGAACCATATAGCATCACCTCTGCACTACTGCGAATATCAATATATAGCGCTTTATCATTTGCAATAAACATAAGGGTAACTCCTTCCGGGTCGTTGATTGTTAATTAATGTATTAACTGCAGCATCCTTAACTTTAAGCTTTTTCCATCTAAAAAAGTTATGGTGTGTACTTCTGCCAAGTTCGGTGTGAAAAAGATTCGGTTTTTCCACACTGCCGAGCGAATTGAAACAAATTATTCGTAACTGCCACGATTAGACACTCCTGGCGCCTCAGGTCAGATTGCTAACAGCAAACATCAACAAGAAGCGGCTGCATCTCCGAGGGCAACAAGGATCTTCTCTGGCAACCCATAGCGCCTGGATAAATATAGAGTTACGTCCTTGAGTTCAAGGATGAAATGATGATCCTCTCGAATCGCCGAGTGCATATCCCTGAATTCTGTAAGCAAGCTCAGTTCTGTTGTGGTGTACACAATGAGTGCAGCATGATGCAGACCTTCACTTTCTTTAGGGTCAACTGCCGACTCTGAGCGATTTAGCAAGGAGAGTATGGTGAAAATGTTTTGCCGCAATTCAGTGACTGCCGCACGAAGCTGCCTTACGACAGTTGAATCATATTCACCGACCGAAAGCACAACCAGATTGTCAAAGCGGTGTATCAGAGCTGCTAACGAGATAAGTGAGTCTCCGGATGTCTGATGATATTCACCTGCATCAACATCTCTGAACCAGCCATCCCAACAAGCGCCACCTGGATAATTTTCAGTACAAGGATGCTCATGACAAGTCAATCCATCATCATGTGCATAGAGATTTGCAGTGAGCACTGTATTGAGTAGAATCGAAATAACCAGCGCGCGAAGAGAGATAGTATGGGTCATTTCAGATCCTCAAGTTATTTAAATATTTATTCGCTATAAATAGTCCAGCATCTACTAATAAACTGTCATCTCATGTCAGATACAAACTATCTGGCCCCATGTCCGGTCAATACCACCGGTATCGTACGAAGCAGTATCATCAGATCAAACACCACACTGTTTTTACGCACATAGGTCAGATCGTAATAGAGTTTGTGTGCTGCATCTTCTACTGATTCACCATAAGGATATTTGACTTGTGCCCATCCGGTGATTCCTGGCTTTACCTGATGTCTGAGAGCATATCCACGAATCTGGCGCTGAAATTTTGAGACGAATTCTGGTCTCTCTGGGCGGGGACCGACCAGACTCATCTCTCCTCTCAAAACATTTAAAATCTGCGGCAGCTCATCGATTCGTGTCTTACGAATGAAACGTCCGATTCGGGTAACTCTGGCATCGTTTTTAGCTGCCATCTGAGCGCCATTCTTTTCAGCATCTGTTCGCATGCTACGGAATTTCCAGACGTAAAACTCACGCCCTTTCCATCCAACTCTCAGCTGACGATATAAGACTGGATCCTTACCCATGGTACTGAGCCAGATCAAAGATGCAGTCAATACAATAATCGGACTGGCCAAAACCAGTATCAGCAGGCCAAAAACAACATCCAGCTGACGCTTACCCAACCCTTCAACACGCTCTTTCCTCGATAAGAGAAGCTGATTGAAGGCAAACGCCCCTGTTAGGGTGCCTGTTGGATTGATTACACCCATTGAATCGGTGGTATCGATTTGATCAAATCCATAAGCTGATTCATTTTGATTGATGAACATCTCGTGATCAGTGTGAACAGTCATCTTCCTATCTCCGGTCTGTTATTTGGTTTGGGCTTCCTTTGCCCGAGTCCGCTATCTTTGTCGGCTTCACCAGACTTGATCTCCCTGGGAAACGTTTTGCTTGCTGCCGTTTCCATCTGGTATGGCTATATGATTTCAAATCTCAGGCCTTGAGGCGTATCGAATGGAACACAGATGAGTTGTGACATATTCACTTGCCAATGAAGATTGACTTGTTACTGCCGATAGAAGGGAGGGAGGTTTTTTACTGCATGAACAGCTTCTGCTACTTCACCCACTGTTCAGTCCTTCATCCAGATTAATGAGTTACCGGATTAGCAACCGTTGGACAGCTCAGTCGATGAATCAAACAGATCACTTCCATCCGGTATATTGAAATTCAGCATTAACTCTTTTTCTGAATCGACTCGTATCTGGGAATCGATTCGGTTGCCAAACACCGGTATAAACTCTGTATCCAGTTCTGGCACCTGATTCCAAGAGAGAACTGCTCGCACTTTAGGAAGGAATCCCTGTATCAATGCGTCCCAATACCGCTCAGCATCAAAGCCAAGTGAGACCAGGTGAAAAATTGGATAACCATCCTTCTCCTTGTCCCGCCCGACATCACAGACTTTAAAATGGCTCAAACCCAGCGGGTGGTAGCCTTTCTGATCTCCCCAGTCGACGAAAAACCGTACATACTGAACCGATCCGTGGCGACGAAGTATGCCGCTATAGCCCTCAGCCTGATGCCTGCCGACAATAGCAATCAACTTGCCAGCCTTGGGATTTATGGCAACACACATCAGCTCTTCCCAGAAAGTCACCTCAGAATATCTGCGTACGCAACGTAAAATATCCCCAGGGGGGACCTTACTCGCATACATATGCGCCAAGAGCACACTCCTTGCCAGGATTAGCTCGTGATGCCTCCCCTCCCCTTTTTCTGGAATAATCCTATTATTTTTCATTAGCTTATCCACAAGCCACAAATCTTTACGATCTGCAGCCAGCTTGCATTAAGAAGCCTGTTCCCACCAATGACATGACTCATAACTGATGTGTGACTTATTCACTTGACCCAACCATTTATTTGCAAAACATCTCAACCATCAGACTTTTTCATAGCCAGAAAATGATTCGAACACAGCTACCCTCAAGGGGATCAATGACCGCTGCATCCTATTGCCGCCCATCGCTTCGGATTTTAATAGTGAGTATTGAATACGAGACCCGTCACAAGGGTTCAGTTAAAAAAGTTGACCCGCTTGCTGCCTTCATTGAGAATTGTGCGTTTAAGTGCCGAAGATCTATAAAAAATTGAATTGGGGTGACCTTAGTGAAACATATCGCAAGTCTGCTTTTATTGTTATTTGTGCCTGCAATTGCCTTAGCAAGCAGCGGCAATGGTGATCATCTTGATTTAACGGGGCATTGGGTTGGATTTACCGCCATCGCTATCTTTGCAGTGGCTTATTTGCTGGTGATGGCTGAGGAGTTCACTCATCTGAGAAAATCTAAGCCAGTAATCCTCGCCGCTGGCCTGATATGGGGTCTGATCGCCTGGTATTATCAGACCCACGATATGCCCCATGCAGCGGAAGAGATGGTGCGCCATAATCTGCTCGAATATGCCGAACTGATGCTGTTCCTGCTGGTGGCGATGACCTATATCAACGCCATGGATGAGCGTAACGTATTCGAAAAACTTCGCTCATGGTTAGTCAGTAAGGGTTTTAGCTTCCGTCAACTCTTCTGGATCACCGGCGTACTCGCCTTCTTTATCTCTCCCGTAGCCGACAACCTCACCACTGCCCTGCTGATGTGTGCAGTGGTGCTCGCTGTAGGGGGCACTAACACCAAATTCATTCTACTTGCCTGTATCAATATAGTGGTGGCCGCCAATGCGGGAGGCGCCTTCAGCCCATTTGGTGATATCACCACACTCATGGTCTGGCAGAAAAACATCTCAACCGTTCAGGGTCCTGTTGATTTCTGGGCCTTTTTTGCACTATTTGTCCCCTCACTTGTCAACTGGCTGGTGCCTGCAGCAATCATGATGTTTGCTGTACCCAATGAGAATCCTGATGCTGGGGGTGAAAGTGTTGAGATGAAGCGTGGTGCCAAGCGTATCATTGTCTTCTTTCTTGCCACCATTGTAACTGCAGTGAGTTTCCACAACTTCCTGGGTATGCCTCCAGTTATTGGCATGTTAACCGGCTTGGCTTATCTGCAATTTTTCGGTTTTTACCTCAAGAAGACCTACCATCGTGACCACCCTCAATTGACCAATGGTGACGTTACCGAAATTGAACATGACGGTCAGATGGGCGACATTGTCTCCTTCGACGTGTTCAACAAGGTGGCCCGAGCCGAGTGGGATACCCTACTCTTCTTCTACGGTGTCGTGCTATGTGTCGGAGGCCTGGGTTTTATCGGCTATCTGGCAATGGCCTCTGAAGTGATGTACAACCAGTGGGGTAGCGCCTTAGAGCTAACAGCGGCAATGAATGCAACCCCGGCAAATGTCATGGTTGGGGTTCTTTCCGCGATCGTCGATAACATTCCGGTAATGTTCGCGGTTCTGACTATGATGCCCGACATGTCCATGGGGCAGTGGCTGCTGGTTACCCTGACCGCCGGTGTCGGTGGCTCCATGCTCTCAATCGGTTCCGCTGCTGGTGTAGCATTAATGGGGCAGGCACGAGGTAAATATACCTTTTTCGGCCACCTTAAGTGGGCACCAGTAATTGCACTGGGATATCTCGCCAGTATTGCAACCCATATCTGGATCAATGCAGGTGCATTCTAGAACTCGGGCAGTAGCTGCGTCGTGCTTTAACGGCGCAGCTGTTAACCTACCAAAACCTCATCGCCACAACTGTTCAGAAATTCATCAAACAGGCCATGTAGAATGATATGCTTGGAGAACTGACACAACACCGAAGTACGATGTAATCATGAACCTCACTAAACGTCTGGCACTCCTCATTTTACTCTGCTTCGCTCCGGATATTCTGCTGGCTGAACACATGTCGGCCGGCGGTTACAGTATGAGTAATCATTGGGTTGGCCTGGTCAGCCTGTCAGTGTTTATTCTTGCCCTGGTGGCGGTGAGTGTGGAAGAGTTCATAGAACTCAGAAAATCCAAGCCAATGCTGCTTGCCGCCGGTATCATCTGGGGACTTATAGGCTGGTATTCCCACCAAATCGTGGGGGGACACCACGCTGAGCAGGCATTAAGACACAGCCTCTTGCAATATGCAGAACTGATGCTCTTTATCCTGGTGGTGATGACCTATATCAACGCCCTGACTGAACGTCAGGTATTCCTCTCTCTGCGCACCTGGGTGGCTCACCAGCGCTACAGTTACCGTCGTATGTTCTGGATTACAGGTTTAGCGGCCTTCTTTCTTTCACCATTTCTGGATAATCTCTCAACAGCCCTGCTAATGGGGGCAGTTGTGCTGAATCTGGAACGGGATAACCACCGCTTCGTTGCTTTAGCCTGTGTTAATGTCGTATTAGCCTGCAACGCTGGCGGCGCCTATAGCCCCTTCGGTGACATCACCACTCTGATGGTGTGGCAACAGAACATAGTCAGTACTACCGGTCGTGTTGATTTTTTCTCCTTTTTCAACCTGTTCCTGCCGGCATTGATCAGCTACCTGATACCGGCAGTGATGATGCATTTTGCACTACCCTCGGGCAAACTCAGCCTCCCCCAGGAGCAGGTCAGAATGAGTCGGGGTGCAAAACGAATCATGGGGCTGTTTCTGCTCACCATAGCCACCGCAGTGGTTTTCCAGGGCCAGCTGGGGCTGCCAGCAACAATTGGCATGATGACCGGACTATCCTATCTGCAATTCTTCGGTTACTACCTGAAAAAAACCCATGAACCCAGTAACGAAAGGGTCATCACATCTGAAACAGCCGATTTTTCAGTGGTGGTTGAGAGCCGCCAGCCCTTCGACGTCTTTCTGAGAGTGGCCCGCTCCGAGTGGGATACCTTGCTGTTTCTTGGTGGTGTCATCCTTTGTGTCAGTGGTCTGGGTTATTTGGGTTATCTGACAATAGCTTCCGAGATCCTCTATATTCAGCTTGGCGCGACTGCCGCCAATGTTACTATCGGCATGGCCTCTGCAGTGCTGGAGAACATACCCACCATGTCGGTGGTATTGAATATGGCCCCGCAGATGTCCCTCGGCCAATGGCTGCTGATCACCCTCACCGCTGGAATTGGTGGTAGCCTGCTCTCTATCGGGTCCGCAGCGGGTGTAGCCCTGATGGGACAGTCCAATGGTAAATACACCTTCTTCTCTCACCTGCGCTGGACACCTGCGATCATGTTGGGCTTTTTCATCGGCATACAGACCCATCTGTGGCTCAACAACACACTTTTTTAACGTTTTTATACCTATCAGAGGGCGTCTGATATTGCATCGCAACATCAACGCTATCCATATTGAAATACCTGATTAATTTCTGAAAAGGGTCAATCGTATAAGCTGCCCCTATACCCTAATACGCTGGAAATGGAGAAATGCCGTGTTATAGTTGGCAACCATTTTTTTTCTCAAAACCTGGTCCGGAGATAAAAAAACAGCTCCCATCGAGGGCGCCGGACATAACCATTACAATGATTAAATTAGGGAGAAGCACATGTCAAAAAAGCATCCAGTGGTGGCCGTAACTGGCTCATCAGGCGCCGGCACTACTACTGTCAAGCGAGCTTTCGAACACATTTTCTATCGTGATGGCATTAAACCCGCAGTTGTCGAAGGCGACAGTTTCCATCGCTTCACCCGGGTTGAAATGCGCGAAAAAATGTCTGAAGGACTCAGCCATTTCGGCCCCGATGCCAACCATTTCGATAAGATAGCGAGCCTCTTCAAGAACTATGGCGAGACAGGCAGTGGTGACAAGCGCTACTACCTGCACAGCCCTGAAGAAGCTGCTGAACACAACAGTCGCCTGGGCTGTGACCAGAAGCCAGGGGAATTCACCCCTTGGGAGAAGATTGAGGAAGGTACAGACCTGCTGTTCTATGAGGGTCTGCACGGCATGGTGGTCGATGGTGATGTTGACGTCGCCAAAAATGTAGATCTGGGTGTTGGCGTAGTGCCAATTGTCAATCTGGAGTGGATCCAGAAAATTTTCCGCGACAATGCAGAGCGGGGCTACAGTGAAGAAGCGATCGTCGACACCATCATGCGACGTATGCCCGACTACATCAACCATGTCACACCTCAGTTTTCACGGACTGACATTAACTTCCAGCGGGTACCAACAGTGGATACCTCAAACCCTTTCATAGCGCGTGACATTCCTACGCCCGATGAGAGCTTTGTGGTAATTCGTTTCAGCGACCCTAAGAAATTTGATATGGACTTCCCCTATCTGTTGTCGATGATCGATGGCTCATTCATGTCTCGACGTAACTCGATCGTCGTACCTGGCGGCAAGATGGGCTTCTCAATGGAGATCATTCTGCAACCCATCATCGAACGTATGATGGACGCACGCAACGTCTGATTCCTTCCTACGGTAAGGAATATGAAGCCGCCGCGCCTTCAGCGCGGCGGCTTTTTTATACCCGTGGAAACCATCAAGATAAATTTCAGACGGAATAGCGTGCTCACTCCTTTCCCACACACTTCATGAGGCATTTGATATTTTTCAATGTCCACCCAGGCACTTTAACATACTCTTTTAGTCAACATTGAAGGAACCTCTGATTAATTCAGGACGAAGATGCGAGTTCACGAATTGATCAGAGGTTCCTTAAACTGGCAATTGCGCGGATAATTTCAATATGAAAGAAGACTCTCGTCTGGCTTATTTCCCAATCTCATTTTTCGCTATGGTTATGGGATTGGCTGGCCTATGCATTGCCTGGGAAAAGGCCCAAGTAGGCTTTCAACTTCCATTCAGGATTGAAATGGCACTGATTCCATTCACAGTGGTTGTTTTTATAATTCTACTTGTGATTTACAGCATGAAATTAATGCGCCATCCCGAGCAAGTGGTTAAAGAGTTGAACCATCCAGTCAAACTCAATTTTTTTCCAGCTGTCTCTATCAGCCTTATTCTTCTCTCGATTACACTACTGCAGACACAGCCGGCCATCTCCTATCTGCTTTGGTCAATCGGTAGCGCACTTCATCTTGGCTTTACCTTGTATGTCATGAATATCTGGATTCATCATGACAAGTTTGAAATCCACCACATCAATCCTGCCTGGTTCATTCCAGTGGTTGGAAATGTGCTGGTACCCGTCGCAGGAACAACTCATGGACACTATGAAATTTCCTGGTTCTTTTTCAGTATAGGTATCGTTTTTTGGATGGTGCTTTTCACTATCATCATTTATCGCGTGCTATTCCATAATCCACTACCAGATAAGTTGATGCCCACCTTCTTCATACTTATCGCGCCACCAGCAGTTGGCTTTATCTCTTATGTAAAATTGAATGGCGGTGTGGACAACTTTGCCCACGTCTTATACTACAGCGGTCTCTTTCTGACACTGCTATTGGCAAGTATGGCAATTCGTTTTAGCCGATTGCAATTTTTCCTCTCCTGGTGGGCCTACTCTTTTCCATTGGCTGCGATCACCATCGCATCTCTGCTGATGTATGAGACAACCAATGAGAGAGGCTTTGCAATCATTGGGTGGCTGTTGCTTTCAGTACTTACCCTGGTGGTTACTTTTCTCTTCTATCGAACACTTAAGGCGGTTGGTGAGAACAAAATCTGTATACCTGAAGATTAACTGGAAAGCACATTAACTCACTTCTATTTTGTAGGGTGGGGCCATGCCCTACCAGAGAAGCTGAAAATCAAATGAAGTTGTCGCTGTATTTGTAAATAAAGATCTATGCTGATCACGCATAAACAGTGGACACCTGACACCTTTTGGTGGGGCATAGCCCCACCCTACCGTGGATACTCATGACCTCTGCTAGTTTTGTAGGGTGGGGCCATGCCCCACCAGAGAAGCTGGAATTCGAAATGAAATTGTCGCTGTATTTTTAAATAAAGATCTATGCTGATCATTTATACATAGTGGACGTCTGACGGCTTTTGGTGGGGCATGGCCCCACCCTACCTTGATACTCATGATCTATGCTGATCAACCACACCTGTAGCAGTTAAACAATACTTTTAAGATACTCAGTACCGTCAACAGTCCGCCCCTGCTCATCAAGTAATTTCGCATATCTATAGGGTAGATTACTCGCAAAGAGACATGCAGCCCTTTTCTTATGCATCAGTGACATGATCCCATCGACTTCATCACACCATTTCCGATCGACAAACAGCTCTGCCAATCTATAGAGTATATTTTCAGTAAATCTCGGTCCAGGCTGGGCAAGCCTGACATAATCGATGTAGGTCGCTCGAATCAAATCAACTGATTTGCTGTCTCTGTCATCCAGACTAAAAATGGCACGGGCAGCCCGATGGAAGTCTTCGCTTTCAGGCAAGGCTCGACTGCACTGATAGTAGAGTGACAAAAATTCGCTGTTGCTAGTCGCTTCCCGATAGAGTCGACGAAGTAGACGTAACGCCTCTTTGTGATTTTCAGACTGGCAAAGATCCTTGGCAGATGCCAATCTGGGTGTTACATCAGATGCCCCCTCAGCCTCATCAGATAACTCAATACCGAAAACCCATTTAGTATGTTTTAACAGTAGTGTTACTGTTGCTGTAATAAGAAAGCAACCAATATGAGTCAAATATTGGATTTGACTCTCGGAATATAGGGCAAGCTGTATTAATTCAATGGCTAACCAGAACGGCAGTATCACAAATAGAGGCAGAGCCAACTGATTGGCATTAATACCGAAAAGTTCGAAGAGTGCTATTTTTCTGCGTCCCAAAATAACAGTCGCCATACCCAAGACTCCGGAAATAGCACCGCCAGCGCCCACCATATGAAGCAAGCCGGCTGGATTGATAGACAATGCGAGAATAGCCGCAACCAATCCCGAAGTAAGATAAATCCCGAGAAATAGAACCCTACCCAGCAGTCTCTCAACCATCAGACCCAATAAACCCAAGACAATAAGATTGCTTAACAGATGTATTACGCCTGCGTGCAGAAACATATGACCGAAGAGTGACAGCCCATTCATCTTTCCAGCAACCAGACCATACTCAATATAAGTAACGTCACTAAAGCGTTTGATCAGCTGTGAATGCTTCTCTTTCCATTGCAAATGGTCTTGATTCTGAGCGCCATCAAAGTTGCCATTCCACAACCAGAATTGAAATGTTGTATCTGACTGAATTCTTACAAACTGTTCCCATTGTGTTGTGTCGTCCAGCTTCGACAGTGCCGCACTTGGAACTGTCATGTACTTTTCCAGGTAGGCCTCATACTGTCTCTTTTCATATTCGTGAAGTCCGGAACTCTGATAGTCGGACAATATCTCAGACAAAGCTGAGTTATCATCCAACTGCCAGATGATGAAAATAGAAAGCGTAGTCAGAATAAGCAGGATGGTTGCAAGAGGTAGATCCTTGCGACCAGATATTTTGGTTATCGTTGTAAAGGACATCTCATCATCCCTGTGTTCACGGTTTGTTGATCCTTAATAAACCAATCGGCAAATTTCCCATCTTGGGCGACCTCTGAAAAAATCCAGGAAGGGTAGATTTTGGCGGTAAAAGCCTCTCCACAACCTGTTCAGAGATTCCTTAATTCTAATCGTATTTACTATCCTTCCATTGGCGTATCACTTTAAAAACCTCAGCTTGGGAGGTTAGTGATTTACCCGATATCTTTTCCGCAGTGGCTATCACACTCTTTATTGTTGTGCGCAAAAATGGATTTGTCTCCAACTCCACTTCCAGACTGGAAGGCAGGGTTGGCTCTCCGTCTTGGCGTTTTCGCTGCTCAGACTCAATACGTTCTATAATGGCCTGACGCTCAGGTTCCACCCAACGGGCGAAGCCTAAATTATCCATAGTATATTCATGGGCACAATATATTTTTGTTTGCTCGGGCAGTTGTGCAATCCGTTGCAGAGAGCCCGCCAGTTGCTCCGCAGTACCATCGAAAACGCGGCCACAACCTGCAGCAAACAGTGTATCACCACAAAACAGCCCACCTTCTCCGAAATAGGCAATATGTCCAGCTGTGTGGCCAGGCACTTCAAGCACCTGAAAATCAGCCTCTAGACCGGGAATTACTGGCCGGTCACCCTCTCTCAAGGTTTCAGTAACCCCCTTGATCGATTCCCCAGCTGGCCCAAATACTTTCAGCTCGGGAAAGGCCTGTTTGAGTTCTGGCACGCCACCAACATGATCATAGTGGTGGTGTGTAATCAAAACAGCACTAAGCGTCATGCCATTCTCATGTAACCAGTTCAATACTGGCGTCTCATCACCGGGATCTACTGCCACAGCCTGTGAGGCCCCTGGATTTCTGAGCATCCAGATATAGTTGTCATCAAAAGCAGAGAGTGGTGTGATCTGTAACATTACGCATCAAGCCAGACGTAATTTACTCTCACGACTGGCACGCTCAATCGCTGCAAGAATTCCGGCATAATCCAAACCAGCTTCTGCAAGCTGTTGCTGATGGCTGGCGTGATCCAGATAGCGATCCGGCAATCCGAGATTAACCATTTTGGTCTGTATACCCTCTGAGACCAGAAACTCATTGACTGCAGAACCGGCACCACCCTGAATAACATTCTCTTCGATTGTCACTAGAATCTCATGCGTTTTGGCAAGATCCCGAACCATGTTCTCATCCAGAGGTTTGATGAATCGCATATTGACCAAAGTCGCGTCGACATGATCTGCCACCTGATGCGCCACTGAAAGCGGACTTCCAAATACCAACAGTGCGGTATGCTTACCACGCCTTCTGACCTCACTCTCCCCAATGGGTATAGGGATGGACTCTGATTCAACATCCACACCTGGTCCTGCACCGCGAGGGTATCTGACTAAAGCTGGACCAGTGTAGTTAAAGCCTGTTTGCAGTAATCGAGCACACTCATTTTCATCCCCAGGCGCCATAATCACCATGTTGGGAATAGCCCGGGCATAACTGAGATCAAAAGAACCGGCGTGAGTGGCCCCATCCGCACCCACCTGCCCTGCCCGATCCACTGCCAGGGTGACATCCAGGTTTTGCAGAGCAACATCATGGATTAATTGATCATAAGCCCGCTGCAGAAAAGTTGAATAGATGGCAACCACCGGCTTCAGACCTTCACAGGCCAGACCTGCAGCGAAGGTCAGAGCATGTTGCTCCGCAATTCCTACATCGAAGTAACGTTGGGAAAAACGCTTTGCATATTCGACCATGCCAGAGCCTTCGCTCATTGCCGGAGTAATCGCAACCAATCTTTCGTCCTGCTCAGCTGCCTGACATAACCAGTCACCAAAGACTTGTGTGTAGCTCTTCTGCCCAGCTCCTTTTTCCATTTTTCCTGTCGCTGGATCAAAGGGGGTAACACCATGATAGACACAGGGGTCCTGCTCAGCAGGCACATAACCTCTGCCCTTCTGGGTCACAACATGCAGCAGGCGTGGGCCCCGCATATGTCGCATGTTGTGCAGTGTGGCGACCAAGGTGTCAAAGTCGTGTCCCTCAATTGGACCGATATAGTTGAATCCCATCTCTTCGAAGAGGGTACCGGGCATCACCATACCCTTCATATGCTCTTCCCATTTACCGACTATGTCGCTGAACTGGTGAGGCAGATGGCTCAAGGCCGATTTTCCACCTTCACGCATACTGGTGTAGACCTTGCCGGAAAGGAGCCTCGCCAAATGGTTGCTAAAGCCACCCACAGGTTTGGAGATCGACATATCATTGTCGTTGAGGATCACCAACAGATCCTGATCCAGTGCGCCGGCCTGATTCAGGGCCTCGAAGGCCATTCCGGCTCCCATTGCCCCATCACCTATGACAGCAACGACTTTTCGGTTTTCCCCCTTCTGCTTTGAGGCAACAGCCATACCCAAAGCTGCACCTATCGAGGTACTGGAGTGTCCTGTACCGAAGGTGTCATATTCACTTTCACTGCGTTTGGGAAAGCCCGAAAGCCCCCCTTTCTTACGTAGTGTCCCCATACGTTCACGCCGTTCGGTGAGAATCTTATGCGGATAGGCCTGATGCCCCACATCCCAGACCAGGCGATCATAGGGGGTATTGAAAACATAGTGCAGGGCAATAGTCAGCTCCACCACGCCCAATCCTGCCGCCAAATGGCCACCTGTCTGGGAGACGCTGTCGATCAGAAATCTACGCATTTCTGCAGCCAGAGGTCGGAGTTTGATTGGATCGAGTTGACGTAACTCACCCGGAGAATTGATTTGATTCAGGATTGGATAGTCACCCCTGTTGTGAGAGATGTTATCCGTTGTGCCCTGATCTGACATGATTTGGACGACTCCATGGTGATGCTGGCTGAAAAAGGATTATAACCCCTCAGCCGGTTTACTGCATTCAAACTGGCTCATCTTTGATGTGCTGTGCCTCAGACATCACGAAATCGTGAAAGGCCCTAGCGGCAGGTGCCAGACGCTTATTTCTGCGGTAAACAAGATACCAGTGCCTTTTTAGAGGGAAACCTTCAATATCAAGCACCACCAAACGCCCGGTCTCAAGCTCCAGTTCAATGGTGTGGGTCGAGACGACGCCTAACCCCATGCCCGCACGCACCGCCTGCTTTATCGCTTCATTACGTGTCATCCGCATACCGGTTCTGATCTCAATCTGCTGCTCAGCAAAATAGCGCTCCATTGCGAGTCGGGTTCCAGAACCCGCCTCGCGCATGATAAAAACCTCTTCACTCAAACGGCTGGCAGGAACACGCTGCTCACTCTCCAGTGGATGGCCAGGTGGTGCGATTACCACCAGAGGATTATCCATAAATGGTTCAAACTCCAGATCGCTATCTTCTGGGGGGCGGCCCATTAATACCAAATCTGTCTCATTGCTCTGTAATTGAGCCATCAGACGCTGACGATTGGTCACATCCAAGCGTAGATCGATACCAGGAAACTGGCGACTGAACGCAGCCAGAAGACGAGGTGCGAAATAGTTAACTGTACTTGCAACTGAGATATCCAGGTGTCCAGTGTCCAGTCCCTTAAGCGAGGCAATCACCTCCTCCATCTCTTCGATGGTCTGAAATATAGTGCGGCAATACTGAAAGACCTCCCGACCAGCCTCAGTCAATTGAATTTTTTTCCCCGTCTGCTCAAACAGGGGTAACTCGACTGACTCTTCCAACTGCTTGACCTGCATAGAGACGGCAGGCTGACTAAGATGCAACGTCCGCGCTGCTTGCGTGTAGTTGAGGTGCTCTGCGACGGTCTTGAAAACACTCAGCTGACGTAGTGTGAAATGCATGATTAATCCCTCTTTCCCCATTTGAACAGCTATCAGCTAATCTACCACAAATCGAAAGTGGTATAAGTATTTATTTATACACTCAATCAAAAGAACTGACTTCCCTTAATCGGCTTCTGCCCTAATAATTCATCCACCTTGAGTAGTGTTATGCACAAAGAGACTGATTATTAGCAACCGCGTGGAATAGAACCTTCCATCGCTGATTTTCAAGGCAACGCAATCCTAAATCTGGAGGAATCGCAAAAATGGCCAAGAAATATGATGCGGGCGTAAAAGAGTACCGCGAAACATACTGGATGCCCGATTACACACCTAAGGACACTGACATACTGGCGTGTTTTAAAGTTACCCCTCAGCCTGGTGTACCACGTGAAGAGGTTGCAGCTGCTGTTGCCGCTGAATCCTCCACCGGTACCTGGACAACTGTTTGGACCGATCTGCTGACCGACCTGGACTACTACAAAGGACGCGCCTACGCCATCGAAGACGTGCCAGGCGACGATACCTGTTTCTACGCTTTCGTTGCCTACCCGATCGATCTGTTCGAAGAGGGCTCAGTAGTTAACGTTATGACTTCACTGGTTGGTAACGTATTTGGCTTCAAAGCCCTGCGTGCTCTGCGTCTGGAAGACATTCGCTTCCCGATCGCTTACGTAATGACCTGTAATGGTCCTCCTCAGGGCATTCAGGTAGAGCGTGACCTGCTGAACAAGTATGGTCGTCCACTGCTGGGCTGTACCATCAAACCGAAACTGGGTCTGTCTGCCAAGAACTACGGCCGTGCCTGCTATGAAGGTCTGCGTGGTGGTCTCGACTTCACCAAGGACGATGAGAACGTCAACTCTCAGCCATTCATGCGCTGGAGACATCGTTTTGACTTCGTTATGGAAGCGATCCACAAAGCTGAAGCTGAGACCGGCGAGCGTAAAGGTCACTACCTGAACGTTACCGCACCAACTTCTGACGAAATGATGAAGCGTGCCGAGTATGCGAAAGAGATCGGCGCGCCGATCATCATGCACGACTACATCACCGGTGGCTGGTCTGCGAACACCCAGCTGGCACAGTGGTGTCAGGACAACGGCATGCTGCTGCACATTCACCGCGCCATGCACGCTGTACTCGACCGTAACCCACACCACGGTATCCACTTCCGCGTACTGACCAAGATCCTGCGTCTCTCCGGTGGTGATCATCTGCATTCAGGTACCGTTGTCGGCAAGCTGGAAGGCGACCGTGACGCGACTCTGGGCTGGATCGACATCATGCGCGACTCCTACGTTAAGGAAGACCGTTCACGAGGTATCTTCTTCGATCAGGACTGGGGCGCAATGCCTGGCGTTCTACCGGTTGCTTCCGGTGGTATCCACGTATGGCACATGCCTGCACTGGTCAGCATCTTTGGTGACGACTCTGTACTGCAGTTCGGTGGCGGCACTCTGGGTCATCCCTGGGGCAATGCTGCTGGCGCAGCCGCGAACCGTGTTGCGGTTGAGGCTTGTGTTGAAGCGCGTAACCAGGGCCGTGAGCTGGAGAAGGAAGGTAAGGAGATTCTCACTGCTGCTGCCGGCCACAGCCCTGAGCTGAAAGCCGCTATGGAAACCTGGAAAGAGATCAAGTTCGAATTCGACACTGTCGACAAGTTGGACGTTTCTCACAAATAGTGGATCGAGTGGAGCTGCAGGAGTCCGCCAATATAGTGGCGTGGAGAAGAGAGCCGGCGCTCTGCCGGCCCCACTCCTGAGCAAGCCAAAGCGAGTCCGAAACTAATTTTTGAGGTATATACAAATGAGTGAAATGCAGGATTATGCTTCCAGTCTGGAAGATACCGACAGCCGCAAGTTCGAGACTTTCTCCTACCTGCCGGCCATGAGCCCTGAACAGATCCGTACCCAGATCGACTTCATCGTTTCCAAGGGTTGGAATCCATCCATCGAGCACACCGAGCCGCAGAACGCGTCCGGCAGCTACTGGTACATGTGGAAACTACCCATGTTCGGTGAGACCGATGTCGACGCCATCCTGGCCGAGTGTGAGGCCTGCCACCAGGCTCACCCGGACAACCATGTGCGTCTGCTGGGCCTGGACAACTACGCCCAGTGTGCCGGTGCTTCGATGGTTATCTACCGTGGTACACCTACTTAAGTTCTGATTCACTTCAGACTTAAGCGCTCGTTCCCCGCCCAATCTACAGGGCGGGGAACGACTACCACTGGCCAATGATGCTTGGCTATGTACACCAGGAATACTGTCCATAGCCAAGCACCATTTTCAATCTATTTCTGAACCTGCAGAGCGGGCCTATGCAGATGCCCGACAAGGAATAAGACAATGAGTGATATCAACCGCGACCAGTACCTGATTAGTAATGAGCCCTACTACCGCCCGGTGAAGAACGAGGTGGAGATGTACCAGGCAGCTTACGACGCCCGCATGCCGGTTATGCTGAAGGGCCCCACCGGTTGCGGTAAGTCCCGCTTCGTCGAATATATGGCGTGGAAGCTGCAAAAGCCACTGATTACAGTAGCCTGTAACGAAGACATGACCGCCTCCGACCTGGTTGGGCGCTTCCTGCTCGATATCAACGGCACCAAGTGGCAGGACGGCCCTTTGACCGTCGCCGCCCGTATAGGCGCCATCTGCTATCTCGACGAGGTGGTCGAAGCCCGTCAGGATACCACTGTAGTGATCCACCCATTGACCGACCATCGTCGCGAACTGCCATTGGAGAAGAAGGGTGAACTGGTCAAGGCCCACGAGGACTTCCAGATCGTCATCTCCTACAACCCGGGTTATCAATCCCTGATGAAGGACCTCAAGCAGTCGACCAAACAGCGTTTTGGCGGTATGGACTTCGATTATCCGGATACCGAAGTCGAGACTGAAATTGTCATTCACGAGGGCAACGTTGACAGTGCAACCGCCGAGAAACTGGTGCAGATTGCACAACGTTCACGCAACCTGAAGGGGCATGGTCTGGACGAAGGTATGTCCACCCGCCTGCTGGTCTATGCGGCACAACTGGTCGGCAAGGGCATTAGCCCCATGGATGCCTGTCAAATGGCACTGGTCACTCCGTTGACCGACGATCCGGATATGCGCGATACCCTTAGTGCCGCGGTAAACACCTATTTTTAGGATTTTGTCCGCTAATGCATGCGAATAAACGCAAATGTGGTTTTTCGCATAGTTAACCGCTCTGCATCAATTGCTTATGCATTTCTGAGTGGTTAATCGACAGCCCTGCCTCTTGATGTAGAGGGATCAGTAGGGTGCGGCCCTGCCGCACCAACCCCGGCAGTCGACTTGCAACACTACGGACGGTTATTAAGTAGCCAGCGAGTAATATGTTATGAGTGTCGATTTCACCGAATACGTCACCTGCCTCGATCAAGGTGATCATGAACATGCGGAAGCACTCGAATCTTCGTATCACGAAGCCCAGCGTGTGATGTCCCCGCGAGGCCTGCAAAACTATCTCGAAGGCATGCGCGCCTTCTGTACACTCGGTCGCGGCCAGGATCTGGTACTGACTTACGTGCAGGAGATGCCCGGCGTTGCCAAAGAGGTTGGTGAAGACATCATTCCTGACATCGTTGAAGCGATGATGAAACTGGCCTCCCACACTTCTGGCAGCGTCATTACCCTGATCGTCGCCAATCTGCCTTTGGCCGCAGCCAGGCTGGGTGATGCGGAAGTAATGCGTGGCTTCCTCAAGCTGCTGCACCAGATGACCGGCAAGGCACCACGCGGTTTGCGTCCGATGATGGAAAACCTGGACGAACTGCTCTCCAAACTGACCTTAGGTGGTCTACGTCGCTGGGTAATGTGGGGGGCACAGGCCCACCAACGTGATCTCGACGGTCAATTGGCCTACTTCGGCCTTCAGACCGAATCGTCCCGATCCATTCTGCAGTCCGAACGTCGTGGAACCCTGTTCATCGACAATCAGAGAAAACTTAACTTCTATCTACGTGCATTGTGGGCACGTGCCTTCTTCATGCGACCAACCGCTGGTGATTTCGAATCACGTCAGGGTATTCGTCCTTATATCGAAGATTTTCAGATTCACGTCCCCGATGCCTTCGACCCTTTCCGTGGTATCGATGGCATGGAAGTCTACCGGGCAACCACAGCCCACGCTGCAGCTCATATGGTCTACACCAGACAACCGATCTCAGCAGAGCAATTATCTCAAGCTCAGATGCGTATGATCGAACTCTTTGAGGATGCACGGGTTGAATATCTTGCTTACAACGAATTTCCAGGCCTGCGCAAATTATGGCTGAAATTCTTCACCGCTGAGCCGGGTGAGAACGACGACCAGAGTAAACCACATGAGACCATGGATCTGATGATGCGTACCACCCGCGCCATCATGGACCCAGATTACCGCGACGAGATGGAAACGATAAACCAGATTGCCGATGAGTTCGTTGTCAAACTGAAGCAAGACCCCTATGAGCCTCGTTTAGCCTGGATGGCAGGTATCGATTTCTACAACAAAATGGTTAATATCGCCAAGATCCCCAGTGTGCGTATTCTTTCCGAATGGCCGATACCCTACCGTGATGACAACCGCTATTTCTGGGACTTCTCTGAGAACATGTTCGAATCCAAGGGGATCGACTATCTGCCAACTTCACAAAAGACGGTGCGTCGGTACGTCAGTCTGATGGAGTTCGTCAATGACCTAGACTCTGAGATGACCCACGACAACCCGGATGAGATACTGGTACTCTCCTCGGAGCTGTTCCCCTACGAAGACATGGGGATCAGTTACAACCAGATGGAAGGCGTAGAGCCAGTCTCCGACCCCTACCACTACAACGAGTGGGACTACCATGTACAACTCGCACGCCCCGACTGGGCGACCGTGATCGAACGCAAGCAGGGCTCTGGCGATCCCGAGATCATGGACGAGATCCTGACCAAACATAAACCGATCGCCTCGCGTATCCGCCATCTGATCGATGCGCTGCAACCGCAAGGAATTGTACGTCGTCGTGGTTATGAAGAGGGCGAGGAGCTGGACCTGAACGCGGCTGTAAGGGCGATGATCGACATCCGCCGCGGCGTTATGCCGGATCCAAGAATCAACATCCGTATAACCCGCCATATTCGTGACCTGTCGATTGTTCTGCTGCTCGACCTTTCAGAGTCTACCAACGAAAAGATTGGTGATATAGCTGAAGGTGAAGAGGGTTACGAGAAGCAGGATAGCATTCTCGATCTGACCCGCGAATCAGCTGGCCTGCTCTCCTGGGCCATTGACTCCATAGGTGACAACTTTGCTGTACACGGCTTCGCATCAGACGGTCGGCACGATGTTCAATACTACCGCTTTAAAGATTTCGAACAATCTTATGACGATGTAGCCAAGGCACGGATGGCAGGCATGAAGGGAGGCCTCTCCACCCGTATGGGTGCAGCACTACGCCACGCAGGTTGGCACTTGAGCCAACAAAATGCACAAAAACGTCTTGTCATACTGGTCACTGATGGTGAACCTGCAGATATTGATGAGCGTGATCCACAATATCTTCGACACGATGCGAAGAAAGCAGTTGAGGATCTCGCCATGCAAGGTGTCTACACCTACTGCCTGACACTAGATCCTGATGCAGACCGTTATGTATCAAGAATATTTGGTGAAAATGGTTACTCCATCGTTGACGACGTAGCTCGTCTACCGGAAAGATTGCCCAGCGTATTCGCTGCTCTAACCGGGTAGATCATCACCGATCTCCTAGTGTGGTGCGTCATACTAGTGTGCTATCGAGCATCGAGAGTTACTCTCGATTAGCAGAACTTAGTTTTTTTGTCTGTCAAACGGCAAAACCCTTTTTTCTCTAGGTTGGCACCCATCCTCTTTAGCGCGTTGCAACATTAGGTCGAGTGCCTTTTTGAATTCACCTATCAATCTGACATGCAGCTCCCGAGCCGTCTCATCGTAGTAGATCAGGTCTATTTGCGCAGGTTCCGTTAAACTCTCTCTCTCCTTATCTCTGCGAAACTTCCAAGCCAAACGAATCAGCTTGCCACCCTCTCCGTCCCTGACTGCATAGGCAAGGTTGTCGACAAATATAACCTCCTCCATATCAATCACAGCTTGAATTTGCATTGATCGAATTGGTACAAAAATGTGCTCGTTCTGACAACGAGTCAGCATCAGCCTGCATTGGTTATAGAGTGGCGCAGGTATGGTGAGGCGCTCACAAGCCAACTCATCAGGACGAAAAAATATTTCACTAATACCTTCAGCCACAAGGACCTCAATCATCCTCACCCAATTCCGGGTCCCACCCCTTTTCCTTGGCATTTGAAATTGCCTGCTGATAGATACGGCCGTGCCGTTCTGCCAGATCAGGGGGCAGATTTGATACTAAGTGGCCATATTTTTCCCACTCAGTTGTGACCTTATCGTAGAGTGCTTCAATACCCTGCACCGTCCATCCTTCACAGGTCTCAGTTTCCGGGATCAGACCGAATACCCAGGCATCACGAATAATATTACCGGTAGGATTCATCGCTCCTTTTGGATCATTATGTATGCCTTCATATTTTCTAACTGCCATATCGTGTTATCCGCACATATTTGTTGAGACTCACTACATTATTAACCCGGCGACTAAGTATGTTGTCTTCAGCCGAAGTGTGTCTGCCTTTTTAAAAATCATATTGTTAGGGATTTCAAGCCTGAAGACCACATACTTAGTCGCCGGGTTAATAGTTACCAAACTCAAAAATGATTCAGTAAACACCTAATAATAAAAGGGTAGCTTTTACAGTGTTAAAGTGTGATCTATTTGATCTATATTGGCAAGTTATTAACCCGGAACCTCAATAGCCATCTTCAGTCGGGTTAATAATACAATTAACCTGGCTAGTATTATATATCCATGATAGCTATATGTATGAATGGAAGGGAATGAAAGAGTGATTAATTTATCGAATATTCTATATCTTCTAATACTTAAGATAGCAGCGTGACAAACATGCGACGTACCGATACAACCTTGCTGGAACAAATGCATATTACAGATAGTGAAATTAACCAGCGTATGGGGCTATTGAATCTAAGCCCTGAAGCATTGAAACTTCTATCTGGTTATAGATATCTGATAGAAGAGAATATAGATGAAATAGTCAACGAATTTTACGAAAAACAGACAGAAATTGATGAAATTTCTCTTCTGATCGGAGACGCCGATACATTGATACGTCTGCGGAATGCCCAGCGTAAATATGTGATTGACATGTTCTCTGGCGAATATGGCGCCGAATATGTCAATAATAGATTGAGAATCGGCCTGGTTCACAAACACATAGGCGTAGAACCCAAACTCTATCTCTCTGCAGTAAAAAGTTTAAAAGAGTTAATAGAAAGGACTCTACAAAACAATATAGATAATAGTGAGACATTGAAGTCTACTTTAAATATTTTAGAGAGCCTGTTCTATTTTGATACAACACTGGTGTTTGATACTTATATTGCCAGCCTGGTAGAAGAGATTGAAATAGAAAAAAGAAAGACCGAACTATATGCAGAAAGCCTTGAAGGTAAAGTTGCAGAGAGAACAAAACAACTCGAAGAACTGGCAAAACTTGATGCCCTTACAGGCATACACAATCGCAGGGCAATGCAGGACATACTCAATAGAGAGCTATCCGTATCAAGAAGACGGGAATCAAAACTCTCTTTAGTCTATCTTGATATCGACGATTTTAAACAGATCAATGATAAGCAAGGGCATGTAAAAGGCGATGAAATTCTGAAATATACAAGCAAGGTACTCAAATGCTGCGTAAGAGATATTGATGTTGCATGTCGATACGGTGGTGACGAATTTTGTCTGGTTCTGCCAGATTGCAATATTGGTAATGCAAATAATATTTGCAAAAGGATAATCGAAAAGTTTTCCAGCAAATACCCAGAGCACTCATTAAGTATAGGAATAACTGAAATAGTGCCTGGTGAAACCATCGAAATCGACGAATTGATCAGAAGAGCAGACAGGAAGATGTATTTGGCTAAAAAACAGAAAGGTTCAATTATCTGCCTATAGGGCTTTATATTTTAAGAACCACCATATTAATCAATGTCTAATTGACATATATCAAAATAACTGACGACCATGTCAAATAATAACAACTTACTCTATTCATCTATGCAAATATAATGATAAGCTTCTGCACTCTACCTGTCAGCAGTAACTCAGGATCATTAAAATGGATACTTTAACTTGGCTAGGCATTGGTCTGGCAAGCATCGCAGCAATCCTTTCAGCTCTTAGCATCTCCTTCATCCTCTTTCTTGTGATTGGTCAAGCTAGTCGCCAGATGTACCATAAGCTGGTTAACTAAGATTTATTATGCAGTAGCCTGACAATCACAATGAATTTCATCGTGATTGTCTTCTACTTTCGTGGGAATTATTTCCCTTTGCCAGGGTTGGCCTAATATGTAGCCATATAGCTAAAGCCAGATAATATTGTTTTGGTCATGTAACTCTGCAAGATACTCTTCGATTGGTCTGGGCTTTGCGATACTGAATCCCTGACCTAAATCGATACCTATGCGCTGCAGCTCGACCAGAATTGCACTATCTTCAACAAATTCTGCGATTGTTGTCAGTTTCATAGTGTCAGCAACAGTCTTAATCGCTTCCACCATACCCCTGTCTACAGGGTTTGTATGCATATCCTTAACAAACATACCGTCAATTTTTAGATAATCTACCGGTAGGCTCTTAAGGTATGCAAACGATGAGAGGCCCGAGCCAAAGTCATCCAGCGCAAAACGACAACCGATCTCCCGCAAATCATGAATCATTGTCAAAGCACTCGATAAATTCTGAATTGCAGCTGTTTCTGTTACTTCAAAAATCAGTTTTCGTGGATTAATTTCATATTTTTTGAATAGACCCTTAAGAATAAAAGAGAGTTTTTTACGACTTAATGTCGCGCCAGATATATTTATAAAACAATCAGGATACTCTGCTTTTGATTTCATCAAGAGACGCATAACTTGTTCGATAACCCAATAGTCAATACGATCTATCAAGTCGTAACGCTCAGCTGAAGGAAGGAATGCGCCAGGTGGTATCAATTCACCATCTTGCGATCTCATTCTGACCAGTATCTCTACAGCTTTTGTCTCTAAACCAACACTATGCAGGTCAACTATAGGTTGTACATAAAGCAACAACCTCTCCTCTTCCAATGCACTATTTATCTGCGAAACCCATTGCATTTGCCCTAATAACCGCTTCGAGGAGTCCCTATCTTGCTCATAAACATGGACGCAATTTCTGCCTTCATCTTTAGCGGAATAGCAAGCTGAATCAACTGAACTCATCAATATTGAGGCGCTCTCACTGTATTGATCTATCTGAACTACACCTATACTTATGCTAACTCTGAAACTGTGGCCTTCCCAGGTAAATGTATGCTCATGTACTTCATTACGAAGCCGATCTACACGTTCCAGCGCCATCGCAAGCGGACAATCACTCAGTATAGAACCAAACTCATCTCCACCAATCCTCGCCAACACATCACTTCCACGAAAATGTTTTCGCATAATTGTTGCAATCTGGCGCAATAACTCATCACCCGCCACATGCCCACAGGTATCATTCACAACCTTGAATTGGTCCAAATCCATGAAGCAAAGGATATGTTCATGCCCCCTGCCATGTGCTGACTCAAGCGCCAATTCGAGGTGTGTCTCAAATGCATTTCGATTCATCAGGGCTGTAAGGTTGTCGTGACTGGCTTGGCGATACAACTCCTCTTGTAGACGTTTTTCTCGAGTAACATCCCGTATGACGACCACTACACCTGAGCTTTGACTCTCCCGACTGATAATAGAGGTCGCAGTAACACTTACATTCAGCGTATCCCCATCTGTGAGCGCTAAAATAGCCTGTGTACTGAATACAGTATCTGACTTATTGAGTTGAGCCTGAAGAAGTGAATTAACTATTGGTGTTTTATTATCTTCATCCATTAATATAAATATATTCTCAAATCGCTTACCGATAATTTTATCTGAATCCTGCTTGATAATATTTTCTGCTGACTCATTGAGGTAAACTATTCGACCGCTGGTATCAGTCGTCACAACCGCATCAGCAATGGATGAGAGTGTAGTACGCGCCTGATTTCGCTCATCTATCAATGCCTGCTCTGCCAGTCTCAGGGCCGTAATATCCTGTATATAGACGTAGACCTCTTTCACCAGGTCTATCCATTGATAGTGGAGAAGTAGATGCTTATAGCCTGCATCTACTTCCGCATAGAGTTGATGCTCACCCTGCCCCATTCTTGCAAGTATCTCTCGATGATTCTCAGGTAAAACAACTCCACTGTCATCTGCGTGTAAAAGACCTATTAATCTGGTGAATGCAGGATTACAAAAGATCTCATTTCCATTTAGATCATAAGCAGCAATGGGGTTCGGGTTAGCTCGAGGATAGGCAGCCAAGCGTTTATTTCTGGACTCAGCATCCTGTAACTCATCCACCATATTGCTAAGCAGATCAGCTTCCTGCCTTCGAGAAGCGAATTGAAAAATAAGCAAACCAAAAACAGACGAGATGCTTAACCCTGCAATGACCATCTGAAATATCAAATCATTGGTCATTTTGTATGCGCCTTCAAGGCTGTAGGCCAGCAGCAGGTTTGCTCTTCCTCGATATGAATATGTGATTTCTCTATTCAGAATATAGCGTCGAACAGATGGCTTCAGTGGACCATAGCCCGCTATCATAAAACCGTTTTTCGATACCAGCTCAACTTCATCAATCTCTATATATTGAACAGCCCACTGTTTAAAAAGTAGCGCTAAAGAGTCGTAGTTACCTTTTTGTAACTCCTCTTTTGTGATAAAGGAGATAACTTCCATTTGCCCTTCAGCCAAAGCTTTTGTGATGCCAATATGATGATCATGTTGGTGGCTCACAAAAACACCAATCGCACCAATCAGTAAACACATAAATATTATTGTGGAAATAGTGACAGTGAAAAATGATGATCTACGTCTGGATTCATTTACCATTTAACACCTCGACTCCGAAGTGCATTCAAAATATCCCGTAATCCTTGATAATCTTTCGAGCTAGCATCAACCAGAGCAGTAGCCGTCTGTTTTATCGGTTTCAACACTGAAGATGTAGATGGATTATCTTGATTCAGGCTAAGCATTGCATACTTCAATTTCCTGAGAATCTGGGGATCCAATTTCGTAGATGCGATAAATAAGTGTTCAGATACTTCCGCGGTGTCTCCTATAGCAACAATTCCACGCTCTCTATACTTTTCATAGATAGCCTCTTTTACAGCCCCTGCATCAGCATCACCTGCCAATACAGCCAACGCAACATTGTTGTGGTTGTTGTAAAAATGGTGTCCGGAAAAATCATCAATATCGATGCCTTCATCATGTAACATTTGTCTTGGCACCAAATGACTCATAGTTGACGAAGGGCTGCCAAAAGCGAAACGGTGCTTTTTTAGATCCTCGAGCTTATGAAATCCACTACTCTCCCTAACAATGATCTTTCCTATAAACGTTGGCTTGCCATTAACCTCTAATCTGGCCAACACCGGAATATCTACATGTTCATCGAACACACTAACAAACAGAGAGGGACCAATATAAGCAATATCAACGTCACCATTAATGATGGCATCGTGATGGGATTGATATGAATCGCCAATACGGACTTCAATCTTCCGCTCGATCTGCTGACTCAGGAAATCAGCCATCGGCTGGAACATCAGTTCAAGTTCACTATGCGGGCGATATGGGTGTACGCCGAGCACCAATACTTCGGAAGTAACTGCAAACGCTGGAGCCAAGGCCGAGATGAGAAGACCCACTCTGGCAAAGCAAAAAAACAACGACACAAACTTATTGGTCTTACTCATGGCACAAACGCCTGCGATTTGCATTGAACCACTATGAAAGAATCAATATCCACCTGTAATATCTGATTCCCTGGAATATATCCGCCTTGAGATGAGATTTTTAATCGTGACAAGCTGAAGACAGTAGTTATTCTATTTATTTCTGCTTCAGGATAGAAACAGGTAACTTGCTTCACTCCTCCCACACATCTTCATCCTTACATAATGAAGACTAGGTTAATCCTGGCTGAAAACAAGCACTCTACCCGCATATCTTTCTTCGGATCTGATATTCAGATAAAAAAGAGATAACCATAAGTATTTACTTATGGTTTCAATCAGCTTATTTTTGTTTACTTATATACCTACAGACTGTAAGGTTTGCAGCCAATTCCCTATATTTAACTGGGATATAGAGTTTAAATCGGAAATATTTCGTTAATAATTCAATTATTTGGAGCAGATTAATGGCATTAGACCAATCATCGCGTTACTCAGACCTGAGTTTGAAGGAAGAGGATTTAATTGCAGGCGGTCAGCACATCCTTTGTGCTTATAAAATGAAGCCTAAAAGCGGCTACGGCTTTTTAGAAGTTGCAGCTCACTTCGCAGCAGAATCTTCTACTGGTACTAATGTTGAAGTCTCCACCACTGATGACTTCACCAAAGGCGTCGATGCATTAGTCTATCTAATTGACGAAGCTTCCGAAGAGATGCGTATTGCATACCCCATTGATCTGTTCGATCGCAATATCACAGATGGACGCATGATGCTGGTCTCTTTCCTGACCCTGACCATTGGTAACAACCAAGGCATGGGTGATGTTGAACATGCAAAAATGTATGACTTCTTCATGCCACCTCGTGCCATTCAGCTGTTTGATGGTCCTGCAAAAGACATCTCAGACCTGTGGCGCATCCTGGGTCGCCCTGTTGTTGATGGCGGCTATATTTCCGGAACCATCATCAAACCAAAACTTGGCCTGCGTCCTGAACCATTTGCATCAGCAGCTTACCAGTTCTGGCTGGGTGGCGACTTTATTAAAAATGATGAGCCTCAGGGTAACCAGGTTTTCTGCCCAGCTCGCAAAGTCTACCCATTAGTCTATGACGCAATGAAACGCGCCATGGATGAAACTGGCGAAGCTAAGCTCTTCTCTGCCAACATTACTGCTGATGATCACGCCGAAATGATAGCTCGTGGTGAATTCATCCTCGAAGCATTCGGTGCTGATGCCGACAAAGTTGCCTTCCTCGTTGACGGTTATGTAGGCGGCCCAGGAATGGTTACCACTGCACGTCGTTATTTCCCCAACCAGTATCTCCACTATCATCGTGCTGGCCATGGTGCGGTTACCTCCCCTAGTGCCAAGCGTGGTTACACTGCTTATGTACTGGCTAAAATGTCAAGATTGCAGGGTGCGTCCGGTATCCATGTTGGAACCATGGGCTACGGAAAAATGGAAGGCGATAAGGATGACCGTGCAATTGCTTACATCATTGAGCGTGATGAGTATCAAGGTCCAGCTTATAACCAGAAATGGTATGGCATGAAACCTACCACTCCAATCATCTCCGGTGGCATGAATGCCCTTCGCCTTCCAGGTTTCTTTGAAAACCTCGGACATGGCAATGTAATCAACACTGCTGGCGGCGGCTCTTACGGTCACATTGATAGCCCTGCAGCTGGCGCCACTTCATTGCGTCAGGCGTATGAGTGCTGGAAGGCTGGTGCTGACCCAATCGAATGGGCGAAAGAGCACAAAGAATTTGCTCGTGCTTTCGAGTCCTTCCCTCTTGATGCAGATGCGATTTTCCCAGGCTGGCGCGAAAAGCTGGGCGTGCACAAATAAGCACACCCTAGTGAGTCAACTGGCATTTTCAAGCCCCCGCAAGGGGGCTTTTTTCTTTCTGCATGAATAGAGCAGATTCCTTAATAGATATCACACAAGCATGTCAGAGAACAGACGATCGTAATTCTCTGCCATTTTTTCAACGGTATAATTATCCCCAAACCGCTGCCTGGCGTTCGCACCCAATCTATCCCTTAGCGCCTTATCTTCAAGCACTCGCTCCATAGCATCAGCAAGCTGCCTGGGGTCATTGGGTGGGACAATTAAGGCTGACTTCTCATTTTCCAATACCACATGATTTTCACCCACGTTTGTTGCCACAATTGGTTTACTGGCAGACATCGCCTCTAGAATAACGACTGACATCGCTTCCCACTTTGAACTCTGTACGAATACATCAAAATCTGGAAGCATATTGATGTTTGCATCGCGCACCCAACCTGCGAAAGTGATTACATTATCAAGATTCTTTTCCTTAGAGAGCGCTTTTAATTTATCTTTCAGTTCACCATCTCCCACAATTACCATGGAAAACTTCTCAGGGTGCTTCTCATTAAGCATCTCAACAGCATCGATCAATATCTCTATGCCCTTTTGGGTGGTAAGTGTACTTAGTGAGCCAAATGTAATCTTGTCACCGCTTTCAACACCCTCTGTAGGCTGTTTCGTCTCCGAATAGTCGTGTACACCATTGTAAATAGTCTTGATTCTTTTCTCAGGAATGTTGTAAGTGCGTGATATTTGACTCGCTTGCCGGGTACCCACGGCAATGAGTTGGTCTGGAATTTTGGTGAAAACCTTCTCGAAATAGTACTTATTCTTATCGATATTTGGATAATTTCCAAAGTGAAAAGTGTAGAGCAGCTTAATACTGGGCATGGTCAACTTCATTAATGCGCCATTAACCATAGCATGTATATCGTGAGCATGAACTAGTTGTATATCATGCTCTTTACAATACTTTCTCATCTTGAGAAAACTGAAATAGTCTGTTTTTGACTCGTCACTATCAGTCAAGCGAACAACGTTTACGCCATTTGCTGCCAAGGCATCACCACGCTCTCCTCTCTCCTTAAAGTAGCCGCAGTGGATATCATATTTACTACTATCCAATGTATTGCATAGATGCTCTACGACGTGCTCAGCCCCACCTCCCGTAATTGCTGAAATGGTAATCAGTATGCTTTTTTTTCGGTTTTCTGCACTACACATATCTTCTACACGCTCCACAGACTCAATGAAGCTAAAACCCCGATAAAAATAATATCGACATACTATTAACCCGCTGATGAAACAGTTCGCTTTCAGCCGGGTTAATAAATTATGTTTATAGAGGCTGTAGCCACGACACTATATAACACTCCATTATTACCCCATTCTGGCGAATAGCCAAGAAGCTCCTCTCGAATAGTGATTTGGAGCCTATGCAGAATGGTGTAAAAAACGCTGTGGTGGTTGTATCTAACGACCAAAGATGGGCCTAAAAATTGCGCAAAAGTCTTAAGTTGCGGTTTGTCGTTTAGTTTTGATGAATAGGTTGATATGAGTCGAAGGGTGCTACAGCTGACCCATAATAGAAACAGGTATTTGAAGTGAACTCATGACCGCCAAGCTTAGCCTGGCGATCATGAGAAAGATAAGAAGCAGTTACTGATTGAGAAGCACAGGAGGGGACGGTGGTGCATTTACCGGAGTACCGGCATCAGGGTCTACCTCACCAAGATAGTAGTCATCCTGATAAAGCGTGCCATTTTCACTCGTCATATCCACATTATTCCAGCTGGACATTATCAGCTTGTTGGGATTGAAATTGGTAGACTCTCTGAGATTTACATTGGTATGCTCTAGCTTAAGTTCACCATTGATCCACATTCTGACGATGCCATCTGAGGCGCCTGGCGTATTGTTCCTGAAATAGACTTTGAGGGTATCCCATTGGCCAGGCCTGACAGGGCTCGCAGCGCCACCAACGTTCTGCGGAAGCAAGAAAAAACGCCAACTGTCAATATAGCTATGCTCAATACCGTACTCACCGAGATAACTGTAGATAATAACCTGATAGCGTCGTTGGTTATCCTGGCCGTTGGTAAAGTTTACCAGTGCTAATTTCTGCTTATTGCTGGGCGTTCCCTGAGCCGCGTATTTAACGCTGAATTTCAACCACAGTTCATTTGCCGCCTCACCCTGAGTATGTGATGAAATGGTTACATGGTCACCAAAATAGTAGTCCATGTAATTATCCCAATTCTCAGTCGCACTATAGTCCATCTGTGCACAGTAGTTTCCATCAAATGCATCGGGGGTATTGATTACAGTGGTGTTCGAGTGATTTCCCCAAAACCAATCACTTAGATCACCACTCTCAAATGAGGTAGTAAAAGGAAGTCCTTGTGCGGAATAGACCGAACTGGAAAGGAGTAGTAACAGAGAAGTTAATATAATGTTTGAGGTTTTCATCTTACGATCTCAATAATCCAATTGTATCGATTAACAGAATCTAAGATTACATAGTCCAGCAGAATTATTATGAGAATTGATCGTCAATTAATAATTGCCGGCGGATATTATAGGAATATTATTCCTACACCGATTCACTCACCCTAAAAACCTACCTTTAAGGATAGGCCGAAAAAACACCCTGAATCCTAAATATACTTAGACCTAATTCAAACATAATTTTAGTTGATTTGGTGAGTATTGTGTGTGAACCAAGTCAGATATCCCGGGGGCAAAACGGACAATAACCCCTATCCCTTTGTTTTATATGATTATTTCAAAGTATAGCGAGAAAATGAAACTGCGACTAAAGAGACACTTTTCGTGGTAAGACCACCTTCATCTGCCACTCACCACTTTAAAGTTACAGTAGTGTTGAAATACCATTTCACAGTTTACGATTTGAGCGGATAGTATTGTTTCATCCAGATCTCGACATGAGCATGCATCTCGTCTTCCCACTCCTTGAGGCCCAGAATATGGTTAGCCTGAGGAATGGTTATGACTTCATATTGCGATGTGTAGGGTTTTAGCTTTTTTGTATAGTGGGATTCGAACTTTTCCTCAAACTCCCACAGTAATCTGTCAGCACCACTGAAAATCAGCAACATTTTTTTTGAAGTTGTCAGCATCTTAAAAAATGCAGGTGCAAACTTTGGATTAACATTACTACCTTCCAGCTCTTTTGGTATTGTCAGCACGGAAGTATCGTCTTTTTCTACACTTTTTTTGATGCTATTGACTATTTTTCTAAAAGGCTTAACTAGTATTTTCAGGATTAACCGGTAATCACTTTTAAAGGAGAGTAATCTCTTCCAAGAATCAAAATCTGTCAGTTTTTTGATATACCCCTCTTTTAATGATGAAAGATGACCTTCTGTAACGAATTTACTGAAATTATCTTCACCACCTTCAAATACATTGATCAGGCCAAGTGCAAGCAGTCCTGTGACTCTATCATCGTCGCAGCCAGTAAGAAGCCCTGTTATAGCACCACCGCAGAGGCCGCCGAGTATGAACTGAGACTGGGCTTGCTCTTTTTCCAACCAGTCAATTGCATCGACAGTATCGTTTACAAATCTTCCATCCTGGATACTATTGTAAACATTGACCAAAACAGACTCATCTATATCACCTTCAGAGTCACCCAGACCGTAAAAATCAAACCTGAATACATTAACACCAAGATCAACAAGTTTTTTGGAAAGTTTATTATATAGACGGTGCGGCCCGACACGCATCTTTATACCTGGTGACAATAGAAGGACTGTTACGCTGCTTTCTACCGTATCAGGCTTCTCCAGCACTCCAAATAATTTATAACCATCTCGATTTTCAAATATAACTGGCGTCGTTTGCATCTTTATTCTAACCATTCTAATGATCGATTTACGAGATTATCAGCCTTGTTATAAAAGGTTTTGATCTCTTTCCAGAACTGCTCTTCATGTGCTTTATCGATGATTGAATTACCGGAAAATTTCTCAATATAGGCTTGATACTGTTTATTAAATGGCTGCTTTGGGTTTCTAACAATTTGAAGCAAACAACAGCGCATACGATCAGGATAGTCCAGTTTTACAAGATCAATTGATGAGAGTTCTTCAAAATAGGGGTATCTAAGATAGTAGCCTTCAATGTTAATTGGCTGACCTGACTTCATCTGCTCAATCAGGTCGTCGCGAGTTATCTCGACTTTACCTTTCACTGCCATTTGAGCAGCAAGATTACTTCTTAATATTTCTTGCATATACCTATCGCCACTAAGGACTGGATCCCAAAGGATCAACTCATCAATATCATCTCTTGATTCTGCAGTAATGACAGCGATTGTTCCGCCTAGCCTTAAACCGAGTAAACCGATAGTAGTGGCGGATGGACATATTGATTTAACATGATCTATGACACTATTGAGATCTGAGATATGCCCCTCTAATGATGAGTCAAGAAATTCGCCATCACTATCTCCATGTCCCCTAAAATCGAAACGCGCTACAAACACCCCCTTATCACAGAAGGCTCTTGCAGTTGAGACATAAACTCTGTGGCTCCAAAGCTTCTCTTCAGCAAATGGGTGTACAAAAATATATGCTCTCTCAGGTTTACTCTCTTGCGGATGGTGTTCTACGGTAAAAATACGTTCTCCATCCTTTTCAAGTAGTGTTAGTTTTTCATTCATAAGGTTGTTCTGGAATCCAGGATAAAGAGATCAAAATTGGAAGTATATGAATACCTGTTTTTGAAGTGGTACAAAAAACAGCAACATAATAGCCATATAGAGATAAGAGATATATTTTATAGCAGGACGTGCTGACACCAGGTAAAGAAGGTCATTTTTTCGTTCTGTTATATATTCAAAGAGCATCAGGGGTGTAGCGAAAAAGATGATATTGACCAATGCATAAATTGAAAAATCAGTGATGCGATAGTCAGATACCATAAGGTATAGCATATCAGTAACCTGTTGCATTGACTCCGCTCTGAACAGCAGCCAACTGATACAGGTTAAATGGAACATCACAACCACAAAAAATATGTGCTTTGCAAGGCTAGTCTGCTCTGTAAAGTAGCCTTTACCTTTACTTGCCTCAATTGCATGGTAAGCGACTAGAATCGCACCATGAAACAGTCCCCAGAATACAAAAGTCCAACCTGCACCATGCCAAAGACCACCTAAAAACATGGTCAATACCAGATTTCGAAAAGTCAGAAAATTTCCCAGTCTGCCACCACCTAATGGAATATAGATATAGTCTCTTATCCATGTAGAGAGGCTAATATGCCAGCGTGACCAGAAATCACTTGGTGAAGTTGAAAAATAGGGATTTCTAAAATTCCACATCAACTCGAAACCCATCCACCTGGCGATACCTTTAGCAATTGATGAATATCCGGAAAAATCCCCATATATCTGAAATGCAAAGGCATAGAGTCCGATCAAGACTTCAAATCCAGTCAATTCCGAGGTTGGCTTAGAGAAGATTGAGTTGACGATTGGCGCCATGTTGTCAGCGATAATAATCTTCTTAAACATACCAGAAGCAACAAGAAACAATCCCTCTGAAAAGGCATTACCCTGAACTTTTCGAACATTGATTACTTGCGGTAAAAGATGACTTGCTCTCTCAATGGGGCCAGCTACCAGTTGAGGAAAGAAAGAGACGTAGAGGGCAAAATCAAGAAATTTATCTGTCGGTTCTACTTTCTTTCTATAGGTATCTATGGTGTAACTAAGTGTCTGAAATGTATAAAAAGAGATACCAACAGGCAATATGATATTAAGGACAGGCAGACTTACATCCATTCCAAACGAGGACAACATGGTTGCGAACTCATTTGAAAAGAAATTGTAATATTTGAAGAAACCTAGAAATCCTAAATTAGTACAAATCGAAAGTAGTAAAAAATGTTTTCGATACTTCGCATCATTGCTACCCGCTATTTTTAAAGCAACAAAATAATCAACGACAGTAGAAATAAATATCAGTGACAAAAACCTGTAGTCCCAATAGCCGTAGAAAATATAACTAGCGACTAATAGCATACGGTTTTGATATTTATGGGGCAGACGAAAATATAGTGTAATAACTACTGCAAAAAATGCCCAGAATATATAGCTGTTAAATAACATTCTCTATAATCCGCTCATATATCCTGACTGAAGTATTGCTTAAGTTCAGCGGTAAACAACGTCCTACCCTTATCATTCAGATGCACTCCATCCTTATAGACCCCATCTGTACCCCTAAAATATTTTCGATAGTCTATATATTTATATGCACGAGAGTTCAACAGATCTGTTAATTCCGGTGGCACAGAATAGTCATCTTCAATAGGCATGGATAGTATGATCAGCTTCACACCATCTTCATCAAGGCGATCGAGAAGGCTATTAATAATCTTGTATTGAGCGGAATTGTACTGCTCTTGTTCTGCGACATTCACATCATCCGGTCTACCTGCCTGATTTTGTGCTCTGACAAATTGTTCGTAGTGGGGAACAAGATTGACAAGTACTTTATTTCTTACAGCTTCTCTATTTACAAAAAGTTTTGATAGTGAACCTAATAGAAATTCAGAAAATTGCGCAAAAGTATCCATACCGTACTTTTTAAGCAATATCCCATCACTCAACTCAGAAAAATAGCCACCCAAGCGACTCGGGTTTGGTTGGTATTGATCCGATAACAGTCCCCATGCAAAGCCGATAACCAGATAGTCCAGCTTGACCTCTGAGGCGAAAACTTGATTCTTCATAATCATGTTCCAATCCCATAATGAGGTTGCGTCAGGTGTTATCTTATCCACCATATATTGATCAGATAAGCTTTTGCTGAGTTGATTCACGTCCACAGACTCATTTATCAGCGAGTTACCGAGAAAGAGAATTTTCGGTCGTTGATCTTCTTTGTACTGCCCAACTATGTCTGGAATTTCGTTTATATGGTTCAGATTGCCTGATAAATTGTTCTCAAAGATTCGAATGCCAACTTCCAGCAATAGCACGCTTGCAATTATTGCAATAAAGACAACGTGATTACTGTTAATCTTCATGCACTACCACCTACCCTGATGTGACTACTTAAGGATGAGCGCTTTTCAACAATCTTATTGGCTATGTCACCTGCACCTATTTCCAACTGTGAAATGACTTTTTCAGTTGCCTCCACCCCTAAGCCATACGGGTCTACGACCTCTACAGACATATTGTTGGTAAAACCACCCACCCAAATGATTTTTTGTATTGCTGATTGATCCATCTGTTTCATCAAATCCCAGTTTTTGCGGTCCATGATGACGATCACATCAGCCCATTCTATATCATCATGGGTTACTCTAGATGACCGGTGGGCAGTCAAGTCGTAACCTCGTTTAGAGAGCAAACCCAGATACTCTTCTACACAGCTCCTACCATCTTTTTCATGAAAACCGGCAGATTTTAACTCAACTTTTTCACCGGCTAACTGTCGTCTCAACAGGTATTCAACCAATGGACTTCTATAGATATTCCCGTAACAAAGCACAAGCACCCTATCCAGCTGCTTAACAGACGATATTGCGGCACTGCTGCTACGTCTTGCAAAAAACAGGATTCGCTGATGACGAATCCTTCTCTGAATAGCTTGCCATATCCGAATTATGATTGGCTTTGTTTCGCTCATATCAGCCAAATCTCATCTAGACAATAAAATCGAGACGTTGCAGAACATCTGAGACGGTTGAAAATTCAAAGTCATCAATTAATTTAAGCAGCCTCGTTTCAAACTTATCAATATTGTTATAGTGCCTGAACTCAGAAAGCATGCTGGATTTAATTTTTGGCTGCCCCTCATCTATCTCCCACGGATGCATATAGAAAATAAAGGGTACATTGTCATGTTTGTTGACCCGCCGCAGACCAGCCTTAGAGAGCCAATAGGGAAATAATCTGAAGTACCCCCCTCCGCTGACAGGAAACCTGCGATTGAGAACACCTACGGTTGACAATGGAAATTCTACAATTTTATTCCCTTTATCGGTTTGGCTGATGTGTGGCTTGGTATCAGCCCCTGGTATCCCATAACGGTCGTGCATGATCGGGAAAATACTCGAATCGTAGGTAAACCCACATTCAGCCAGTATATCCAAGGCCCATAGGGATTTTGATGTTATCGAGTAGCTCGCTGCTCGATAGCCATTTACGCTTGTACCAATAATATCTTCAAGAATCTTTTTTGATTTGCTGGTCTCTTCTAAAAACTGTTCCGGTGTTTGCTTGTAAACCAGATCGTGGCTGTATCCGTGACATGCAACTTCATGACCAAGATCATGAATCTCTCTAATCAGTTTCTGATTTCGCTCAGCAACCCAGCCAAGCACAAAAAAAGTCCCTTTGATTTTCTTATCATCAAAAATTTTCAGTATTCGGTGAGTATTGTTAAAAACGCGCGACTCAAAACTCTCCCACTGCTCTTTTTGAACTTGCTTATTAAATGCGGATACCTGGTAGTAGTCCTCTACATCCACGGTGATCGCATTAATCAATTTATCTCCTATAGCCATACTATTTTCTATAGCTTTTCGCGTCATTGTTTTTCATAATTCCCAACCGATGCTCTTATGTAAGAAAACCATCTTTACTTTCACTGCTCAGAATAGTGATTTTCTATCTCGTTAATAGTTTGATTGATAAATTCCTGCATAGCAGCCCGTTCTGCAACACCATCCCCTTCTCTCTTCGTCGACAGGACAATCACTGCGGCATTACTTTTACCTTTCAATCCTGCGAGAATACCATGCCACTTACTTTGCAGCTTACTTGAAGAGACATAGCCACCAATGTAATACCAGCTCCAGACTATCCTTTCATTACCTTTTATGTCGGTAATCACCTCTTCCAAGACTATCAGTTTGCGGTGATTATCAAAATTTATCTCTCTATCCAAGCGATGTTTCGCTTGCCATATCTCACTATTATAGGCCCGATTGAGATCATTAACCGCCTCTTTCCCTTGCTCTTGATAGGCGTAGTAGGCAGAGTAAAAATCGATACCTTTTCCCTGAATACTATAACTGGCGCGGGTTTCAGAATCGGCATTTACCCATGCTGGACTCCATTTACCAGTCTCATCAATCGGATTATGCGTCAATCCTTTGAAATTCAATATTACCTTATTCGTGAGCTGTGGCTGTAGGCTCTTTTCTGTAATAGCACTATATAGCGGACCGATACTCGCACATAGTAGCAATGCACTTGAAATCACTAAAATTTTACTGTAGGAAGCTGAGCCCGCTCGAACCCCCACGTCAGTCTGCTTGCCAGGCTCATCTTCAGTCTCAGGCAACACCCTTTTTTCAACTAAAACTGTGGCGTACATAAAACTGGCGTAGCAGATTACAAATACAACCCAACCCAGCCAAATATGGTCTTCCAGTAAACTGTGCGTCATATTGGTGTAGTGACCAGAGAGAACGACAATAAAAATTCTAATGCTATTCGATATAAAAGCAATCAGCGATGCCATCAAGACATACAGTAGACTGATAGCTAATGAATATTGGGAAAAGAATGCATATATAAGAGCCAGGGTTATTGCTGCAATCTGGTAACGCAATCCACTGCAGGTATCCCCTACTTCAAATATCCCCTCCGGGATAGTAATGAAGTACGATTCCTGAAATGAGGTATATCCCGTCAAATGTAGTAACTGATTGACCAATATGGCAGTGGGTTGTTGAAGCGGCTGCGAGAGAACCGACCACACCGATGTTGCACTTAGTAGTATGAGAATGGGAAATGCCAGTGTTTTCGATTCACGAATACCGAACAGGGCAAAAACAGTGATGCACAATACCAATATCAGTAGAATTTGAGATGCCACTTGTACCTGAGCAATCTCAGACATCAACCAAATCACAGAGAGAATCAGCAGCGCAATAAGAAAAAGGGGTCTGAAGCGAATTTCCAGAGTTTGACGTCGCGAATACCACTCACGAAACAGCAGGTAGGATGATAGTGGTAATAACAAAAGACCATGGGACTGCAGACTGTTTTCAGCTGTCCAGGTCAGGTAAAGACTGACTGCAGTCTGATGGTAAACCAGTGTCAATATAACCAGACAGGAAAACAGAACTATTCCTGTTAGAATATGATCACCGGCCATCTCTCGTGTCGTCATATTTTTTGACATCTCTAGTTAATACTTCAACATCCACTGTGAAGCTTGCAATTCATCGATGACTATTCATTCACTAACTGAAATAGACTCTTGTCCCTTTTAAACAGATCCATGAGTGGATATCTCTTCCGAACAGAATAGCTCTGCCCCTGACAACTGAATATCGTGACTCGATCTTTACCGATATCAACCATTTCAAAAAGCCTGGAAAGACGCGTATCAATTGTAGTCAATGCCTCTTCCCAGCCAAGTAAATCAGCATCAAGCTCCGCCTCAAGTAATTCTGATATCAAAATGGCGGTAGGCCCATCCTGACGCAGGATTTCTGAAAGATCCCCTGGTAAACCGTAGTTTGGTATCTGACCCAGCTTTGCAAAACCGGCTAGTAGTGAGTGTGAACCATACAAAGCTGCGTAGTCAGATACCACTGTTGGGCAACTTCCAATGCCAGAGACCCAGACTGCATTAACATAAGGTTCACCGGAGAGCATTTTTTGCTGGCTCATTTCATCTTGAAAAAAGAGCATCTGTGTCTCATTTAGAAACTTCCGCCAAACTGCAGCATCTCCACCGGCTGGCAGGTAAGATTCGATATGGCGACCTGCCACTGATTCCATACTTGATGTCGATATATCCGGCGTTCTGGATAGTTTCATACACCACTGACTTGGTGTGACCTGGCTCAAGAGCATGCCATCACCCTTGAAATGGGCATTAAATTGGGCGATCAAATGCTCTGCATAATCATCTTGAATGGATTGCGAAGCCAGTCGAATCAATATCAACCTGTCTCTATCCGCCAGCAGATGAACAGGGGTTGCCAGTGCCCAGCAACCATCATCAGACGCCGCCTGCCCTCCATGGAGGGTCACTGCTCCTGCCGGTAAATCATGGCCCTCTTCAGCTGTTATGCCAAACAGCTGAAAAAGGGTATCAGTCAGATCCAGGCCAGGAAAAGGTGATAACCCTGCCTTACTAAGTGCACGCTCAATATTTTTCGGCCGATAGTCCCGATCTTTGAGTTGCCTGATCGCTGTATCCCAGAACAAACCTGGTATCAACAGGTCTATTTGTCTGCCCATTTTATGGCATTCGCCCGGAGCTGGCACCTCGTTCTAACTAAGCTCAGACCATGTTATCAAATATCGAATGCTTGACTGCATCAAGATCAGCATCAATGGTTATGACAGGAGAGGTTGACTGCTCAATCGCAGTATCAGGATCCTTCAGACCATTGCCGGTAAGGGTACAGACAATACTGGAGCCTTCGGGTATCTTGCCCGATTTTACATCACGCATAGCACCTGCCAGGGATGTCGCAGACGCAGGTTCGCAAAAAACCCCTTCATTCTCTGCCAGCAGTTTTTGAGCTGCGAGTATCTCTTCATCAGAGCACTCATCAAACCATCCACCTGACTCATCCTGTACCTTCCAGGCCTGTTCCCACGACTGAGGATTACCGATACGAATTGCAGTGGCTACAGTCTCCGGATCCTTCACCGGCCCACCCCGCATAAATGGTGCAGAACCTGCTGCCTGATAGCCAACCATTTTAGGTCGCTTCCCGGTAATGGCACCGCCTGCAAATTTACATTGACCGCCACAATATGCACAGGCATCCGTGACCTTTTCCCCGCTGGTACAGCTATATTCGCAATAACCGATCCAGTGCGCTGTTATATTGCCGGCATTACCGACTGGAAGACAATGAAAGTCAGGCGCATGACCCAGCTCTTCAACAATTTCGAAAGCTGCTGTTTTCTGACCCTGCAGCCGGTAGGGATTGATCGAGTTGACGATAGTAACCGGCGCATGTTCTGCAACATCTTTAACAAGCTGCATTCCATCGTCGAAGTTACCCCTGATCTGAATTGTAATGGCGCCATACATCATAGCCTGGGCCATTTTACCCATGGCAATTTTGCCGTCGGGGATCAACACAAAGGCTGTGATGCCTGCCCTGGCGGCGTAAGCAGCTGCAGCTGCAGAGGTGTTTCCTGTTGAGGCACAGATAATCGCCTTACTGCCCTCTTCCACCGCTTTGGTGACCGCCATGGTCATCCCTCTATCCTTGAAGGAACCCGTTGGATTCAGTCCTTCATACTTAACATAGATCTCCACATCCTTACCCAACTGATCAGGAATATTATGCAGGCGTATGAGTGGTGTGTTGCCCTCACCCAGACTGATGATCCGAGTGTCATCATGCACAGGCAGTCGGTCACGGTAGCGGTCGATCAATCCAGTGTATCTGGGACGGAATGGCATGATATTTAACCTCAAAAATCTTTTTTCTAAATGTCACGGAGCCAGAATCTTTGAAATCCTGCTCCCCTGCTGGTCAGAAACTATAATTCTATGCTACGCCTGATTCTCAGAGCTCAGATTCGAGCATCCAATATCAGACAGGCTACTTAGCCATCAAGACGTTCGATCCTGATCCGCATGATCTGTCCCGATACGCTACCCAATTGCTCGATAGCCGCCAACGCTTCATTCAGTCGCTTTTCGACGACTCGCTGGGTCATCATCACCAAAGGCACAGTACTGTCACCTTCAGCAGGTTCTTTCTGATGAATCGCCTCGATGCTGATCTGGGAATCAGCCAGGATAGTTGCAATTCTGGCAACCACACCCGGTTTATCCTCTACCTGCATTCTCAGGTAGTAGGCCGACACAACCTCTTCTATGGGTAGGATTGGCAGATCAACAAGCTCACCCGGCTGGAATGCCAAGTGTGGCACTCTGTTTTCAGAATCTGTGGTCAAGGCTCGCACCACATCCACCACATCGGCAAGCACTGCAGAAGCAGTCGGCTCAGAACCTGCACCCGCACCATAATAGAGGGTCGGACCTACTGCATCGCCATTGACTAAGACCGCATTCATTACACCATCCACATTGGCAATCAGGCGGCGATGCGGAATCATGGTGGGATGGACGCGCATCTCTATACCACTCTCGGTCTTGCGGGTGATCCCAAGATGTTTGATGCGATAACCAAAATCATTAGCATATTCAACATCCTGGGGTTCAATCTTAGTAATACCTTCGGTGTAAGTCTTTTCGAACTGCAATGGAATACCGAAAGCGATTGAGCCCAGAATAGTCAATTTATGAGCCGCGTCGATACCCTCCACATCAAAAGTGGGATCGGCCTCAGCATAGCCCAGTGCCTGCGCTTCTTTGAGCACATCGGAAAACTCTCTGCCTTTATCCCGCATCTCAGTAAGAATAAAGTTGCCTGTGCCATTGATGATTCCGGCAATCCACTCTATGCGATTGGCTGCCAGACCTTCGCGAACCGCTTTGATAATCGGGATTCCACCAGCTACAGCAGCTTCAAACGCAACCATAACGCCATGCTTTTGGGCAGCTTCAAATATCTCATTACCATGCATGGCAATCAGAGCTTTATTGGCTGTGACAACATGCTTTCCGTTTTCTATTGCTTTCAATACCAGCTCACGTGCTGGTGAATAGCCACCGATCAACTCAATGATGATCTCCACCTCGGGGTTATCCACCACGGCGAAAGCATCATCACTGATTTCAACCTGCTCAAGGCCAATCAATTGGGAGGGGTCATAGGCCTTTGCGGCTGCATGGGTAATCTGAATACCTCGTCCAGCACGACGGGCGATCTCATCTGCGTTGCGAGTCAGGACATTGAGCGTACCGCCTCCTACAGTGCCAAGCCCCAACAGACCAACTTTAACTGGATTCACGTGATTACTCCTACAGTAGAATTCTTATTGTCTCAAGATTCGATCAGTCCGTCTTTACGGAACATGTCACGAATACCTCGTACCGCTTGACGTGTACGATGCTCATTTTCAATCAGGCCAAATCGAACATGATCATCACCATGTTCACCAAAACCAACACCAGGTGATACGGCAACCTTGGCCTCGCTTAAAAGTTTCTTGGAAAACTCAAGTGAACCCATGGAACGGTAGGCCTCTGGAATTGGCGCCCAGACAAACATCGTCGCCTTTGGCTTCTCGACATACCAGCCAATGTTATTGAGTCCGTCGCAAAGTACATCCCTTCGGCTTTGATACATGCCACAGATATCCCGAACCACATCCTGCGGGCCTTCCAGGGCCGCAATAGCCGCAACCTGAATCGGCGTAAAGGTACCATAATCAAGATAGGATTTTATCCGCGCAAGGGCTGCAACCAAGGTCTTATTGCCAGACATGAAACCGACACGCCAACCGGGCATATTGTAGCTTTTCGAGAGGGAAAAGAACTCCACCGCAATCTCATCAGCACCAGGAACCTGGAGAATCGATGGGGCAACATAACCATCGAAGACGATATCGGCATAAGCAAGATCATGTACCACCCAAATATTATATTCCTTGGCGATTTCGACGATCTTTTCAAAAAACTCCAGCTCAACACACTGGGTTGTCGGGTTTCCAGGGAAGTTGAGCACCAACATTTTAGGACGAGGCCAGGAGTCTTTAATCGACTTGACCAACTCATCGAAAAAGTTGCCCCCCGCAACCATCGGCACATGACGCACATCTGCGCCAGAGATGATGAAGCCGTAGGGGTGTATTGGATAGGCCGGGTTAGGTACAAGTACCGAATCCCCAGGCCCCATACAGGCCAAAGCCAAATGAGCCAAACCCTCTTTTGAGCCTATGGTTGCAATAACCTGGGTCTCTGGATCCAGATCGACCTGATAGCGGTTCTTATACCAGTTACTCATCGCCCGTCTTAATCTGGGAATGCCTTTTGACATGGAATAACGGTGCGTATCCTTGCGATTCGCCACCTCGCATAACTTATCTACGATATGTTGTGGCGTCGGTTGATCAGGGTTACCCATGCCAAAATCGATGATATCCTCGCCCCGCGCTCGCGCTGCCGCCTTGAGTTCATTAACAATAGCGAACACATAGGGTGGCAACCGCTTGATTCTGCGGAACTCTTCCATCTCTTGCGTGGACACGGATACCTCGTCTTTTCAATTAGGCCAAAGGGTACAAAGTTAACTGACCCACTATAAAAGATCAATTCAGGAAACCAGTACAAATGCAGGTAAGGCGGATTGTAAGCGAAAAACAATCATCTATTCAGGCCAATCTGAGTAAATAGCCAGATTATTATCAGCAACGACAACTTTCAGGGCGGAAATTATCGCCCGATTTCATATTATGATAAGGAACCTTTGAGTAAGCCTGAGCCGAACAGGATCTCTATAGACGACTTGTTCAGAGGTTCCTTTAGTCGTTTCCACTCAATTTCGTCACTTTTTTGTAGTGCCCGATTAAGGTAAGGTCGGGTTATGAAATTCATACTTGATGATGCCAATAGTGGCTACGCCATTCAACACTACACGGTCAATGAGATCACAATCAATGGGAATGTATATCGCGAAAGTCTGGTACTCATGCCCGATCGAATCATCCCCCAATGGCGCCCGACCAGTTTCGATGAGTTGAAGGTGGAAGATTTCATACACATTGCAGCATTTTCACCAGAGATTATTGTCCTTGGTACTGGTTCAAAGCAGCATTTCCCATCGCAAGAGCTGCTTCTGCCGCTGATCGAAAAGCAAGTGGGTCTAGAGGTTATGGCCACAGACGCTGCTTGTCGTACCTACAATATTCTGATGTCTGAAGGCCGGCAGGTGGCTGCGGCTTTACTGATGATCAGGGATTAAGCGGGATATTTCAGCTTGCCAGTTGCGATTTAAAGAAGTGCCAGGGGTACCAGCGACCAGGGAAGCGCAATCAAGAAGCCCTGCTGCCAAAATGTACCTGATCAAGCAGAAGGAGCATCTGCCTCATCGGTTTGCTCCATTTCATCTTCCAACACCACGATATTCTCTGGATAGGGGTATTTTTCAGCCATTCGTTTGCTCAATTTCCCCTGGGCGGCCTGATGCAGGGCATCAGATTCCATCAGAATAAGTATCAACACTGTCACCATGATTGGCAGCAGTCCAATACCACCAATCAGTGCCATAACCGCCACTTTCTGCATACCCATGTAGGCGTATCCCAACCAGCCCAGAAAAAACACCGTTAACACAGCCAACAACATATAGATAAACAACCGGCTACGCTCAGCGGCAATCTGCCAATGTGCATAGACATACCATTCATCCCGTGATTTCGACTGCTTTGCTCTCCATAGCGTATAGACAAGCATCACTAAGGAGACAACAGGCACAAGGGCCATAGGCTGCCAAAAGGAACGCACGAGTCCCAGTGCAGCCACGAACCATAAAATATGGTTACCAATCAAATTTGTCAGAAATATATCGTGAGGGAATTTGGCCTTTTGGACCAACTCATCGGAGATTTCGAATTTCATCGATAGTCAATACCCAATCTGTTACCAATAGCAGGCATCTTCCCATGATGGTTTAGATACCACAACAACGGCCTTCAACAATAAGTTCAAATACTTAAGCCCAAATACTGAAGAAAATAATTAGCTAATCAACTCTCCTCTTCACTACCCATCATCTTTTTAACCAACCATTTCTTCATCATAAACATCATTAAAAACAATAAGATACCCACTACAATCCCGATCCATGGGTTCTCTTTGAGAATTGTTATAAACCAAAGTCCACTTCCCATTGTAGAATCCTCACTTTATGAATATGGTGCCAAGAGAGTTTTAGCAAAAACCTCAGCTTGTACCCATAAACTACCTGACCTGAGAGAAGTAATCCATATGCATAAGATTCCACTATATGGAACAGGCTCAAAGCAGGTAAGATGGGCCGCAGCAATCATCCCCACAACTGATCACAATCTAAAAGCAGTCTCTACAAGGCTATCTCTTGTTAGATTGGAAATGTCAGAATGGCGTCTGGGTGATCAGGCATGGTTGTCGACCAGATCTATAAACAGGCTGGTCGACCCAATAAGCAACCAGTGCAAGAAGTAACCAAGCAGGACTGACTCTAAATGGAAAAAAAGATTATCTTTTGGGTTGTATCACTATCTGTGGTCGCAGTGGCCCTGGCTATACTATTGCCCGGTGGCCGACAGGTGGACACCAACCCAAGGCTCCCCTGGGATATTCATATATCACCACAGAATGAGATTCAGGTATTTGATTTAACGCTCAACAGAAGCTTACTACCCGAAGCGAGGGATATATTCCGGAATCAGGGAAAGTTGAATCTATTCATTGATGAGAGTGGAGAACCAGCCCTGGAGGCCTACTTTGAACGGGTCTTTTTAAGTGGTCTTAGAGCCGACTTCATTCTCGGCCTAAAAGCTGATGAGGCTCTGCTGGACAAATTGGTAGACAGGGGTTCCCGTATCAGTCGTACCTCAGACTCCACCCATAAAATAGTTTTGGACAGCGACGATATGATCCTGGCAGAAAATTTGCCAATTGAGATGATCAACTATATACCCGCCGCCAATCTGGACGAATCATTGATCAGCAGTCGTTTCGGTGAACCTGCTGATAAGATCACTGAAACTGAAACCGGGGTAACCCACTGGATTTATCCTGAACGAGGAATAACTATCGGCGTCAATCCTGAGGGTAAAGAACTCATCCAATATATGCCGCTGGATCGCATCGACAACTTAGTGGAGCAGATCAAGAACAGTAATATCGAATATGAAGCAAAGATGAATAATGGTTAGCTGAAAAAGAGGGGATCAGAGTTACTCCTGGTCTTCTGCATCCGGCATCATCTGCTTCGGCAAACCCTTTTTTTTCTGCTTCGGGGCGATATCATCATCCATCAGGATTCGATGGGCCTCCCCTTCCAGGTCATCAAACTGGCCACTGCGGGCAGCCCAAAAGAGCACGGCCACTGCAGCAAGCCCTAATATGATCATCCCTGGAATCAAGCCATAAATTACATCCATCCGTTTACTCCATCAGAGATAGTTTCAACTAATCTTAACACCTTTAAACAAGGTACGGATACGTGCGGAATTGCCGATAACAGCTAAAGAACTCAAAGGCATCGAGATCGCCGCTACCAAGGGTGTAACTACTGCAGCCATCGCCAATGGCACCATGACAATATTATAACTGATTGAGATACCTATATTTTGTCGAATCGTCAGCAGTGCCCTCCTTGAGAGTCCTATTGCTAGACGAACCCGCTCCAGCTCACTGCTCATGAGCACGATATCTGCACTCGCAATCGACACATCGGTACCAGAACCCATGGCGATGCCAACATCGGCCCGAACCAGAGCTGGTGCATCATTCACACCATCACCGACCATGGCGACACGCTGCCCTTCTGATTGCAACTGTTTGATAACCTGGTCTTTCTCTTCCGGCAACACCTCAGCGATAACATCCATACCACCAAGTCGCTCAGCAATGGCTTCAGCTGACTGACGCCGGTCACCACTAAGCAGGGTCAACTGCATCCCTTCAGCTTTTAGAGAAGCGATCAAATCTTTAGCATCGGGCCTGATCCTATCCTCTACAGCGACCAACCCAACCTCGTTGCCATTCACTGCTACACGAAACCAGCCGATACCCCGCTCATCCAGCTGATGTTCAAACATATTCAGGCGTTCAGATGATCGATAACCTTCTCTCTCCATCAATGCCGCACTGCCAATCGTAAAGTGATCTTCACCCACCCGCGCAGTCACACCAAGCCCAGGAATCGACCTGAAATCACGACAAGCATATCCAGCTTGATCTTTGGCAAACATCTCAACCCAGTTCACCACTGAATCAGCTGTAGGGTGTTCTGATTGCCGCTCTACCAGAGCCAGTTTCGCCATCAGGTCACGAACCGAGTCTGGGGGCTGTTCATCGCCTTCGTTCCACTGCTCATCATCGGTAAATACTGCAACCACTGAAAGGCCACCCTCTGTCAGGGTTCCTGTCTTATCGAAAATCACATGATTGATAGTTGAGAGTGTCTCCAATACCTCGCCATTCTTAACAAGAATGCCATATTTGGCACCTAGACCAGAGGCCACAGCAATCGACATAGGGGTTGCTAAACCAAATGCACAGGGACAGGTGATAATTAATACCGACGTCGCAGCCAATAGCGCTACTTCAAAATCACTATTGAACCAATATAGAAAGGTTAATGTCGCCAAGGCTAATGTTACAGCAACAAACCAGGGAACAATCTGATCAGCGAGACACTGGATGGGTGCTTTCGAGCTCTGAGCCTCTTCAACCAGACTGATAATCCGGCCAAGGGCCGTATTTTTCAATAATCCGGTCACTTCCACCTGTAATGCACCATGTCCATTAATCGTGCCGGCAGATACATGATCCCCAACTGTTTTATTGATCGCCAGTGACTCTCCAGTAAGCATCGCCTCATCGATAGTCGTCAGACCCTCTACGACAACCCCATCTACAGGCACACGCTCACCAGGCTTAATCAATACCCGCTCGCCGAGGGTAATGGCTCGAATGGGTACCACCTCTTCAGCACCGCCTGGTTCCAGACGTGTCGCGACTCGGGGTTGAAGATCGAGCAGACGCTGGGTGGCCGCCACAGCTTGCCGTTTCGACATTGCCTCAAGATAGCGACCAACAAGAATGACAAAAAGGAAATTGACCACTGTATCGTAGTAAACCTCACCCACTGTAGTGCCACTGAGGGTGATATAGAGCGAGTAGAGATAGGTGATTGAAGCACCGATAGCGATCGGCAGATCCATACCAAGATGTAAATTGCGCAACCCAGACCAGGCACCTCTGAAAAAGGGATACCCTGAATAGAGGAGTACTGGTGTAGCCAGGGCAAAACCAATCCAGTGGAACAGACTTCGAAACTCTCCTTGATTTGCACCGGCATAAAGCGCAATCGAGATCCACATCAGATTCATCATGCCAAATGCGGCGAAAGCCATTCTATAGAGAAGATGGCGATTCTGTTTCTTCAGGGTTCCCTCTGCAGCTTCAGGATCGTATGGCACTGCTGCATATCCAATCTGTCCCAAACGTTGAATAATTTGCGATAAGCTGATTGCGCTGTTGTGCCACTTAACATGCAGACGCTTTCCAGATAGATTGACCTGGGCGGAGACGATACCTGGTACAGGGTTCAAGGTGTGCTCGATCAACCAGACGCAAGCCGCGCAATGTATCCCTTCAATCAGGAGATGAATATCCCTCTCCTCCGCCAGTTCACCTACAAACTCGGCCTGCACATCATCCAGGTCATAGAGTGCCAACTCTGTGGGAATATCGGGTGGTGGAGCGAGATTAGCGCCTTCAGGTGTACGCTGGTAGAAACCTTCCAATCCAGCATCATAGATCGCTTCGCATACGGCTTTACAACCAAGACAACAGAAATGTTGGGTTTCACCCTCGATTTCACCGGTAACATCATCTTCCGGGGGAATGGGAAGCTGGCAATGGAAACAGCCTTCAGAGGCGTCTACGTGTGACACGGATTCTCCTGTAAAGAGGTGAAAATCGCTTTCCGGTTTAGCTGAAAACCATCAACCTCATCAGAATGACAGGTATCCTTGGCACAATCTCGAACATGGGTCTGACCTGCATCTCAAGCGTCCCAGACTAAGGCACCCAATCGATGCCTACACCGATCCTTTTAGGCACCTGGTATTCGTCCTCTCCATTGCGAATACTGACCAGCGTATCCCAAGCGCCTTTGAGGGGGAAACTGACCGTTGCCTCATACATTCCAGGGCCAACACGCTGCATGGGTACGGAGAAATCCTGGTCGGCATCAGAAGGGCGATACGCGTGGAAGGTAACTTCATCGCGGTCAATTGGCTCACCCTCTTTATCAGTCACACTATATTGGCAGAGCACAGGTTCGCCTATCCCAATCTTCGAGGGCAGCTTAACCTTCATTTTCCACTGGGGATCCCTTGCCTTACGCTTGAGCATGTTCTTCTCATAATCCTGCCCACGCTCATAGAAGTCATCCACAACCAGACCAGGATTGTTATCGATTGCCAGGTAAATCATGATCATATTCATGGTAAAGAAGATGACCACCATTGCCACCCAGGCAATGACCCAGGGACTTCTCCAAGCTGATTTTTTGTCTGTCATGGCGATAACTTATTTCGACTTCATTAAAAATGAAAAGGGCGGACATCTCTGTCCGCCCTAAGAATAGACCTTATTTTATCAATCTCTAACGCCGGGGGCCAATAAAAACACTCACACGTTTGTTTTCAAGCACCTCACCATCATACTCGCCCTGAACTTTGAAGGTAATTGGTAAGGTCTCCTTGGTTAGCAAGGTTTGAGGAACCCGCACAAAGACCGTGCGTGCAGTGACTTTACCGTGACGCGCATTGGTCACAACATCCTCATCCACAAATACCAACCCTTCTGGCCCCTCAGCGCTGAGGGTAACCGGGATATCCTGGGTCATTTTATTGAGAATTTTTACAGTATATTTATTCTGAATACTGCCATCACTCTGCAATACAAACAGGGGTTGCCGATCATGTATTACCTTGATCTCCAGTGGCGCCAGAGAGGTTAATCCATACGCAATACCTGCGAGTGCCAGACTCATTATTGCAGTGTAGACCCAGACACGAGGCCTTTTGTACAAGGGTACCGGTTTTTGCTGTGCCTCCAGTGATTCATAGGACTCATAACGAATTAAGCCCTTTGGCCGCCCGATCTTCTCCATGACCTCATCACAGGCATCGATACAGAGGGAGCACATGATACAGCCCTCCTGCTGCCCATGACGGATGTCCACGCCAGTCGGGCAGACCGCAATACACTGCTTGCAATCGACGCAATCACCTGTGGTTCTATCCTCTTCAGCCTCTCCTTTTTTGATGCGACCTCTTGGCTCACCCCTATGAAAATCATAAGAGGGCACCATGGTGGTCTTATCGATCATTACCCCTTGAATTCGAGCATAGGGGCAGAGCCAGAAGCAGGCCTGCTCGCGCATATATCCTGCCAGGACATAGGTCCCTGCTGTGAACAGTGCAATGGTGCCATAGGCAACTGAACTAGCCTGCAGAGTAAAAATATCACGCCACAGGTCAAAAACATCATAAAACCAGGCAACGAAGCTTACGCCGGTTAGTGCGGAAATCAGTAGCCAGACCAAGTGCTTAGTTACTTTGATTCTGACTTTGGTGGCACTCATTGGCGCTTTTTCAAGCTTGCGACGTTTTATTGGCGAGCCTTCCAGCTTCTCCTCCAGCCAGGTAAAAACATCTGTCCAGACAGTTTGAAAGCAGAAGAAGCCACAATAGACACGCCCGGCAAGTGCGGTGGCCACAGCCAATAGCAAGGCGAAAAAAAGCAGTGTCAGCGACAGCATCCAGAAATCCTGAGGAAGAATAGTTACACCCAGGATATGGAACTGACGGTTCGGAATATCAAAAAGGATAGCTTGACGATCTCCCCATTGAGCATAAGGACCGACAAAAAAGATAATCCAGAAAGAGGCGGCTAACCATTTAATATTGCGCCAATAACCACCCATGCGCTTGGCATGTATAGTCTCTTCACCAGTATTCAGATTCCAATGTGCCGATTCAGCGTATAGATCATCCACAACATTTTGCTTGGATGCGGTCGTCTCACTTGCGCTCAATTGCTCAACTCCTCTGAATCAGTGGGGGTAATTTAGAAAACTATGATATAGGTCACGTTGCTTACTAGCCAATGCGATTTATCAATACATTAAGGCCAATTAAACGACAGAAAGTTGCCATTTTACAGGCTTAACCGAGTTCTAAAAACAGATAAACAGACGCAGAATAGTACACTGATTTTCTGGAAGATGTTTAAGAATAGCCCAATCGAAGCAGGATAAGCAGTTTTTCAATGCTTATGAAGAAGCAGCATGAAAGCAGTGCTGAATCCCCCATAATTCATAGAGTTAAATAGAATATATCAGCACAAAAATCACAATTTGTTTCAGAAATAGAAAAGGGGGAGTATTAACCCCCCCTTCTCTAATAATCGCTTGTCAGCTTAGCTGTTGTGTTTTTCAGCATCACTTTTAATCAGCTTATTAACCTTAAAGCCCAAGTAGACAATGATTACAACGCAAATCACCACGCTAATAATGGAACCCCAAAATACTGCGTCTCCGTTCATAGCAATCCCCTTATTTTATAACCGTGCAAGAGCTCCCTTCTCACACGGCAATGATGAAAAAATGCTTCTACCAGAAGGCTGTTTATTGACCACCACCGAAACGGTGAACATATACAGCAATCTTTTTGATGTCATCTTCAGATAAGCGACCACCAAAAGCCGGCATCTCAGCATTACGAGTTTTTGGCTCAGTGGCATCATTCACGCCATATGCAATGGTGTATTTGATGCTATCTTTCAAGGTCTCACCTTCAGCTGGCATAAAACGATAGATACCATCAGTCAGGTTTGCTGAACCGAGTACAGCCATACCCTTACCGTCCATGCCGTGACAAGCGATACAACCTTTCTGAGTGAAATTTGCATCAGAGGTTGGATTACCTGCCATGATGGCTTCAGCCAAACTATCAACTTCAGCATCGGAGAGGATCTTGCCGTGAGCGGTCATGATCCCCTTGCGACCCATAGTGATGGTCTGTTGAATAGTCTCGATGGCACCGCCGTAAAGCCAATCATCGTCAGCCAACACTGGGTAGCCTGGGCCACCTTGTCCACCACCGCCATGACATGCCGCACAGTTGTCACCAAACAGCACCTTCGCAGAAGCTATGGTGTATTGAGTCAGAGCAGGTGTCGCCAGAATCTCTTTTGCCGACATGCCCTTGATCTGGGTTTCGAACTCGGCTCGAACTGCTTCGACCTCGTCTACACCAGCCTTATACTCATCCATCTGACTCCAACCCATGACACCCTGTGTAGGCTCTTGACCTACAGGCCACATTGGATAGAGCACACCGTAGGCTATCCACCAGATCACAGAAGCCCAGAAGGCAATCATCCACCACCGTGGTGGCGGGTTACTAAGCTCCCGGAGGTTATCGTCCCATATATGTCCGGTATTGTTCTCACCCGGAAAAGGATTATTGTCCGCCATTTTTGTCTCCGCTATCAATTGCATCATCGTCCATTGGAATAAAGCGGTTCTTCTCCAGCTTTTCCCGATTTTTTGGACGTAGCGCGTAGAAATATACGACTACCATTAGTAAGAAGGTGACCACCGTCATGATCATTCCGATCCAGTCGTTGGTGGTCATAGCCTCCCAATTAGTTTGAAAGTACTCTTTCATAACTATTACTGACGGTAGACCTTGTTCTCGTCTAGAGCCGCCATGGTGCCTAAAACCTGTAAATAGGCGACCATTGCATCTTCCTCAGTCTTGCCTGCCAACTCAGCATTAGCGCTGGCAATATCCTCTTCGGTGTAAGGAACACCAATGAGTTGCATGACTTGAAAGCGTCTTGCCATATCCTTGCCTTCAACTGTATTTTCAGCCAGCCAAGGGTAGTTAGGCATAACGGACTCAGGAACAACCGAACGCGGTGCACGTAGATGCTTGCGGTGCCAGTCGTCAGAGTACTTACCGCCGAGACGAGCAAAGTCAGGACCGGTACGTTTGGAACCCCACTGGAAAGGATGATCGTACATAGACTCCGAAGCCAGAGAGTAGTGACCATAACGTTCCTTCTCATCACGGAAAGGACGTACCATCTGAGAGTGGCAGGTGTAGCAGCCTTCCCTTTGGTAGATGTCACGACCAGCCAGTTCCAAAGCAGTATATGGACGCATGCCATCACCTGGTTTATGGTCCTGCAGGGTCTGTCCTGCTTGACGTTGCCAGATCAGCTCAGGAGCAGTGTTATGCTCGAACGTGTTCTTCATAGTGAAGAGTGGGACGATTTCCACCAAGCCACCTACAGAGAGGGCCAAGGCCAGAATAATCAGGAGAAGCCAGATGTTTTTCTCCATCTTCTCCTGAAAGCTTACAGATTGGTTATCATTCGCCATTTTGCGAAACCCCCTTAGATTAAGCTGTAGCCGCAGCGGTGCGGGCTTGTTGCAGACTACCTTCGCTGGACGCTTTCACGACTGTCATGATGACATTGATCAGCATCAGCACGGCACCGAGCAAGAAGATCATGCCGCCTACTGCACGCATTGCGTAGTAGGGATGCATCGCTTCAACAGATTCCGCGAAAGTGTAGGCCAGAGTTCCGTACTCATCGTAAGCACGCCACATCAGACCTTGCATGATGCCGGATACCCACATGGCTACGACGTAGACAACCGCACCGATGGTTGCTGTCCAGAAGTGAGCATTGATCAGCTTCATGGACCACATTTCGGTATGGAAGGTACGCATCATCATATGGTAGATAGCACCGATAGCAACCATGGCAACCCAACCCAGCGCACCAGAGTGCACATGACCAACTGTCCAGTCAGTGTAGTGAGAGAGGGCGTTAACAGTCTTCAGTGACATGACCGGACCTTCAAAGGTGGACATGGCGTAGAAGGCCAGAGACATGATCATGAAACGCAGGATGTAGTCGGTACGTAGTTTGTCCCAAGCACCAGAGAGGGTCATCATACCGTTAACCGCGCCACCCCAGGATGGGATAATCATCGCCAGAGATACAGCAGCACCCAGTGAACCAGTCCAATCTGGCAGTGCGGTGTATTGCAGATGATGAGCACCAAGCCATACATAACCGAACATCAGAGCCCAGAAGTGGATAACTGATAGACGATAGGAGTAGACGGGACGTCCAGCCTGCTTAGGTACGAAGTAGTACATGATACCCAGGAAGCCAGCTGTCAGGTAGAAACCTACAGCATTGTGGCCCCACCACCATTGAACCATCGCGTCTTGGACACCTGCGAAGACTGAGTATGATTTAAACAGATCAACAGGAACAGCCAAACTATTGACAACGTGCAAGTAGGTGATCATCACCATCATACCCAGGAAGAACCAGTTGGATACATAGATGTGGGATGACTTTCTGGTAGCGAGCGTCATGATGAAGTTGAAAGAGTAAGCCAGCCAGACGACAGCAATCGCCAGATCTATTGGCCACTCCAGTTCAGCATATTCTTTACCAGAAGTAAGACCAAGAGGAAGTGTAACCACCGCAGAAACGATAATCAGATTCCAACCAAAGAAGACAAACCAAGCAAGCTTGTCACTCCAGAGTCTCACGCCGCAGGTTCGCTGGACACTATAGTACGATGTCGCCATCAACGCACATCCACCAAATGCAAAAATTACAGCATTGGTATGAAGCGGACGAAGACGACCAAAAGTTATGTATGGAATATCAAAATTCAAAATCGGCCATGCCAATTGGGATGCGATTATCACACCCACTAATGCGCCTACTACAAGGTAGACAACGGCCATGACGGTAAACCAGCGCACAACATCAAAGTTGTATTTTTGCTCGGCTGCGGCGTCCATGTACCCCCCTTAAACAAATAATTGAACGAAACTTAAAAGACAACATTTTTGGGAATGTCCCAAAAATACAACTGTGTGAAATGACACAATTGCAGCGTGACATATATCACTCTTAATTGGATCAGATGTCAATACGAAAAAGCCTATAAGTCGTCAAGACGCATCTCACGTAACCTATTGTTTAATTAAAATAATATGGGCATATCCTAGAAATTGACTCAGATCAAAGAAAACGGAATTAAACAAATTTACCTAGACTGAGCTGAAACCTGCAACAACAGTTGCTGACAAAGAAGTTTAAAAAGTAATTGGAATAAAAAAGACAGAGCAAAACAGTCGGATTTATTTATTGATAATCACTCTCAATAAAACATTTTATTGATGGGCGCATTCAATCTGCTTCTAATAATTTAAACGGAGGAAGAGTGTCGTCAAAAATATATAGAGTTGGGTATTTTCAACGTAAGGTTGTGACCTTCTCCAACTCCTCTGGATTGAGAACCCTTAGCATATGTTTTCTCAAGCCTATCAATCCGAAATTCTGAAACTTGGTCAATACACGACTCACAGTTTCTCTCGCTAATCCAAGATAACTGGCAATATCACTTCGCGACATGCTCAATGGAAGCTGATATTGAGGCATACCCCGTAGCCCGGAGCGCTTAGACAGGCTCAGTATAAAAGCAGCTATGCGTTGCTCTGCATTCTGTTGAATCAATGAGGTTGTCACCAGATGATTCACAACAACCTCCTGACCCAGCATGCGAATCAGTGCAGCTTGAAGCTTTTCCGTATCTTGACCGAAATGGAGTAGACGATTCACCTCTAATTTACAGACGCTACTCTCTTCCAATGCCCTCACAGCATATGAGTAGGCGTGATTGGCAATCCCTTCCGTACCAATCAAGTCCCCAGGCAGGAAAAAGCCAACCACTCTCTCCCTGCCTGAGAGATCCACACTTACCGCTTTGAATGCTCCGGATTTGATTGCAAATAGTGCGAAAAAGGGTTGGCCAGGTCGAAACAGTAGTGCACCGCGCTGAATCGGCTGGCGGCGCATGAGGATTGCTTCGGTTTGACAAAGCTCGTGCTTGCCGTAACCAAGCACTTCACAGAGTGGATCGAGGCCACAATCACGACAGGCAACCTCCAGGGCAGTTTTGTCATCCGCTCCAGCAGGTTCGCAGCATGACTGAACCATTGCTTCTACTTGAATATAGACTCAACGGAAAAACCATCCCGCTCGAGAATATCCCTTAAGCGGCGCAAAGCATCCATCTGTATCTGCCTGACCCGCTCCCGAGTAACTCCCAACTCGTTGGCAACCTGTTCCAGGGTGGAATTCTCATAGCCATGAAGACCGAATCGGCGCTCTACCACCTCTCTCTGCTTGTCATTCAATTTGCTCAACCAACGGTCTAAATTGGCATTCAGACCATCATTCTGGATATCCACTGTGGGATCCAGATTCTTTTCATCTGCAATGGTGTCGAGTAAGGGCTTGTCGGCATCCTTACCGAACGGTGTATCAACTGAAGTGACACGCTCATTCAACCCAAGCATACGTTTTACTTCGTCAATTGGACGATCCAGCAGATCAGCTATCTCTTCTGAACTCGGTTCGTGATCGAGGGTTTGGGCAAGTTTGCGGGCAGCCCTGAGATAGACGTTGATCTCCTTAACCACATGAATCGGCAGTCGAATGGTTCTGGTCTGATTCATTATGGCTCTTTCGATCGTCTGGCGAATCCACCATGTTGCATAGGTGGAGAAACGAAAGCCACGTTCCGGATCGAACTTCTCTACCGCTCTGATCAGGCCTAGATTTCCCTCTTCAATAAGATCCAGGAGTGCCAGACCACGGTTCATGTAACGTCTGGCAATCTTAACCACCAGGCGTAAATTACTCTCGATCATTCGTTGCCTGGCAGCTTGATCCCCTTTTTGAGCCAGTCTGGCGAAATAGACCTCCTCCTCAGCTGTTAGCAGCTTGGAGATACCGATCTCATTGAGATAGAGCCGGGTTGCATCCATCTGAGCATCACTGGCTTCAGCGCTCTTGGCTTTAATAGGTGCAGGGACATCAGGTTTCTCAACAACAGCCTCGGTCTCATCCTCCTCTTCAGGTAGGACGATATCAGTATCAACATCTTCCAGAACAGTATCGCTACCGCTCTCAGGTTCGTCCGATTCTTCAGGACTATTGCTCATCTCTCATCTCCATCGGTCAAATCATGCCTTCTGCGCTATTAACTTGCACCGTCGTACCCAGTTCAAACGCTAAGCAAGTCCACCTGTATAGTTATCTATTTTCTTGGTAACAGCGGCAGAGGATTTATCGGCTTCCCCTGTTTTCGAATCTCGAAGTGCAACACGGGTTGTCCTCCGCTGTTTGGTGAACCCATGTGTGCCACTATATCGCCTTTGGCGATTTTATCACCCTCTTTTACCAGCAGTTTTCGATTGTACCCATAGGCACTGAGGTAGTTCTGGTCATGTTTGACGATTACAAGGTTCCCATAACCCACCAAGCCACCACCTGCATAGACTACTCTTCCTGACTCAGCCGCTTTAATCGGCTGACCCAGTCGCCCGCTGATCCAGACTCCTTTTCTATTCTGATCTGAATTTGAAAAAGTTTGTGTCACTCTCCCCATGGTCGGCCAGGACCAGTCTAACTTGACCCTATTTTTCCGATGTGTGACTACAGTTTTCCTGGCAGGCGCCGGTTTGCTCTTAGTTTCTGTTTTTTGCGGCCGCTTTGGCGGTGTTTTTTTACCAGGGAGTGCGGGCTTCTTGCTTTTAGTAACTTTTACCACCGGTTTGGTAGCTGGTTGTTTTGGTCTCTTTGCAGATCGTGTTTCCGGCGGCTTTAAACGCAAGCGCTGTCCAGGATAGATTGCATACTTAGGGGCTCTAATCCCATTCCATGCCGCCAGCTGCTCATGCTCCAGATAGTAGCGCCAGGAGATGGAGTAAAGTGTATCCCCAGGCTGCACCAGATAGTAAGTCCGGGAAGACCTATGCCGCTGAGGCATTGATTGTTTTTTAGTGCTTAAGGCTGCTGACCGGTCTTGCGGATGGGTATTGATGCCCCGACTGTAAACTGGCGCGCTACCACTGGAAGAGCAGCCAATAAGAAGCATCAGCAAACTGAAGATCAGCGCGTGGAATGGAAAGATCAGATCAATCAATCCGAATCTGCTTTGCATAAGCAACCTAAAAGTTTGTCGCAAGACAGACTATCAGCCTCAATACCCTACCCATTCAGGATGACTCTGTCATTTCAAAAAAATGAACAATAAAACAAACGCCACTACCATAATCCAGCCCAGTCGATCTACATAGCGATGCAGCGCCCTCTCCATCCGCGCACCTCCCCAGGCCATCAGTGCAGCTACCAGGAAAAAGCGCGTGCCTCTACCGATACTGGATGCGATGAGAAAGGGCACCAGCGCCATAGCAACAACCCCGGCTGTAATGGTAAATATCTTGTAGGGGATAGGTGAAAACCCAGCGAGTAAAACTGCCCAGATCCCCCAACGCCCAAACCAATCCTTTGCGGCGAGATAGCCCTCCCAATAACCCCAATCCTGGAGTAGTGGTTCAACGAAATCGAAAGCAAAAACGCCGATAAAGTAACCAAACACACCGCCAATGACAGATGCCAGGGTAGTCAACCCTGCAAAAAACCAGGCTCTGGATGGCTCAGCCATACTCATTGGCGCCAGCATCACATCCGGTGGTATCGGAAAAAAAGAGGATTCGGCAAAGCTTAATCCAGCAAGATAGCGAGGTGCATTGGGATGCCTGGACCACACCATGGCCCGGGCATAGAGCGCTGAGAAGAGACGCACTAGATCATTCCTCCGACCAGAGGTACAAAATTTGCTGATTCCAACTCTTGCTTCTGAAAACCATCCTTTGTACGGATTATCCGAATCATTACTTGTCCCTGGTTGCTTTTAACTGGAATGATCAAACGCCCCCCAACAGCCAGCTGTTCAAGCAGACTCTGAGGCAATACTTCAGCTGCGGCCGTTACGATTATTCCATCATATGGAGAGTATTCCGGAAGACCAATCCCGCCATCGCTGTGTTTGAGACGGATATTTCTTATACCAAGTTCCCGAAATCTGATGCGGGCCTGCTCAAGTAAGGCTGATATTCTCTCAACACTATGAACACGCCGAACCAGTTGTGCCAGGATTGCACATTGATAACCGGACCCTGTACCAACTTCCAGCACCGTTTCGAGTGGCCCACCCTGTAATAAGGCTTCTGTCATCCGGGCAACGGTATAGGGTTGCGAAATAGTCTGACCATGGCCGATGGGGAGCGCCGTCTCTTCATATGCCCGACTGGCCAGCGCTTCATCCACGAAAAGATGTCGCGGCATATTGCGCACTGCCTCCAATACAGCCGTATTACGAATCCCCTTACTGCGCAATCTTTGCACAAGGCGCTCCCGAGTCCGTTGGGAAGTCATGCCGATTCCCTGGTGCTCTCGACGAATATTCATTGATTGAGCCACTCATCAACCTTTTCCAGCACACTATGCCGGGTGAGATCCACCTGTAATGGTGTCACTGAAACATAATCCTGACGCACTGCATGAAAGTCGGTTCCAGGCCCTGCATCCTGCTCTGCACCTGCTGGCCCGACCCAATAGATTGTTCGACCCCTGGGATCCTGACTCTTTATCACCGGCTCTGCTTTGTGCCGATGTCCAAGCCTGGTAGAGACGATACCCCGAATCTCTGAGTGGGGAATATCGGGTACATTCACATTCAAAATCACATTCTCATTCAGTGGCTCACTAAGCAGTTTTCTGACCAGGGTTTCAGCTACCCGTGCGCCGGTTTCAAAATAGCTGGGATTGTGTGAATTCATTGAAATGGCTATCGCCGGCAATCCCAGGAATCGTCCTTCAGTCGCCGCAGCAACAGTACCTGAGTAGAGCACATCATCCCCCATGTTGGGCCCTGCATTTATGCCCGATACAACCAGATCCGGCTCCTGCTCAAGCAAGCCGGTAATGGCCAAATGGACGCAATCGGTAGGTGTCCCGTCGACACGGATAAAACCATTCTCCATGGTCTGTACACGAAGCGGATTGACCAAGGTCAGAGAGTTACTTGCGCCGCTGCGGTCCTGATCAGGCGCAACCACCACAATCTCCCCAACTGTGGATAGCTGTTTGGCCAGCATCACCAACCCAGGTGCCTGGTAGCCATCGTCGTTACTCAGAAGGATATTCATAGGGGGCACAATATACTGGAAATAGCCGTCAGGCTCACCCTCCAAATCGACCTCTCTCAAACACGAGGATTGAGATTCCTCTCAACTGCTCCTAACATGCTCCTGTGTTGTGTCGTATCCAGATCAGTGAGACAAGCAATCACTATGCGAGACTACACTTGAGGAAAAATTGAGCAACGGCAAAATGAGCAAGCAGAGTGACAAACCGGATGACAAAGCCCTCTTTGTTGAAGAGTTAGGTGATGCCACACCACTGAAAGAATCCCGTATAGCCCCCTATCGGCGTCGATTGCCACCCAGGCCGTTGAATCTGCCAGTGGGTGATGAGGACGAATTACTCCAGGATCAATACTCAGACCAGGAGATTGAGACTGGCGATGAACTCTATTTCTCCAGACCAGGGGTACAAAACCGTCTCATGCATGATCTGCGTAGGGGCTATCTGGAGATTGGTGCCGAACTGGATCTGCATGGTCTGACCGTGCGCTATGCCAGAGCCGATCTGAACGATTTCCTGAAAAAATGTCAGCAGATGCGTATCCGCTGTGTGAGAATCATTCATGGAAAGGGTTATGGATCGGAAGGACGTCAGCCTGTACTTAAGCACAAACTCAATGTCTGGCTGCGCCAAAGAGAAGATGTGCTCGCATTCACCTCAGCCACACGACGGGATGGCGGGACAGGTGCAGCCTATGTTCTACTTCGAAATCCGGATAAAAGTTCACATAATTACTAGTGTGGTGTAACGTACAACTGTACCAATCAGCGAGATGCTAAGCCGTTAGCTGCTAGGCGCGGGGTGCCGGGAATGGCGCGCCCTTTCCAAGCCAGGCCACGATCTCATGATGCAAAAAAGTTGCCTGTCAGCATGGCTGATTATGATCCGGGCATTGAAATTCCACTTAACCTGAGTAAAATACTTGGTTATTACTCCCTGAATCCTGGGATTCAGCTAATTAAGCAGTACAAGTTTCATCAACACCAGATAGCGCCTCCCTAAGACTCGCAACTTGACTGCCCCCAACCTGAAAAGGCTGGGTACTATAGATATATAGGAGAAACTGACATTGGCAATAAGAATCAAGAGTCAGTGGCACGACGAGGATAGCGTTCGTTCCCCCGACGAAATTGGTGGTGCCATCGCATTTATTGCATGGCGTATCGCATTAGATAAAGCGATAACACTTCATGGCAAAAACTTTGTATATCACAATGATCAAGAACGGATTGCTGTGATTGCTGAATATCTGACTTATGAAGTCCAGATTGCTGATCGATTGATACACCGAATGGATGATGATAACCGGGTCGCCATAATTACCGCACTGGTAATGAAACTGGCCGATCACTATCGTGATAATGCAGCAGACCTGCTTGGCAACGATGACCACGCCAACCATTTTATCTCCCTGTTCAACGAACGCTCTACAGAATATGCAGAGTTCAACTTCAGCGAGGAGGGGCCCAGTTATCCATTTTTTCGCCATCTTGGTTTCCAGATCCAACAAGTAATGGGAGACGACGAACATGACAATCGCTGGGTGATCGATCAGGTGATGGATGTGGATGGGCCCGAAGTCTACAAACAGCTCTCCCGTGCGATCAGAAATCTCTTTGATTAGGAATACATCATGCGCCCAGCCCAACTGCTTACCATTCTTGAGCAAGAGTTCATCAGTACCCGCGCAGGTCACCATACCCCGGTAATGCTCTGGGGCCCCCCTGGAGTCGGCAAGTCCGACATGGTACGTGAAGTAGCCGAGAGCCATCAGGCACCGGTAATCGACATCCGCTTATCACAAATGGAGCCAAGTGACTTAAGAGGCATCCCTTTTCGTAGTAATGACAGGGTTGAATGGGCGATCCCCTCGATATTGCCTGCCGAAACTCGTCATGGGACCCAAGGTATCCTCTTCCTGGACGAAATCACATCTGCCCCCCCAACCGTCTCTGCTGCGGCTTATCAGCTGATTCTCGACCGTCGATTGGGTGAATATCAGGTACCTGACGGCTGGGCTATATTCGCAGCCGGCAATCGGCAAGGTGACCGGGGTGTCACCTACAGCATGCCGGCGCCACTGGCCAACCGATTTTCCCATTTTGAGGTAGAGACAAATCTAGATGACTGGGTTGCCTGGGCCTATCGCAACCATATTGATGAACGGATTATTGCGTTTCTCCGCTTTCGGCCAGAACTGCTATTCGACTTCGACCCTGCTCACAATCCGGTCGCATTCCCTTCACCCCGATCCTGGGAGTTTGCCCACCGGGCACTGCAGAAGTTCACCACTCACCCGCAACTGCTCCAAGGGGCGCTGCAAGCCTGTGTTGGACCAGCAGCGGGTATCGAACTGCATGCGTTCGTCAACAGCCTGGATAAGATGCCTGATCTGGATGCAATACTGCGTGGCGAGGAGGTGCCGACACCCGCTGAAATCGATTTGCAATATGCAGTCGCTTCCGCACTGGTTGGACGAGCTATCCGAGCCCATGAAGCAGGCAATGGCCAAGAGGTACATGGACGGATTCTTGAGTATGCCGGTCGTTTTCCTCAACGTGAGATGGGGGTGATGTTGGTATCTGACATGCACCGGGCTGTCGGTGAGGCACTCTTTAATGTTCCCCAGTTTAATGATTGGGCCCAGGCAGTCTCAGATGTCATGCTGTATGAATAAGATTTAAACACAAAGATGAACAGCTTCCTCAGAACTCCCCAGCTTCAGGGATCGCTAAACTGATGGATCAAGAAGAGATAGAGACCAAACTGGCTGCAGCTCGCACCAAACTGATTCTCGACAAGCCCTTTCTGGGAGCATTGGTGATGCGACTGCCGATGCAGGAGGCCAATCCTGACTGGTGTCCAACTACTGCTACTGATGCAAAGACCTTCTACTACAATCCACACTACATCGACCAATTGAGTCTGGACGAAACCCAATTCATGCTTGCTCACGAGGCGCTTCACTGTGCCCTCTCCCACTTCGCCAGACGTCAGCATCGCACCAAACTACACTGGGATATGGCCTGCGACTACGCAATCAACCCGCTACTAACTGGTGATGGCCTGAAACCCCCGCCTGGCTCATTGATGATGCCTCAATTCACTGGCATGACTGCTGAGGAGATATATCCCTGCCTGGATGAAAAGAACGATGATGAACCCCTGGACAATCATATCTACGATCAGGACAACACCAAGGGATCTGGCAGTGGCACCACAGAAAAGGATATGGCCAAAAACAACCAGCAGAGTGATACAGACCAGGAGGGAGACGAGCACAACAATCCGGAAAGCGGATCAGGCAATAGCTCTTCACAGCCACCACCACTGACACCGGATGAAGCAGAAACCCTGAGTATCCAGTGGCAGCAACGTATGGCAGGTGCAGCCCAGCAGGCGATGCAAGTCGGCAAGCTGGATGGCGCCATGGCCCGAATGGTAGACCACCTGCTGCAACCCCAACTGCCCTGGAGATTACTACTGGCCCGCTATATGACCGCATTGGCCAGGGATGACTTCAGCTATATGAGACCTTCACGCCGGGAGGGTGAGTTTATCCTGCCGAGTCTGCGCAGTAATCAGCTTGAACTGGTGGTCGCTCTTGATACCAGTGGATCGATAGATGACGAAGAGATGGGAGAGTTTCTTGCTGAGATCAACGCCTTGAAAGGACAGATGCGCGCCAGAGTTACATTGCTCGCATGCGATTCGACGATTGCAGAGGAAGCCCCATGGATCTATGAATCCTGGGATGAATTCCAACTTCCAGAGAAGATAACAGGTGGTGGCGGAACCAGTTTCAAGCCCGTATTCGAGTGGGTGGAAAAGCAGACATTGAGCCCAGATCTACTGGTCTACTTCACCGATGCAGAGGGCGCCTTTCCGGCACTTGAACCAAACTATCCGGTAATCTGGCTGGTAAAAGGTAAAGAGAAGACACCTTGGGGACAGCGAATCCAGCTGAACTAAAGATGTGGGTAGTGCAGTTGGTGGGGCTTCGCCCCACCCTTTATATCGACAGGTAGGGTGGGGCCATGCCCCACCAAATCGCGCTGGAAATTCATAAAAACCACCTGCAACCTTCCGCAGATCCTTAACTATCACCGTAGCTGACTTTGCAGGGCAATCAGGTAGGTTTAAAAATTGTCAGCCACAAATAGCTGGTAAAAAAACCTGTAGTCAGGGCGCAGATAGTGTGCGCCCTGAAAGTCTGATTAGAGTGACTTCTTCAAGGTGAAAGCACCACGAAGGTCACCGGGCTTGTAACCAACAGCTTCATCAGCTGGATAGAGTTCCTTCAGTTTTGCACTGACTGGCTCTGCAAGTTCAGCACCATGACATTTAGTACAAACCTCAGCAGTGGGAATGGCTTTCATCATACGAAATACCTTACGACCCTGCTCCTCAACCACTTCAGCTTTAAGTAGTTTCATGGGGTCCTCCCCAGCAGCTTTACGCGCTTCAAATTCTTTCAGTACAGCAGTTTCCCATGCATCTGCGCGATTGTCGGGATTACGTGTTTTAAGACTGGTTCGACCCACACGCCAACCACTCATTTGAGAATGTGCCTCAGATAATTGCGGAGCAACAGTATTACAGGTTGAGATCGTAGGCACAGGCCCCTTCTCTTTCATACCCTTTACCAGCTCTCCTTTGAGGTCACCAAAATAGGCCTTTATCACACCTTTGCCTTCATTGATGTTGGCCTTCATGGCCTCATCAGCCTGCAATCCCCCACTCATCACTACGGAAGTCAGAAACAAAACTACGCTCTTCTTCATCATGGAACTCCATTAAATAGCATCCAGTTTATTAACCGGACAAGAGAGTGAATCTACACCTCCCCCACCCGGCCGGTTGGTCGTGAGGCGGTAGATTAAAGCAAATAGCAGGAAAGGCCAACCTCCTAATTATCAACCAATTATTGAGTTTTCGGTAAAACCTAACAATTCATCTTGGAGATACTGATTAACCAATTAATCGGAGGAAATGTTTGTTTAAACTTTTGCTTACTATCGCCGGATCTGATTAAGCGCTAGTATGGATGGCACACAACATCTGCAGCCTTAATTGAGACTGCATGACTTAAGGATGTAAGTATCATGATACTTATCTCCAGGTTACTATTAACCCGGCGACTAAGTCATGGGCCGGAACTATTCTTCACTCTTTGGGATCTGTTAAAGGCATGATCAATACACGGACAAATATCCCAATAGTCATTCTCTTGCTGGTTATAGGTATGCTTATGCCTACAGCCAACGCCTTCAGCGATGAAGAAGCAATAAAATTGCCCGAACTGGGTTCTCCATCAGATCAATACCTGACCCCGGCAGATGAGATAAGACTCGGCAGAGAGTTCATGTTGAGTGTGAGAAAGTCGACTCCGGTTATGGATGACCCGCTGGTATCTGAATATATCCAGTCACTGGGACAAAAGCTGCTCAAAGAGAGCGAAGCTATTGGTCAGGATTTCGACTTTTTTGTCATTGAACAGCCAGAAATCAACGCATTTGCTGGACCTGGTGGCCATATAGGTGTCTATAGCGGCCTTATTCTAGCCACACAGAGTGAAAGCGAACTGGCATCTGTCATTGCCCATGAAATTGCCCATGTCACTCAAAAGCACCTGCTACGGGCATTTGATGCAGCGAATCAAATGAGCGGAAAAACCGCTGCTCTGCTGCTGGCTGCCATACTGGTTGGCGCTGCCGGCTCTCCAGATGCTGGTATTGCCATGGCGACTGGCGTTCAGGCTAGCGCCATACAGGAGCAGATAAACTTCACCAGAAGCAACGAAGAAGAGGCCGACACAGTAGGCATCAAGATTCTCGCCAAATCAAACTATGACCCCAGAGCAATGCCGGTGTTTTTTGAACGACTGACCCATGCCAGTCGACTCTATGAATCGGGAATACCTGAAATCCTCCGCACCCATCCGGTCACCACCAATCGTATCGCTGATGCCCTGGGACGAGCAGAAACCTATCCTTACAAACAGTACCCTGGTGAACTGAGTTACTTCTTGACCAGAGAGACTCTGCGAGTCAGATCTTTCAAAGAGCCTGCTGAGGCAGTAAAACACTTTGCCACCGGCTTGCACGAAGGACGACACTTGAACCAGGAGGCTCATCAATATGGTTACGCACTGGCCCTATCGGCCAACCATAAGCACGAAAAAGCTGAGCAGATAATCGAAAAAATGCTACAGAAAAGGCCTGAGCAAGCTGAATATGTATTAGCTTCAGCCAAATTTGCAAAGGAGCTGAAAAAGCCCAAGAAGGCCTTGAAGATTCTAGATACTTATTACAGTCTGATGCCAGAAAACTATCCTATTTCAATTACCTACATTGAAGCGCTGACTGAAAATGGTGATCTTGCCAAGGCACGACAGGTGACTCAGCAAATACTATCAATGCGTGAGTCTGATCCCAGACTCTATCGCTTACTGAGTAAAATTGAACAGTTGGATGGGCGCAAGGCCGAGTCTCATCGTATGCTGGCTGAGGCCTATGTGGCCTCAGGTGAGTTCCAGCCAGCAATCCAGCAGCTGGAAATAGCCTTAAAAGAGGTGGATCCACCGGATTTCTATGAGACATCCAAGATTGAATCCCGTATGAAGAGACTACGTAACCTGGTAAAAGAGCAACAGAAAAAAGATCACCGTTGATCTGAGGATAGCGCTGGCGTCACTGATCAACCTCTTGCCACCAAAGCCCACCGATTCAGGCTTGCATACCAGCCAGACTGTTGCTGTTCCCCTCAAGGCGGATAAAGCATCCCTGAGGTGAGCTCTACTCATCTACAATCCACCAGCCCCAGATCACTTAAGAAGCTGCTTAAATACTGCTCACTGTTTGATTTTTTACACAGCCACCCCACGCTGCAGGTGATCTAAGGAGTAGAGCCCGGTCCCTTACCTAGTACACCAAGCAACCTGAATTCAGGTAAACCCCAACCCAGCACGGAGCAAACCCAACTTCGCCATACTCCTAACATCACAAAGCACTAATATTTCAAATTTTTTTACTTGATATCGCCCACTGTTTCGGTATTCTTACGATCTACCTGTAAAGGTATTGTGTGTCGGCAAAAATGTTTAAATAATAAAAAGCCGGCATAAATCATCCTCAGTATCTAATTTACAATGGAGGATTTGGTGCATAGCTATCGCAACTTTTTATGATAAAAGTTGTTCTAATGCCACTGACAAGCATTAATGATCGGCAGGAATCCCATGCCAAATGGTATGGCCCAAGCGACAAACCGACTCTAATTTCTGCAATGACAATAAAACCTTTGGTGGAAAAAATTAAATACATCGGCTTTTATGCACATAACTCTGGGATTTGTGATTAAACATGGTCGGGGAGCTACCCAGACCCAAATTTGTCACAAAAGACCAAAACCATGAAATTGACCAACCACTTCAGTTTCATAAAAACAAACATCAATCACTAACCTTTCTCAGTCTTGGAGAGAATGAATGAGCAATGAAATGAAACGCAGGATCTTCCTTAAAAGATCACTCGCAGCAGGTACGGTAGGCGTTGCTGCCGCTACCGGCCTTTTGGCTCCTCAGCAGGTGCTTGCAGCTTGGAACAAGGCCGCTTTCGAATCAAAGGAGCTACCAGCCGCTTTGGATGCACTGCTGGGCAGTTCCGAGATGTCTGAGTCTGCTGACATCAAGGTAAAGGCACCGGATATCGCAGAGAACGGTGCTGTAGTACCGATCACTGTAGATGCAAGCATTGAAGGTGTCGAGTCTATCGCGATCATTGCTTCCAACAACCCAGTACCTCTGGTCGCTAATTTCGTGATGGGCACAGGAGCATCAGGTTTCGTCTCTACCCGTATCAAGATGGGTAAAACCGGTGATGTTATTGGTGTTGTCAAAGCGGGCGGTAAGCTCCACAGCGCCAAGAAAGAAGTCAAAGTCACCATCGGTGGTTGCGGCGGATAAGCGCAACAAATCCCGTCAAGCATATAACGAACACGAGGAATAGAGCATGGCTAAATCGATAAAGATCCGCGCCAAAGAGAAAGGTGGTGTAACCACCGTCAAGGCCCTGATGACCCATCCAATGGAGACTGGTGGCCGTAAAGATAAAAAGACCGGAAAAGCAATCCCCGCTCACTTCATTGAAGCAGTAGTGTGCAAGCACAAAGGCAATACCGTCATGACAGCTGAATGGAGTGGCGGCATCTCTAAGAACCCCTACATCTCCTTTAAATTCAGCGGCGCCGCTAAAGGTGATGAAATCGAACTATCCTGGACTGACAACACTGGTAAGAGTGACAGCATGTCAAGCAAGATCAAATAATGATCAACTGCAGTCAGGCTTAATGCTGACACTGATCCAGTAAGAGTAAAAAAGGGCGCACATGCGCCCTTTTTTTATAACGAGGTTAAAACGCTTATCCCAATACCGACCATCAACAAAGGCGCGATCAACTATATGAATCGCATGCTTAACACGAAGCCAAACATTGGCAGCTAGTGTACCTCCTTTCTGGTTATCCTCAGCACCCTCACTGTTTTTCACCCCATACTCGCTATAGCTAATTGCCTTTACAACACATCGTATCGCTGGTTTATATAGCGTTAATATTCTTTTAGGGTCCACTTGGTGGGGCATGGCCCCACCCTACATCTTACCCGGACAGGTAGGGTGGGGCCCTGCCCCACCAAAGCGTGCTGAAATGGCATAAAAAACCACTTCGTTTGATTTTTAGATGTGGCTAATCAAGCGCCGCAGTGATTCCGGAAGGACTCGACCTGAGGCTCCTGTATAACGATCAAGCGTCCTTCTTCTCCTCATCAGGAGATGACTCTTCCTCCAAAAGCTTTGCCCACTCCTCTTCCAACGAGCCAGGCTCAAAGTCTGATGATTGTTCAACATCAACATCGGCCACATCAGGAATATCGATATCAATGTTGCTCAGGTCATCCATCATCGATTCACCAACTTGCTCTGACTCCGCAGCTGATTCAGCAGAAGGTGCCGATTCAGATTCAGGTTCCTTTGCTTCTTCTGCTAATTCACTTTCATGAATCATGTCATCAGCAATTTCCATCACTTCATCGATAATCTCTGATACCTCTTCATCAACAGCAGCTGAAGTATCTCCGACTGATGCAATGAGTTCATCCACTTCATCCGCAGATGAATCTTCCTCGTCTGATAGAGATGACTCAGTTAATTCCTGATCTGTCATATCAGGGATGAACATATCATCATCGACACTATCATCTTCTATGGGTGGTGGTATCTCTGGCTCAACCTCTGCTGTTGCCTCTACTTCTGCATCTGCTTCTATTTCTATCGACTCAGGAACCTGATCTTCCTGTGTCTGACTTGCCACATTCTTAAACTCTTCTGCGCCATCGGAAAACATGGTGGAATACTCATTCAGCATCCTACCCATAGTATCCATGGTGACTTTTAATTCTTCAGAAAGTCGTTCATTTTCAGCCTTCAGATGATCAAGTTCGTCACCACCCCCCTCCACGGGGCTTCCACTTTCGCTTACAAGCCCTCCGAGAGACTGATAGCCCAGCACCAGATTTTCCACATCCACATCTATCTGCTGTAGTGAGACTTGATCATCTTTCAGAAAACCATTCAGCATATTCTGATATAGGATCATTTCAGTCTGCACAATGCCATGCAGAGTTTGATCCAGTTGGGGACTTTGCAAATGATAGCCATCAGCCAACAGAGTTTTTAGGCGCTCAGTTCGCTTAGACTTATCTGCCTGTACTCTCTCTGCCAAGTGGTTCGCAGCCTTGCGTATGCGTCCTTTACGTAACAGTGTAAATAGCACTAACAATCCACTGAGGATAACTAGCCCAACCAGGATCTCTGCAATAATCAGCGCTGTTAAAGAACTGATTTCGATCATGACTCTTTCTCCGGCTCAGCATCAGTGGCATCTGTACCTGACGGCTCATCGACAAGACTGATTTTATTACCTTGATTCGATCGACGCATCCACCAAAAAATTCCACCTGCCAAAGCAATCAACACCAGATTTATTACCCCGAACCATATTGCTGCACCTACCCAATCCACGCCCTCATCCTCTTCCTCAGTCTGAGTCTCTTCTGGTTCAGCTTCCACTGCGGGTTCCGCTTCAGCTGCGGGCTGAGGTTCCGGTTCTGGAGGAGGTATCGGTGCTGGTGCCGGTTCTGGTTCCGCTACAAAAGGTTTAACCCCTTCGACCTCAACTGGACTGTCAATATAATCAACGATCGCACCCTCAACACTTCTGGCTGCTGCTTTCAGAGTGACCTTTCGTGGCCCTGAAAAACTCATTAGATCTATCACCCCTGTGAAGGATGCACCCGATCCAGACCGTTGCAGGTTCAAGGGAGTCTCAGTTCCAGTTTCATCCTCCAGCCAGGCTTCAAGCTTTAGAGTACCGGGATCAATCAATTTATCGTCAGGGATCAACTGCAGATCCAGCAGTTGTCCATTGTCTCGAGGTTTCAGGTTCAATTCGACTGGCGGTACGACTTGGTAGGTTATTCGCCTTTCGCGTATAAATGTCGCTCCTCTGGCATTAATGATCAGCTCACCCATTCCACTCTGCAGCGCTTCGCCACCAAAGGTCATAGTGAAAATACCATCGTCCGCTTTTTCATCCGAGTCACGCCCATCATCTGTGAAAGGCCTTGCTTCAGATCTACCCATGATATCTTTTTTGCTCGAAGAAACATTCACCATATGCAGGAATTCCTGCTTTGTTATCTTTTTACCATGATCGGTAAAGCTCACCTGATAGGGGAGAGAAACACCATGAATCAAACGGTTGGGTAGTTCAGTGGAAAGCATCTTGAGGTCAGTGACAACCATTACTCTGTTATCCGGATCCACTTCTGCCCGAATACGCCACTCACCCGCTTTTGGATCAGCGATAGTCAGCATGTCGTAACCCTCATCACGATGCCAACTGACGTTTTTCGGGGCACTGTCAGCTTTAAATGGCTGACCTTCAGGGGGTATGACTTCTGTCGGTTGAGCTCCGGGTTTATGGAAAACCAGTAGTGTGGCCTCCGTGATACTGGGATCTATAGTGAACTTGTTGTCTTTCAAAGGTACTGAATCGGGCTTACCCACCTTCTCGAATATTCTTAGGAATACCTTCTGTAACTCATCTGCTGTTTCTGTCTGCTCATACCATCCTCCGGTTTGATCAGCCAGTTCTCTCATCAATTCGTGATCAGCGTTTTTAGACAGCGCGATAGTATGTACTGTGACCTGATGCTGTTTCAGTCGGGGCAGGATCTTTTTAAGAATACGTTGCTTTGAAGCGCTATTTTTCGTCTTATCCCTGGAAATATCCACCATGCCGTCAGTCAGCAGGATCACACTACGCCGATAGGGCCCAGGGGGGCCACTCCAGTCCTCTGTCGACCTTTTCAATGCATCTTCAATATTGGTGCGCTGACCGGGAGATCCGATCGATTTCGAGCTTTTCCTGGCCTTACTCTTCCATGCCTTATCTACCTGACCCAGAGGAATCTGCATGTTGACATATTGACCAAAGGTCCAAACCCCGGCACGGGTTTCAGATGACAGCAGACCCACCAGCAGCCGTAGTGCAGGACGCCGTAGATTTTTTGGGTCATTTTTCTTCATGCTGCCCGAAACATCAATCAGAATACGCACATCAGCTTTTTCTGCAGATGTTGCTGCCACTGCCGGCCCGATAGAGACTAAAACAGCTACTACAGCAATAAGAACAATATTGGCAATTCCTTTCATCATTCTGAAGCAACCCCGTTAAATAACCTGTCGAGATGGGATGAAAATGCTATAGAAGTAGATAGAAACTATCACTTCCAGTGCAACACCCCACCGTCAGGCTAATCATATGATCCCGACACTACAGGCAATTAAGCACAACGCCTTACCAGTTTAACGGCTAACCAGGATAGCTCTTTAATTCCTATCAATGGAGAAGATCTAAGTTACTTTTTCTTATAGGGAGAGGATTTGCCTTCAGGCTGCTTTGAAAATCGCTTGTAGGACCACTGATATTGACTCGGAAACATCCTAATCAGCATTTCAACACCCTGATTCATAGCCACGGCAGCACGATAGGTATCTTCATCAGCAATCCCTTCTGGAGCAGGTAGATAATGAATTTTGTACCCCCCCCCTTTTTCAAGACGCTCAGCGCAGGCCAAAACCACTTTCGCCCCAGTTTTTCTTGCCAATCTGTTTGCCAGCAGCATAGTCAGTGCAGGATTATCGAAGAAAGGTGCAAATAGAGCGCCCTTATCAGATTTTGGTTGCTGATCAGGGAGAATACCGGTGATCCCTCCAGCCTTTAAGGTCTGCAGAATACGTTTTACCCCGCTATTGTCCGTTGGCACAAGCTCCGCCCCACTCCGCTCTCTGGCCTGTTTCACCACATTGTCAAAAGCTGTCTTTCTAGGCGGTCGATAGAGGTTGGTCACCCTTCCCCGGCGCTGCAGCTCCAATCCTACAATCTCCCAGCAGCCAATATGTGGTGAGAGTACAATCAAGCCCTGCCCTTCCTGCCTCTCAAAATTTGACGCTCCATTGACCTCACGAATTAATCCTATCACCTCATCTGCAGGTCTGAACCAGATTGCACTCATCTCCAAAAGAGTGCAGCCCAGTTGTTGCATTGCCTGACCAAGTAGTGAGCGTATCTGTTCATCTCCCATAGTCGGAAAACAGAGACGCAGATTAATCTCAGTTACCTCCCTCTCCCGGTTGGGAACCAGCGTATACAATTTTCCAAGTAGACGTCCAAGACTGTGCAGCCAGGATAGTGGCAGGTGATGCAGGGAATACCAGAGTTTGAACAGTAACCGCTCTTTCATGAATGTGAATTGTACACAAAAACAGAGTGCCCTCTCAGAAAACTGGCGACAGCAGCGCCAATGATGCAGTCCATCTTGGCATGAAGAGTGCAAAAGATTGTGTTCATTGATAAAACATCTAACATGTGAATAGTAACCGTGATCCCTATAGGAGGAGAGAATGAGCGACTCAAAATTACATAACCTGTCACCTCAGCAGGCCTGGCAAATGATACATGACGACCCGCGATCAGTGCTGGTGGACATACGTTCCACGATGGAATTCCTGTTTGTTGGCCACCCTACAGGCGCAGTTCATGTACCTTGGATTGATGAGCCGGACTGGACGGTCAATCCACACTTCGTTACTGAGATCCGAAAGCTCCTGCTTGGTGGCAGCATTTGCACGATAGACGAAGGCTGCGCCCCGGTAATTCTAATCTGTCGCAGTGGTAAACGCTCACTGGAGGCAGGCAAAGCATTGCTGGATGCAGAATTTATCCGTGTCTTTCATGTTGATGAAGGCTTCGAGGGTGATTTGGATGAAGATCACCGCCGTAGTAGTTTGGGCGGATGGCGCTTCCACGGACTTCCGTGGGAACAATGCTGAATTGAGAAGCCTGGTGTTTATAAACCCAAGGCCCATAAAAACCCTAAAATATCGACCTGTTCACCTATTCGTTCTATTCCGTATGGAAAAATAGTGAGTTAGACTATCCTTTGTTGTTGTACTGTATATAAATAATTCAAGCTGTTCAGTATATTTCGATTAGATAAGTGGTCAATCCTGATGACCTTTTTATAATGGATTGCACATAGTTCGTCTATGCTATGCAGATAAACTATGGATCGTACAATGAAGCTGGTGATTGACTGCCTGGTGGCAGCAACCTGTTACAGGGATTAGTAACGCAGATCACCAGCACTACTGATTATGCCAGCGACGATCAGTCTTTTTGGTGGAATGAAATAAAATGAGTATGGTAATCACAGGCCTAAGCGGTCCGGCACATAGGAACACAAGGAGGTATCCAGTGCGGCAGACAACAAAGTGTCACTATTTTTTTCAATCTCTAGCGCTATTGCTCTGTTTGAGTTTTTTCGATCAGCTCAATGCCAGCGAGCATGATTATCTGCAAGCAATCAAAGCGGACTATGAAGAGTTCTCCAGCGGAGTCTTCGACCCGCCCTCCGACTCCCCCTGGATCAGCGTTCAAGGCAACAGCACCGATAACAACATCCCCTCATATGAAAATCTTGAGGATTTTTCTGCCTTTTTGAAAAAAGAGTCTCCAGGTAGTTTCATCTTCTACAACAAACTACCAGAGAGTTACAAAAGCCGACTACATCAGGAATACTTGAAAACAGGGAATCTGGAAGAGATTAAAAAGAACATCTTTAAATATTCCAGTGAAGTAAAAAAACAGAACCAGAAATAGATGGCTGACCACCTATGTACCTGCATCGAGTTCATATGAGAAGACTAAATAAAAATGTCATGCAATTGGGCTACTTTCTAGCACTGATCATCTGTTTTCAATCAACAGCTATCTTTGCTGCGGTAGACACAACCCTCCCACTTCCCCCTATCGGTGAAACCCCTAGCGCAGACGAGATCGCAAAACAGGTCTATTTCGCTAACCATTTCTTTACTTTCAGAAACTTTTCCATCGAACGCAGAGGTCGCACCATGACCGTTTTAATCAATCGTTCATCAAATGGAAAGGTACATGCGACTGCATTGGAGCGCCATCTTAATAACAACTATGAAATCTCTCCAGATCAGGCGATTCGATCAAGGGATTTGGCAATTTTTCATTCTGGAAAATTAAGAGGAACCGGCATGCTCATTACTGAGTATACCGATGAGAAAAAAAACAAAGATTATATGGTCTGGCTTCCTGCTTTGAGAAAGATCAGACGTTTTTCGCAACCCCAACATGATGATGCCTGGGGAGGTAGTGCCTTTACCTTCGGTGATGTTACATTGAGAAAACCTGAAGATGAAACTCACGAACTGATCGGTAAGAAAAAGCTGCAAACCTGTCTAGGCACCATTGAAGAGCTTGAAGGTAAGCATTATCGATACGTGGGTGAATTACCAACCCGTAGTTGCCGTCATATTGATAAGGAAGTCTATGGACTCAAAAGCACTACAAAATTCAAATCCTGGTGGTATGACTACCGAATCAGCTATGTAGACACCAGCAGCTTTGCTGACTACCGAACCTTATACTTCAAGAATGGCGAATTGATAAAGGTTATCGATCGGGATTGGGGGCTAGTCAATAAGGAGGATGGTGGTGATCCCAGAGCTCTGTTTTGGAAATACTGGTATGGACTCGATCTAAGAACAGGACAGGAGAGCTGGGCGGTCATCCCTCAGAAAGTGGTTGAGTATAATAAAATTCGCCGAAACTCCTTTTGGACCGAGAAAACATTACGTAAGATCAAGCGTTGATAAACCATCGATTGAATCTGTGAGGAGTATGTTTAAGGGCATCTCTATTAATCTGGCAACTATTGTGAATTTCCAGCGTGATTTGGTGGGGCAAGGCCCCACCCTACCTGTCGATTTAAGGTGTTGTGAATTTCCAGCGTGATTTGGTGGGGCAAGGCCCCACCCTACCTGTCGATTAAGGTGTAGGGTGGGGCCCTGCCCCACCAACTGCACTCGAAAAGAAAAGTGACACTTAGAAGAGTTTAAGTGGATATCTACCAGGCACTACCCGCATATTACTAATCAGGAAATATTGTGTCGTTTATGGATCATAGAGTGGAAAGATTGTTCCCTTACTGTAAATCACTCCTTGATCCCCACACCTCTGGCTAATAGCCTTAAACTAAACCAGGTCAACAGCATAATAAACAAAATAATGATTCCAAGTGCCAGGCGTACATCGATGTCAGAAACGCCAAGAATCCCATAGCGAAAAGTATTGATCATATACAATACCGGATTCAACAAAGAGGCATGTTGCCAAAACTCTGGCAACAACTCTATCGAATAGAATACCCCTCCGAGATAAGTCAGAGGAATCAAAACAAAAGTTGGCACAATCGAGATATCATCAAAACTCTTTGCATAGACTGCATTGATAAAGCCGGCAAGTGAGAAAAGCACTGAAGTCAGAACAAAAACCAGAAAGGTCAAACCGTAACTGTTAATACGAAGATCAGTAAATAGCAGGGAGACCGCTGTAACAACTATACCCACAAGCAATCCTCTGGCCATCCCCCCGGTTACATATCCTGCCAACACAATCCAGCTTGGCACTGGCGCGATCAACAACTCCTCAATATAGTGCTGCAATTTAGTGCTGAAGAATGAAGATACTACATTTGCATAAGAGTTCTGGATCACTGACATCAATATCAAACCTGGAACAATGAATTCGATATAGCTGTACCCCTCCATCATTCCAATACGTTCACCAATAAGTTTTCCAAAGATGATGAAATAGAGTGTTGTAGTTATCGCAGGAGGAAGAATGGTCTGAACCCATATACGGCTAAACCTGAGAATCTCTTTGGTGACGATGGTCTGATATGCGATACGCTTGATATGGCTGGAGGTCATACGTTCTGTTCCGGCTTTTTAGACTGATTAACAAGATCGACAAAAAGTTGTTCGAGTCGATTCTGTTTATTCCGCATACTGATGACATCAATGCCTTGCTGAGTAAGAAGCTCAAACAAGCCATTCATGCTCTGTTCCCGCTGAACGGCAACCTCTAGTGTTTTTTCATCGATCAGTTGCAGTTCATAGCCAGGCAGATCTGGCGCATCATCGAGTGCTCTACTCATATCCAGCAGGAATTGCTCTGTATTCAGCTGACTGAGCAGACTCGACATACTGGTCTGTTCAACAATCTTACCATGATCAATTATTGCTATATTGCGACATAAGCTTTCAGCCTCTTCAAGATAGTGGGTGGTTAAGATTATTGTCGTTCCCTGGCGATTGATTTCACGCATGAACTGCCACATGGAACGACGTATTTCAATATCGACACCCGCAGTCGGTTCATCCAGTATCAGAAGTCTTGGCTGGTGCACTAATGCTCTGGCAATCATCAGGCGACGCTTCATACCCCCCGACAACCAGCGTGCCTGTGTATCTCGCTTCTCCCACAGGTCGAGTTGTCTCAGCTTCTCTTCAGCGCGATCGAATGCCTCTTTTCGTGGTATGCCATAGTAGCCAGCCTGATTCACAAGAATCTCGATCACCGGTTCCCACATATTAAAATTAAACTCTTGTGGTACGAGTCCTATCAAGGATTTGGCTTGCTCTTTGTTCTTATCCAGATCATTGCCGTATACCGCCACTCGACCTTCAGTTTTATTGGTCAATGAGGCGATGATACTGATCGCAGTGGATTTACCGGCACCGTTTGGCCCCAGCAGGGCAAAAAAGTCCCCCTCCTCGACATTGAGATTAATACCACTCAATGCTTCGAAACCACTGCGATAAGTTTTATATAGCTTTTCGATTATGAGTGCAGACACAACATTTCAAATATGGTTGGTGATATAGAAGCGTATGGCTATCATACCCCTATTCTACGGGCACTTCCCAAGGAACCCCTGATTAATTCAGGGAGGTTTGCATAGTGAGATCAAAGGCAGTGGATCGAAAGCCAAAAGGGCAAAGATTACCCACTACACATGAAAGACTTAAATTGAGGTCAATATGGGTGAAGTAAAAATATTTCACTACTTTAAACAGGTGATTGAAGCAACCAGCTTATAGAGCCAGTTAACACTAATCGAATAGGCCCTAGAACAGCAGCAATTTAACCCAGCCGTCGCTGTACTTCCATCCATAATGCCTGATAGGAACTGGCTGCCATGCACTTTGGAGCGAAGGCCTGTACCGGCATACGGTGCAAGCCCATCTTTTCAACATCACTGGCATAGGGAATCTGAGCCTTCAGCAACTCACCATGTGTATCAGGCAGATTCTTCATTACATCCAGGTGCATGCGTTTGCGACGATCCACCATGGAGAAGAAAGGCATTAACTCCAAACCCGTAATACGATGACCTTCAAGGAAATCCAATAGCTGTTGATAGGTACGCAGAGAGAGCGTGGTAGGAATCAGTGGAAGCAGCAGTCCCTCCGCAGCCCGAAAGATATTTTCTGACACCAGGGAGATACTGGGTGGACAATCCAAAAACACATAATCGTAAGCTTGAGAGAGAGGTCGCAGTAACTTCAACAGCTGTTTGGTTGGATTTTTGGCCTCTTCCAAGCGTAGATCCATATTACGATATGAGAAGTCTGCAGGCAGCATATCCAGATTTTCAAAATCTGTCGCCTTCACCACTTCATCGAGATCCAGCTTACCTTTTATCAGACGCTTATTGCTCCCTTTTACTTTTGGTTTTATACGAAAATAGTAGGTCGCTGCTGCCTGAGGATCGAGATCCCAGATCAGGGTACGGTATCCCTGCATTGCCGCCAAATAGGCTAAATTGACAGCTGTGGCAGTCTTTCCAACCCCACCTTTAATATTGTAAACGCCAAGAATGTGCATCAAGCCCCTCCGAACAACTGACGAAAGGCCTTTTGATTATCCTGGCTGCTAAAAGCAGAGAATAGGTTAGTAAACTCCTCTCTTGCCCTGGCCTGCCTTTCAAATAATCTACCGACCAGAACACCCATCGCCATCAATGCGCTGGCAGGTGCACCCTCTTTGAGCATCTCACTGCCAAGTACCTCCAGGGATTGAGCCTGAACCTCCAAATCCTGAAACTCTCCTAAATTATCAAGAATCACCTTAAGTGACCTGATCAACTCCCTTATAGCAGGCTTCGGATAGAGACTCTGAAAAAACTCCATCAGATAGCGCAGTTTCTTACAATCCTTTCGCAATTCGTGTAGATACTCGGCTGGGCTATCTGGATCGATGGCAAGACCATCCTTCAGCACCCGAGCATATAGCTTACTGATTCTTTTATCTGCAAGCTTAGCCGTGGGCTTTTCTGCATGAGGAGCGCTTTGAGTGTTATTCGATGGTGTTGTCAACCACTCACGCCAAGACTTGATCAACTTACGAAAATGGGGTGAGTTGAGCTTCTTCACCAACTTTGCCTGCTCCACTTTATGATGCGCCACTAAATAGGTGTAGAAGGGATCAAGGTCTGCCTGGAGTGGTTGTGGAAGACTGGCTCGATATTGGTCATATTTTAGTAGGTAGACATCCAGGTCTCTCGTTGGGCCTGTAATTTGACCGACCCAACCAAACCCCTTTTTGAAGGGCTCTAACTCTTGAGGATCAAATACCCCTTTGATCTGGCTCATTGCTGAACGTGTGCGGCGTGTTGCCACACGTAAATCATGTAGAAACTCACTGTCGAGATCAGCTTTTGTGCCTGCAATGTTGGCTTCCAGTGTATCGAGGAGGTCCAGCATGATCTGTCTGGCAGCAACATCCGAACGTGCATCCTGATCCAGCCGGTAGTTCAATTTGGAGCTATAGTCACCAGGCTTGATAGCAACCTCCGACAGTGCATCCTGATAGAGGCTATGATTACAGTTTTGCAGCTTCATTGATTGAAGGCGTTGCCGCAGATCCTCAAAATAGGACTCATAGCCTTTGAGAGGCTTCAAAACCAGGCGCCCTTCCAACGGGCCGGTCTGCTTGCGGTTTATGGATCTGAAACTATTTTGTTCCAATACTACCCTGACGACAGTCTTCTCCTCACTATCGAGAAGTGCAAGGGTCTGCTGCTGCTGTATCACATGGACTTTAGGTTGAACCACCCGCATTTCAAGCACATCAGCAACCTGATCAGCCAACCCCCCGGGAGGAAGCTGTTTGGCGAAGCCCGGTGTCTGTTCGATAATCTGACAGAGTGGCGCCCTATTTCCTTTCAGATAATGCCAGCAAAGACGACGTAGAGAGCCATGCTCCTCTACCAACTCCGCCCCTGCCTGCCAGACTCTCCAATCGAAACTGTCGTAGTAGGTCAATTTAAGTTTCGTGGGCGCCTCTTCCCGCAATCCATTCGATTCGGTGAAGATACGCTTCAACTTCTCCAGATCGAGGTCATCAGGAAGTAAATAAGATACCGATTGCAGCGCCATATTGTCTTCTCTAAAACAAAACCATAAAGATTACCCGACCCACCACAGAGAAACAATTGCCAAATCAGGTATCAGTTTGATCATAGACGAAAAAACATCTTTCGTATTGATCATGCTCAATCGAGATATGCCGATAAAAACAGCTATTTCCAGAAAGCTGTTTGGTGAATCCGCTATCCCGCTGCCATGCCAAGGTAAAGGTGCTTCGCCTGGAATGGTGTGCCCTTTTCAATAGGGGCTGACACATTAGCGGGGCTCCCTTTAGACGGGTCAGGAATATTGATTACTCATCAGCAACACTCTTGCTGGCAATCTCAAATACATCACGAGAGATATCAGACTGTGCCAGCACCCGTTCAAATGCCTGGCGCATGAGTATCTGTCGTGATTCGTCATAGCGGCGCCAACGGCTCATTATGCGTAGAAGACGTGCTGCTATTTGGGGATTCAAGCTATCCAGCGCAATCACCTGATCAGCCAAAAAGTCATAACCGGATCCATCAGCAGCATGAAATGCAGAGAGGTTTATACTACAAAAAGCACCGATCAGGCTACGCACCTTGTTCGGATTACGAATCGAGAAGGCAGGATGATCCATTAGACGTTTTACATGGGATAGGGTTCCTGGCAGAGAGGATCCCGCCTGCACAGTGAACCATTTATCCATAACCAACGGGTCTTCCCGCCACTTCGCTTCAAAAAGAGAGAGCGCTTTCTCCCGATCGGGTATATCGCGATCAACCAAACAATTCAATGCTGCCATCACATCAGTCATGTTATCTGCAGATTCAAATTGATCCATGCAAATGGCATCAATTTCCGGATCATCAAGACACATCAGGTAGTTTAGCGCAAGATTTTTCAGCCTCCTGCGTCCCATTGAGCTGGATCTGATATCGTAAAGATCGGTTTGATCGCGCTTGTAGACGAGTAACAGCTCATCCCCCAGTTGTTGCGCCAAAGTACGCTTCAGCCACTCTCTAGCCTGGTGAATCGCCTCCACATCGACCAGATCCATATGATCTCCGATAGTCGACTCCGACGGCAGGCTGAGCAATTCACTCAGCAATGCCTTGTCTGCATGCTCATCAATCAATGCCAGACGGTAAGCTTCAGCAAATCCATCATCGAGACTAAAAGTATCACCTTGCTGAGCTGCCGATACCAGCTTCAGCAGGGTACGCTTGGCAAGGGTTTGAGCTGCATCCCAGCGATTGAAATCATCTGACTCCTTGGCCATCAGGAACATCAACTCCTTATCGCTGTAGTCATACTCAAGTTTTACTGGTGCAGAAAAGCCGCGCAGCAACGAGGGTACTGGCTGTTCAGGTAGATCGTAAAAGCTGAAAGTCTGAGATGTTTGGGAGAGCTCTACAACCAACTGTTTATGTAGCGCCGGCTTATCAACACTCTGTTTTAGTTGAAGAGTCTGACCTTCACTATCCAATAGCGCCAGGGCAATCGGAATATGGAAGGGCTGTTTACTCTTCTGTCCAGGGGTCTCAGGTGTCTGTTGGGTAAATGTCAGCTGATAGAGACGCTTGGCTTTATCGTAATCGGCCGCGACACGTACCACAGGAGTGCCTGACTGACTGTACCAAAGGCGAAACTGATCAAGCTGACGACCACTCGCCTCCTCCATACATTTTACAAAATCATCTGTAGTTACCGCTTCGCCATCATGTCTTGCAAAATAGAGATCTGTTGCCCTTCGATAAGTTTCAGCGCCGAGCAGGTTCGCCTGCATACGTACCACTTCCGCCCCTTTTTCATATACAGTAACTGTGTAGAAATTATTAATTTCTATATAGCTCTCAGGACGAACCGGATGCGCCATCGGCCCCGCATCCTCGGCAAACTGATGGCTGCGCAATAAGCGTACATCATCAATGCGTTTCACCCCGCGGGATCCCATATCGGCTGAAAACTCCTGATCCCGATAGACAGTAAGTCCCTCTTTCAGACTGAGTTGAAACCAATCCCGACAGGTGATGCGATTACCTGTCCAGTTGTGAAAATATTCATGGGCGATAACGCCTTCGATATTCTGGAAGTCGCTATCGGTTGCTGTATCGGGGCGGGCAAGAACGAATTTTGAATTAAAGATATTAAGTCCTTTATTCTCCATTGCTCCCATATTGAAATCATTCACCGCTACAATCATGAAGATATCCAGATCGTATTCTCTGCCATAGTTCGCCTCATCCCAGGCCATGGCATGTTTTAGTGAAGTCATTGCATGATCGCATTTGTCGATGTTTTCCGGTTCGACATAGATACGCAGATCAACTGAACGTCCAGAACTTGTTGTATAGCTATCTTGTTGAAACTTAAGATCACCGGCAACCAAAGCAAACAGATAACAAGGTTTAGGAAAAGGGTCTTGCCAACGAACCATGTGGCGTCCATCAGCCAGATCCTGTTGCTCTACACAGTTCCCATTGGAGAGCAGTACAGGATAAGCCGCTTTGTCAGCGACTATAGTGGTGACAAATCCTGCCATGACATCAGGTCGGTCAGGAAAATAGGTTATACGTCTGAAACCTTCCGCCTCGCACTGTGTACAATACATCTTCCCAGATTGATAGAGACCTTCCAACGCGGTATTTTCTCGAGGCTTGATTTCAACCTGTGTTGAAAGTGTAAAACGTTGCCCCACACCTGCAATGGTAAGTGTATGATCATCAACTTCATACTCATCACCACTCAACTCCCGGTTATCGATAGTGAGCTTTAACAGCTTCAACTGTTCACCATCGAGCACCAAATCAGGATTCTGATCAACACAAGCAGGATTCCTGCGCATTTGCAGATGACTTGATACCAGGGTCTTATCCTCCTGAAGATCAAACTCGAGTGCCACCTGATCAACCAGGTATTCCGGCGGGTGATAGTCTTTTAGATAGATGGTCTTGGCGTTATCTGTTCGCATCGAGGTTCCTTATACTCAGCCAGGAGTCGCTGGCGACTCCAGGGATATGTTTTGATCGCTTTTTGACAGTCTAAATGTGACCTGCGATGAGATGCAATGATCACTCAGGGAAACCAACCGTATTGTTCCAATACTGGAGAGCATAGGGTATCACCACAAATAGATCGCACATCCAAAGCCAAACAGTCATAGGCCTGTCAGATAGAGATGAGATAGCGGGTTGCGAACGCCATGACAACCCGATAGATTTCATGGCATATATCTATCTTGACCATCCAGGCAAATCGACTATCCACAGGTAGAAGTATCAGGTTCCTGCTGTTAGGATATAAATCCACTATAAAATTATATTTTTTATCGCCATTACAATCAGTTAGCATTACAGAGTATTAAGGAGCCCATTAATGCCACAAGTCGTCATGTACTCTACCGCTATCTGTCCCTACTGCGTTCGCGCCAAACACCTGTTGGAAAACAAAGGTGTGGTTTATGAAGAGATTCGCATCGATCACAATCAAGAGATCATGCAGGAGATGATGCGTCGCAGCAATCGACATACGGTGCCACAAATCTTCATCGATGATTTCCATGTCGGTGGCTATGATGACCTGGCCTCAATGGAGATTTCCGGCCGCCTCAACCAGCTGCTTGGCATAGAGGACGAATGACCCAGGAACAGATAGAAAAGGTGCGGTTGGATAAATGGCTCTGGGCCGCTCGTTTTTTCAAAACCCGCCAGATTGCAGCAGAGGCAATCAATGGAGGAAAAGTCCATCTCAATGGCCAGAGAACCAAGCCGGGTAAAGAGGTAACGATTGGTAGCCACTTGAGAATCCACAAGGGTTCTCTGGAGTGGGATATTAAGGTCAGTGTACCGGCCAATCGCAGAAGACCAGCCTCCGAAGCCTGTCATTTCTATGAAGAGACAACGGAAAGTATAACCAAGCGGGAAAAAACTATCGAAGCACAGCGATTGGAACGCAGCTGTGCGCCTCAGCCAGCCCAGGGAAAGCCCACAAAGCGGAATAGGCGTATGATTCACAGATTCATCAATAAATCAGGTTAACAATGGATCAGGATGCTTTCCGTCGCACCTACCGGGAGATGAATGAGCGCCTCTGTGCTTTTGAAAAGAGTTTGCTCTCCCGCAAGTGCGATTGCAGCCAGTCAAAAAAGATCTGCATTGCAGAACGGGAGGGGGTTCACTGCTGTTCAGATGACGCCAATTCCCAATGTATTGAACTACTGGAAAAACTGCGCCATCAGGCACGCTTTGCCTTGAAATCAAATAACGATAATGAGGTCTTGCCGCATGGCAAGGCGATGCGCCTGCAGGTTGGCGGATTACGCGGACTCTACTCAGCACTCTTTCCTGATGAATCAATACCTGAATGTATTGAAGATGTCTTTGGCCTCATCAATCAGGCTAAAATAGAGTTTCGAGGTTTGGATGCTCTGCCCTTTCAAACCCTGATACAGCATGTTTCAGCTTATAAGGGTAGACGCCGGATCAGGTAGTGATAAGGACTGGAACCACAAGGCGCCAGTCCATGAAAAAATTACTTGGGTGAAATCATATTTAGCGGAAAACTATTAGCTCCGAGAGAGGGTCCTCCACCACTAAACAATCCCAATGGATCGAACGGGTTAAAGCCGCTACCTGAGCTGTCATTACTGCCTTTTAAAACCTGGTCTGCATCAGGATTCTCAATGATGGTAGTGTTGTCTCCATCGCTGACACAATATGTACGATCACCAGCTTGACCACCGGCATCCACGTAACCATCATCAGGATTTCGAGTTAGGAGATCGTTACCAAATCCACCCCACATATTGTCCCGGCCCGCATTACCTGTGATGTAGTCATCTCCACAACCACCAACAAGACTATCGTTACCGGCGCCACCATTGAGATTATCGTTTCCAGCACTACCCCAGATATTATCGTCGCCACGTCCACCAAAGACCAGATCATCGCCTTCGTTACCTACCAGGGTATCATTGCCATCTTGTCCATAGATCCTGTCATTACCCGATCCACCCCAGATACTATCATCTCCCTTACCACCTGCAAGGCAATCATCCCCACCACCACCAATCAGGGTGTCATTGCCATCTCCGCCGCGAATGGCTTCATCGCCAGAACCACCACGTATTACATCATCACCACAACCACCATTCAGGGTGATGTTTTTCTCCGGACCACATAACTGTTGACCTGTTACGCTGATATTGTCGTTGCCATCCCCTCCGTTGATAACCAGGTTTTGTGCCTCTTCAGCAGTAAAATGAAAAGATTTACCGTTGATATCGACGTCGACAGAACCATCGGGGTTGATGTGTGCATTAATATTATCGTCTTTACCACTGCCAGTGATTTCGGTTCTGCCGTTTTTACTTGAGATATGTGCGCCATCGCATGTAAAAAAATCCCTTCCGGAATCAGGCAATATACAACCGCCACGATGACAGGCTAAACCTTCCGGACTTCCTTGTACGCCATTCATAAAATCTACTCCTTTAAATTATTCCGCTAGTCACTTAGTGGACTAGCAAATACTAGTGAAAAACAGTACCCGTCTGGGTAAATAATATAGATCTGAAAACTAGTTTGAGTGTTGGAGATCAATTGAAATTAAAACAGATTAATGTCAGCAAATCAGTAGGTGATTACCCTAGGCCTGTTAACACTAATCGAATAGGCCTTATTAACCCGGCGACTAAGTATGTCGTCTTCAGGGTTAATAGCTTGTGGGTCGAGCGAGAAATCAGACAAAGATCAAGCGGATCACCAGGCCCCATAACTACATGATTGCCAGATAAGGGATATACTGAAAAATTGTTTTGGGGAGTTACCAGACAATTCTACGAAGATAGAGAAACAGTTGTTTAATCCATCAACTGCAATAATTGCTCTTTGAGGGGATCGAAAACTGGCGCCAGCTTTTTTCGCATCAGACTTCCGATTGAATCTGTTTTTGAGAATACCGGACGTACAGCACCATATCCCAAGCCGGATAGCAGAAAGAAGGTGCGAAACTCCGCTTCTCTTTTGTCGTTTACAGCACAGCAGGCGGTTAAATGTTCATCTTGCAGGGAGTGCGCCTCAAGCTGTAACTCTTCCAGTGTTAGATCCGGATCCCCTTGCGGGCGTAACGAGGAGAAGTAGTCTTGCAATACATCCAACAACATTGTGACTACATCCTGGTTCGCAGGCTTTTCCATTACCTTTAGCGCTGTAGCGATAAATCCCTGCCCTTGTGAAGCGCTGACTCGCTGCATCATCAACGCATAAGGATTGCCTGATTCGGCCAGAGATCGCCATGAGAGAGACTCTTCATCACTTATTACTCTCGCGACTGGTGGTTGCGGGAGCTGATCCGGAATAGTAGCGAGAAATCCAAGGTAGTATGTCGGTTTTCTAGCGCAGCGCTTCCACAATTCATGACACTCCTTTTCGCTGATAAGCCCAGGTTGAAGCACCAATCTAAGGCTCTCTACGATAGTCAGAGGTTCGGTCTCAAACGGTAGATATTCAATCAAAAATCTGGCCAGTTCAGGCCCGATATCACCCTCTATTACATGCTGATTCTGAAGCATACGTCTGGCATTATCTGGCTCCTGAGAGGTCCACCAGGCTCTTCTTGCCACCTCATTGGTCAATCCTTTGGCAGAGGTGACAGCGACCACAGCTTCCGGTTCGCCAAGCAGCAGTAACTGTTCCAGGTTGTCATCCCGGGTCTGTCCCATACGACTCCAGCGTTTGAGATAGACCGGATACCCTCCTGGCGAGCCTAAAGCATGCCCGGAGAGGGTCTCTCTTACCTTTCGAAGATAGAGATCTTCCCTGCAATTTGGATTGAGTGTGAGGGTAGTCTCACCCTTTTCAGTGAGCGCATGGAGGGTAAATGCGGATTCATCAATGCGTATGGCCTGCGGCTTGTTGGCAAGCAATACGTTCAGACGTAAGGCATCTTCACTAGAAAGATCCATAGATTATGGCAGCTTCGAACTGCGGCACAGAAGGCCGCTAGTTCTATTGCACAGGCTCTGTTGGCGGAGAGTAATTGCTATCCTTGGGGTTCATAAATATAAACTGACTCTCACCATCATTCAGTTCGGCAAAGTCCATGATTGTTTCATCTAACAGTGGAAAGTATTCAGGAGACATAATGATATTGATGCCTTCAGAATCAAACTGAATATCCTCTTCATTTGCGTCATCGAAGCCCATCAGGTAGTCGAAACTGCCATCGTCTTTCTTCTGTGCCGCAAAACGAAGTGCCATACCTTCAGTACCGCCCATTTTTGCCGCCTGTAATATCTGTTCCGCTGCTCGAGGTGTAATTTTAAACATCGGTCACCTTTAATTTGCTGCTTGCGTTTTTTCTGCTCGCGACCAGCGCCACAAAACGCGCCACCCAGTCGTTGCCGCCTACACTACGTCTATGGGTATAGCTTGCCAGTAGATTCTTGTAGACGTAACCATCATTATTGCCATTAATACCGTAGCCCCGTTCCACTTTATAGGCGAAATCTTCCTTGTTCGCTTCCAACCCAACTAACGATGAGTAGTGAAATTCATGGGCATATATTGTCTCTTGTTGGTGATCCCCCAGTTTAGGCCAAGGGGTTCTTCCTGTCTCACTCAAACGCACATAGCCTCTCCCTTGGGGCTTTTCATGCATCACCGTATCAGCCGGTATCACACCTGCCATTCTACATTTTTTCCCCTGCCAGGTAAGACTTCTGGTCAAATATATCAATCCACCACATTCCGCATAGACTGGACCTTCATTCTCAATGAATTTGGCAATCGCCTGTTGCATGCAGGTATTGTTTTGGATTGCATCCATGGTAGTTTCCGGAAAGCCACCACCTAGAAATATTCCATCAACATCAGGTAGTTCCGAACCTTTCAAGGTATTAAATTCTATCAATTCGACACCCAATGCCCTGAATCTGTCGAGGTCATCGGGATAGTAGAATCCAAATGCTTCATCCCTTGCAAGACCGATTTTCAAACCACTATATCTGCGACCAGAATTCAATGGAGATTGTGTGGGAGGGGACTCTGCTTGTTCTGAGAGATCTGCAATATCAATAAAGCGGTCTAGATCCACCTGATCGTTTACTGCTTTTGCCAACCTGTTGATCAGTTTTTCAGAACTCTGCTGCTCATTACTGGGAATCAGCCCCAAATGGCGCTCAACAATCTGCAAACCGCTATCTGCCTGAACAGATCCCAGCACTGGAATATCCGTATAGTGCTCTACCACCTGTATTAGTTTTGACTGATGCCGACTGCCGCCTACCTGGTTTAATATCACGCCCGCAATCCGGGTTTCTGAATCAAATGCCTGATACCCCAACAAGAGTGGCGCTATACCACGGGTCATACCCTTACAGTTGATCACCAACACCACGGGTGTCCCCAGGTAAACCGCCATAGCTGCGTTACTATTTGAACCCTCTAAATCCACACCATCAAATAGACCTTTATTACCTTCAATCAGCGCCAGGTCACTACCCTGAAGTTGTTGCGCATAACTGCTGAGGATTTCATCTCTGCTCTGAGTGTAGAAATCGAGGTTATAGCACGCCTTCCCTGCAGCAGCTGATAACCAAAGAGGATCAATATAATCTGGTCCTTTCTTGAAAGGCTGGACTCTCATTCCGCGATCAACCAAGGCGCGAACAAGCCCTATCGAGAGCGTTGTCTTACCCGATGATTTATGTGCGGCAGAGATATATATTGCAGGCACTGTTGATCTACATCTTATTGAAAGCTGGGAATATCCTACCCTGTAACGAAAAAATCCACCACCGAAGCACTCGATGATGGATTTTTTGTTGGCCTCTTATGATGATTGCAACAGGCCATGAATAGGATGTGAAATTAGGCCTACATCCATGAATTTTCAGAATGACTTAATCTTCCAGGGTCTCTGGAAAGACCTTGAATACCCGCGCGCCCACTGCAACCATTGCCAGGGCAACCGCGATTCCGGCAACGCCCAAGGCCGCCTCAGGTAGAGTAGGCACATAGCTCATTACCTGACCATCGAAGAAACCACTCTCCACAACTTCTTTGCCAGGAAAGAGATTCATAGGATAGGCCTGTCCACCGATCACAATGACATAGATCTGAAAAAATCCACCAATCAGTACAGCAATCGACGCTGCAGCAATCGCCCAGCGAGATTTTTCAAATGCAGGAGAGTAGATCAGGAAAAGCGGTATGATACTGCCAATAAAGATCTGTCCAATCCAAAACATCTGGGTATAAACACCGCCATCCAGAAGGATGAAGCGTTCAATACCATGATGCTGAGTAATATAGAGATTGGTCAGGTTATAGGCCAGTGTGAAGTAGAGTACCGCACCTACAAATACACCCAACAGGTTTTTCAGTTTAGCGAGACGAAAATCGCCAAGCTCACGATCACCCCAGACATATGCGGCGATCAAAGTGATGATAAAGAATGCCAAACCATAACTGAACGACATGATGACGAACATTGGCGCCATAATCGCAGCATCGTAGGCCTCGCGAGCAACCAGAAAACCGAAAATCGATCCGGTACCAGTAGTCAGTGCGATACGCCAGAAGAAAGCTGCGAAACCAACAGTTCGTTTATATTTACTTACTGTGCGATCCATCATGGTCCACAAATAGACACCAACAATCGCAAAAAATCCGGAGTATAGAATTACGTTCCAGGCGAAAATCGATTTAAAGTTGTACTCAGTCATCGCCACAATCAGACGATCGGGACGACCCAGATCAAGTACCAAAACCATTAAACCGCCAGCCAGTAATCCGATTGCCAGCAGAGCAGAGTAGCGGCCCAGCGGCTTATACAGCGGCCCACCAAATACAGATCCTATCGAAGCTACATTAAGTGCACCGGAAGCGGCTACTATCAGGAAGATAGCGAACACATGAGGCAGTCCCCAAACTATTTGGTTGGACATGCCGGTCACCCAGTGGCCGTTATGCTCCATGTAGAAGGCAGCGCCAAGGCCAATGGCGATTATAGTGCCCAACAAAGCCAGGCCCGACCAGAAACGCACTGGTGTGCCGCAGTAGAGTTCGCGGTAATACATCTTACTCATTTGAATCCTAGCTCCCCTCAGATCACAGGTTGAGATAGCGCACGCCGGTATTCAACTCGAGGTCGGCCCGGATCTGTACTGAGTTAGTGGATTTGAGCTTCTTACTGATCTCACTGTCCGGATCTTTTAAATCACCGAAAATGATGGCAGCGTGGCCCTCTTTATCACAAGCTTCCTGACAGGCTGTCTGCATCACACCACTATCGACGCGATGAACACAGAGTGTGCAGGATTCAACACATCCTTTGCCTCGAGGTGCATTGACTGATTGGTCAGACAGAGCCTCATGAACGAAGGATCGTGCTTTGTAAGGACAGGCCATCATGCAGTAACGACAACCAATACAACGATGGCGATCTACCAGAACGATACCATCCACGCGCTTGAATGAAGCATTGGTCGGACAGACATCGACACAGGGTGGATGTTCGCAGTGCTGGCACATCATGACCATACGGCTTTCATTACCGGTCAGCTTGTCTTTCAATTTTACCGGACGAATCCAGACAGCGTCTGTATCAGGTCGGTCATGCCCTTCCAGGCCATGCTCATCGTTACAGGCATCGACACAGGCAGAGCAACCGTCAGCACACTTGTTGCTGTCGATCAGCATTCCCCAACGGTGTTCTGCTTTGGCCCCAGCAGATCTCTCATCACTGACGGATGCTGCATGAAGAATCACACCAGGCGCGATTGTCATCGCACCAGTTGCTGCTATGGCACCACCGATCATTTTACGGCGATCCAAATTCGGCTGGTCACACTTATTACTCATAATCAGTCTCTCTGAGTCCCAGCTGGCAGTTTAATATCAAGACCAGCATGCGGATCTGATTCACCTGTGTGATGTCCTAGTTTTGCACCCTTGGCTTTATCATCAGGGGTAGTTCTATGGCACTGAAAACAGGCTGGGGACACCGCAACATAACCATGACACACTTGACAGAATTCACCCTCATCGGTAACAGGAACTGATTCTCCCTGTGCATTCTTTGAAGCATGACAATCTATACATTCGGATAGACTGTATTCGAGACCCCGTACACCATCTCTAACGGTATCGTCTCTGCCATGCTTGAGGAAATCCATGTGATTTCTGCGTATCAAATCCGTTGGCGCCACACAGCTTTTAAGTGAAGCAGCTTTCGAATTTTCGGCTATTAACCCACTCTCTGCAAAGGCATGCATGGCAGGTGCAAAAAGCACCGCCAGCAAAACCAAGAGAGCGCTGTTGCTGATGAGAGAACTACGCATCTCAGCTCCTATTCACCTAGCCCCATTTGGATATAACCAGTTGGGCAGACATCAGTACATACATGACAGCCGATACATTTATTGTAATCAGTATCGACATAGCGGCCAGTTGTAGTTTCGTTACGCTTGACGCGGAATACAGCATCCTGCGGGCAGAAGACAACACAGTTGTCACACTCGAAGCACATACCACAACTCATGCATCGTTTTGCCTCATCCTGAGCCTGTTCCTGATTCAGGCCACTCATACGCTCCTTGAAGTGATGCAAAACTTCCTCAGAGGAAGGAACATCTTCAGAACGCAACAGTCTAGGCGTAAAAGCGAAGTGCCCAAGGAAAAGATCATTCGCAGGTACAACTTCCTGACGTGAACGATCCTCGTAGTTGTGCACTGCAAATTTTGCAGAATTGGTGCCACGCATATCGTCTTCTTTCTTGTCAAAAGACTCTGGCGACATATTGGCTTCTTTCAGCTTATCCAACAGGTCGAAGTGGTGTACATCGACTTTCGGACGTTTTGCCATAGTCTTCTTGGTCAGATAGGCATCGATGCTTTCACAAGCGATTGAAGCCTGACCGATAGCGGTGGTCAGCAGATGAGGACGAATAATATCGCCCGCTACAAAGTGACCCTCTTTACCTGGAACCTGGTAGAACTTGTCCGCATCGATCAGGTTACGGTCATTGGCCAAATCTTCCAGCCCATCCATATCTGCACTCTGGCCGATAGCGGAGACGATCAGGTCGGCTTCCAGCACACGCTCGGTTCCCTCGGTGGGGATTGGAGTCATGCCGTCCATGGTGCAGTCACATACTTTAAGTCCAGTGGCGCGACCATCATCACCAAGAATCACTTCCAGAGGCATTACACCATCCAGAATCTCGCAGCCTTCGTGCAGCGCGTCATGAATCTCATGTTGAGCCGCAAACATCTTGTCTTTGGTAAACAGTGAGGTCAGGGTCGCAGCTGCGGGCTCAGCACCTTCAGCAAGCGCATCATCCTGACTCATGGTGACATCCAGAACGATATCTTCAGGATTGCCTGCCGCAGTGTTGGTACCGAGACGACGGGCGACTGAGATGACATCGATAGAGGTATCACCACCACCGATACAGACCACACTCTTGGCAGTAACTTTCATACGGCCTTCATTGAAAGCCTTCAGGAAAGCAACACCGGAAACGCAGTTTGCTGTACCTGCCCAACCATCTATTGGCAGATCACGGCCATTCTGACATCCAAGTGCCCAGAGAATCGCATCATGCTCTTTCTCAATCTCAGCAACAGGCACGTCAGAACCAATTTTTACGCCGGTTCTGGCTTCAACACCCATATCGAGAATTCGTTGAATCTCAGCCTGCAGCTTATCGCGAGGTATACGATAGTTGGGGATACCATAACGCATCATGCCGCCAAGTTCGGGATCCTTTTCGAATACCGTAACAGCGTGACCCAATTTGCGAAGCTGGAAGGCTGCCGCCATACCTGCAGGACCACCACCGATTACTGCAACCTTCTTACCGGTATCAGCACCAGGGGTGAATTTGAAGCCTTTCTCAATTGCAGTGTCACCGATGTACTGCTCAACCGAGTTGATGCCGACAAAATCTTCAACCTCATTTCGGTTACAGCCATCCTGACATGGCGCCGGGCATACCCGACCCATCATTGATGGGAATGGGTTGGCCTCTGCAGCACGTTCGAAAGCGTACTGCTCCCAATCCATACCTTCAGAAGGCTTCTCCTGCTCACGCACAATAGCCAGCCAGCCACGGATATCATGACCGGAGGGACAACCTCCCTGACAGGGTGGTGTGCGATTGATATAGGTAGGGCACTTATAGGAGGTATCTTCACGGAAGATCTTCTCACCCCAATCATCCCACTCGTTTTCGCCATCTTCATAACGGCGCCAAGTAATCTGGTTTTTCATCTCTTCACTAGGAGTTGACATATTCAGTCTCCTTATAGAACTTATCTTGGTCGTGCCCTACACAATGCAGGGATCTATGTTGCGCTAGTATTTGTATATTTGTGGTCTATTCGTCATCATCATCTTCGCCATAGCCTGGGGCTTCCTCAGGTGGCGTTTTTCTGTTCATAACAATGGCATTACTTACCAATTGGTGAACACTGACGATCTGAAACATGTCCATCCCGTAATAAGGAAACACCTTGGTGAACTGGCTTTTACAGATTGCACAGATTGCAGCCAAGTGAGTTACCCCCTTCTCTTCCATGATATTCTTGAAGGCTGTCATACGAGGTTTGGCCCCTTTGACTCGCACTTCCATCAGATCATCGGTCAACAGGCCACCACCACCACCGCAGCAGAAAGTGCGTTCATGGATGGTATCCCACTCCATGTCGTGATAGTTGTTTACCACTGCCTTGATAACCTTACGGGGAATCTCGAACTGTCCACCAGGCTTGTCGCCCATACGTGAAGCTCGAGCCACGTTGCATGAATCATGAAAGGTAATCGACATTTCGTCATTTTCAGACTTGTCGAATTCCAAAGTACCCTGTTCTATCTCGTTAAGAGTAAACTCACAGATGTGCTGTGGTACTGGATAGTCAGGATCAAGAAAATCGAATGGTCCAGCCAGTGTATTCAGAAAACTGTATGCAATGCGCCAAGCATGGCCACACTCTCCGAATACAATGCGTTTGACACCTAATTCCAGCGCTGCCTCGCGTATTCTCAGGGATACCCGACGCATATTCTCGTAGCTGCCGATGAACATCCCGAAGTTACCAGCCTCCGAGGCTTTGGTACTCAGAGTCCAGCTTACGCCAGCTTCATGGAAGACTTTGCCGTAGCCAATAAGGCCATCCACGTGAGGTTCAGCAAAAAAGTCTGCTGATGGTGTAACCAGCAGGATATCAGCGCCTTTAACATCAAGTGGGTACTTAACCGCCACATCCGTCTCTTCCCAGACATCTTCCTCAAGACCTTCGAGGGTGTCTTCGATGGCGGGTCCTGGCAAGCCAAGGTTATTACCGATCTTATGTACTTTAGCAATAATTTCGTTACAGTATTTCTGACCCACACCAATGGAATCGAGTATCTCTCGAGCCGCCATGGATATCTCTGCGGTATCTATGCCGTAGGGACAGAAAACAGAACAGCGTCGACATTGCGAACACTGGTGAAAGTAGCTGTACCAGTCATCAATAACTTCATCAGTTAAATCTGCTGCGCCAACTAATTTCGGAAAATACTTTCCAGCAAAGGTGAAGTAGCGACGATAGACTTTACGCAGCAGATCCTGACGACCTACTGGCATATTCTTCGGATCCTGGGTACCAATAAAATAGTGGCACTTGTCGGTACAAGAACCACACTTCACACAGGCATCCATGAATACCTGGAATGAGCGATAGCGACTCAGCAGGTCACCCATCTTATCGATGGCGACCTCTTTCCAGTTCTCTAGCTTTTCACCAGGAAATCCCAAGGGTTCCTGATGGTCAGGCTTGGCCACAAAGCATGTTATATGCTTCATGGTATCCTCTACCAGCTCAGGAACCTCGATAAATTCACTCAGTTCCGGTGTTTCAAACTTAGCACCAGCCATTTGTAACCCTCATCGGCCAAGCGACAACTTAAGACTCTTCAAACTTTTTCGCCCATTCAACCAGGTGACGTCGCTCGCGCGGATTATCAACTTGATTTCGTGTTGGGCTGAAAAAGATACCAGGGATGTGTAACAACTTGCTGAACGGCAGCAAAATCATCAACACAGCAACCAGTGAGAGATGTATCAATAGGATAGGATCCATCGGGAGGTCGCCCCCACTCAAGGTCCAGAAGCCTGTAAAAAACTGTTTAACCGCGACCACATCTGTGTGCACTACAAATGTCATCGTAGCACCACTCATACCAATAACAATCAGTATTAGCAGCCAGAGATAATCAGAAGGTGATGAAATGTAGCGAACACGATCCACAAAAATTCTACGAATCAAGAGTCCAGCCAATCCAGCAACCATCGCAAATGCAGCATACTTCCCAAACGGCTGTATCAGCTCTATAGGAAGCCATACCGGTTCAATAAAGTAGCGCAGATGCCTGAGTAAAACGAGGAACAATCCGAAGTGGAACAACCAGGAAAAAACCCAGGTCCACTTTGTGCTCTTGAACAGACTCTCAAAGAGTACAACTTCACGAAACAGTCGAAAAACAACTCCGGTCTGGGTCACAGGTGCCGGCGTTGTAGGAATCTTTAATGGTGCAGGTGTCTTGGCATACTGGACGATTTTTCTCGCCAGACCAATTACCAGAACGATGGTCGCTACGATAAACAGCAACGCGTAGACAGATGACATGTTCCTGCGTTCCTCAAAAGTTGATCAGATCACTGGTGGGTGGATAAAATATCCACCCACCACGTGCACTTGGTTTCTTAGATACAGCCAGTCGGTTTAGGCAGACCAGCGAAACGGCAAGCCTGCTTACCAGGACCATAAGGAAACAGAGAGTAGAGGTACTTGGAGTTACCCTTTTCCTTACCCAGTTTTTTACCTACAGCTTTGGTCAGAACGCGAACGGCCGGAGCAATCTGATACTCTTCATAGTACTCACGCAGGAAGTTGATGATTTCCCAGTGTTCACTAGTCAGTTCGAGGTCATCTTCTTTTGCCATAACTTCGGCAACAGCAGGCTCCCACTCACCTAAGTTGGTCAGGTAACCTTCTTCATCAGTCTCGAAGGACTTACCATTTGCTTCGATAGCCATATTTTCTCTCCAAATAACGTTACAGAGTTGTTCAGTAAACTAATCAGACCCAAGCTTGCACTTTGTCGTTCTCTGCAGCCAGAGCAACAAACTTGGGATAGTCCACGATTTCGATACCATCAATGACCTTATCTTCTGAGACGCCGCGCGCCTTAAGGTCTGGGCCAAGCACATAAAAACTGACACCGCTTTTAGCAGAAACTTTGTCAGCTATAGATGAACCCTTGATAGCACCATAGATAGCGTCTTCATACAGCAGGACGGAACTGCCATCTTTGGCATACGTCAAACAACTGTCCATGGAAGACTTCTCAAAAGGTGATTTATTGACTGTGTGTAGTGTGCTCATACTCTTTACTCCTACTTAGAAGCTGAACAAGATATCTTGTTCATCCATGATGTCCGCAAGTTCAGCACGGCTCACCACTTTGATTGAGTCCTTTTCAGCCCAATCATCGTCTTCATCTTCATAGGTGAGAGGCATCAAATCATCCAGAGTCAAACCACGCTCCTCCAGTGACTCTTTCTCAACGTAAAGTTTAGTTACGTCGTAGTCACCCAGAGCCTGATAGGTTGGGGAGAAATTCTTCATCTCAACATCAGAAGTATCCTGCCCTTTTACCAGTTGAAACACACCGTCATCGAGGAAGGCCAAATGGACATCCTGATCAAATGCAGCCCCAATCAACACAACTTCCAGTGACTCCCAGGCATAGATAGTGCCATAGGGTGCACGGCGGTTGATGTACATGAATTTTTTTATCTGTTCAGACATCTTCAACCTCTACAGTTAGTCACCGAAAACTACCAGTCGATCTGACTGGACGCCCGCTTCGATCAATTGACCGAGACCGGAAATACGAAAGTTGTCAGCAATATTCTGCGCATCTTTTCCATTGCGCTGCATTTCGCCTTCATCAACGATCCCACGACGTTGGGCTGCTGCAACACAGACCACCATGTCGAGATCGTATTTTTTCGCTAACTCGCTCCAGCGGTTGACGATGTTACGATCGTCCTGGGGCGGAGTAGTGAGATTTGTACCGTTGTTCACGCCATCGTGATAGAAGAAGACACGCATTATTTCGTGCCCTGATTCCAACACTGCCTTTGTAAACTGGTACGCAGAGTCCGTTGCTTGATGCTGGTACGGACCTTCATTTACCTGAATCGCAAATTTCATCAGAATGACCTTCCTGTTACTTATTCAATGCCAACCGTTATTAGAAACGGATATGTGCAGAAGCATTGAGGTTTTCACGACCACCACGCCAGTTATCAATGTGATACTTGGTGAATGGAAGACCAGTCTTTTCGAAGAACTTAGGCCAGCCAATGCGATCAGCCCACTCTCCAATACGCTCCCAATCTTTGGCGTCTGCCTTATAAGCACTAAGGATCTGTTTAACGACCTCAGAAACTTCAGGCCAGCGAGGAGGATTATTAGGTACACCTGCAGCAACCAGCTTATGGAAAGTTGGTTTGGAACGCGCGTTGGAGTTCTTACCACCTACCCAGATTGCAAACTTGGAGTGCTCAGGATCGTTGATCTGCATTGGAGGACAAGGCGGAAAGCAAGCACCGCAACAGATACACTTCTTCTCGTCCACTTCAAGTGAAGGCTTACCATTTACCATGGCAGGACGGATAGCAGCTACCGGGCATCGCGCTACAACTGAAGGACGCTCACAGACGTTTGCAACCTGAGTGTGATCGATCTTAGGTGGCTTGGTATGCTGTATATTGATCGCGATATCACCCTGGCCACCGCAGTTGATCTGGCAGCAGGAGGTGGTGATACGTACACGGTTAGGCATCTCTTCTTTAGTGAACTCATCATAGAGATCATCCATCAGCGCCTTTACAGCACCAGATGCATCAGTACCTGGGATATCGCAGTGCAACCAACCCTGGGTATGAGAGATCATGGAGACAGAGGGTCCAGTACCACCGATAGGAAAGCCTTCAGCATTCAGCTTTTCGATCAAAGGCTCTACTTTAGCGGCATCACTGACCATAAATTCGATGTTGGAACGAATAGTGAAGCGAACATATCCTTCAGCAAATTCGTCAGCAATATCCATCAGCTTGCGGATCGTGTAGAGATCCATCTGACGCTGAGTACCGGCACGCACTGTCCAGATGCCATCGCCACTCTTGGCAACGTGATGAAGAACACCAGGACGCAGGCGTTCATGCCAAGCCCACTGGCCATAGTTCTTCTTCAGGACGGGGTGCAAGTAGGGCTCCATCTCTGGAACACCACTCTCGATCGGCATACGAGGTTCCGACATACCTACCTCCAAAAAAATAGGGTAATTGATTCGTTTTTAGGGGCATCCGGGCGAACCCGGTGCCCCCCATGCAACCTGCTGTCAGTCAGCAGTAAACAGAATTATTGCGCAGCTTTACGCTCAGCCCATTTGGCCGCTTCTTCATCCCAAGCGTCCATACGGACATAAGGATTCATACGCGGACGCTCGATCATATTAGGATCGATCTCCAGGCCTACGCCTTCAAGGAAGTTGACCAGACCGATACGTTCGATCATCTCACCTGTACGCTCATGTTCGAGTGCGTTTTCAGCAAAGAAATCGAGAATCTCAGTGGCCAGCTCGCCCAGTTCTTCGAAGTCATCATCAGACTCAAGCTTCATGAAAGGTACGATTACGGTGCCCATCAGATCGCCGATCTTCAGAGTACGCTTACCACCGCACAGCAGGGATACGCCTTTATCGTCACCAGGAGAGAGCGCTTTGGTCATTACATTAATACAGTGCATGCAACGTACGCAGGAAGGGTTGTCCACACCCAGGGTATCATCATCATTCAAAGACAATGCCTGAGTTGGGCAACGGGTGATAACGTTATCGATGACGTACTTGCGGCCTTTTTCGCCAACGAATTTCTTAACTTCGTCCTGATCGACTTTCATATCGTCGCGCCAGGTACCAATGGTAGCCAGGTCAGCGCGCTGAACAGAGTTCATGCAGTCGTTCGGACATCCGGAGACCTTATATTTAAACTTATAAGGCAGTGCAGGACGGTGCATATCGTCAAGGGCGTTGTTGACCAGCATGCGCATGGTACGGCCCTCATCGAAGCAGGAGTTTTCACAGCGTGCAGCGCCCACACAGGACATACCTGTACGTACAGCAGGACCAGCACCACCAAGATCAAAACCCATCTCGTTGATCTCGTCAAACGCAGGTTGTACGTTGTCGGTAGAGCAACCCTGGAACATGATATCGCCTGACTGACCATGGAACGCAATCAGACCAGAGCCATACTTTTCCCAGATATCACAGAATTTGCGAATGGTATTAGTATCGTAATGCATGCCTGGAGGAGGCATAACACGAAGGGTGTGGAACTCTGCACAAGCAGGAAACACAGCTTCGCCATCATCATTTTTCAGCTCGGTAAAACGGGGAATGATACCACCGCCGTAGCCGATAACGCCCACGGTGCCACCTTTCCAGTAGCCTTTGCGGGTTTCGTAGGAAGTCTCTAGCTGACCCATCAGGTCAACCATCATGTCATTCTCTTTGGCGAGGCGCTTGAGGCCGGTGACAAATGAGGGCCAAGGGCCGCTCTCCAGCTGATCAAGCATGGGGGTATCATGCATCTGTTTTGCCATCAATGTTTCTCCCAATGGTCGTTTGTCCAGGTCGTCAGCATTTAGCTCATCCTAATTATTCTTGGCTGATAACCAAGCAGTAGAGTTTTGCCAACTGACCTGCAATCTTAACCTCACAGGCAGGGCCTGCTACTACTGGGACGCAATTTTAGGGATTCCTAATGCAGACCTATATCCTTCCAATGGGGGGTAAAGGGATAGAATCGACTATCCCAAAAGGGATAGATAAAACCAGATCTGTTTAGGTCATATATATGCAATCTATCTATATTTATTGTAAACACAGCAAGTTATAAACTATTACCAATATAAGATCGTGATTTTATATCCCCCTTTTTCTACAGGGATAGCTTTATCCCTGGTTATTGCAAAAAGGGACTTGAACCCACATCTAGCTTAATGTTCAATAGTAATAACTGACCATTTTACTAAGTAATTAAACGGACACAAAATAGATGCTGTACCTGAGCGAATTGATGATGCAACATCCAGAAGTCGATAGTTTCGAGCAACTTCTGGATACCGTGAAAGCGCGTTCAAAGTCGGAAGTATTTTTTCGAATCGATGTAAAGCCGCCCTTCGCAGATACGCCCGAGAATTGGGAGGATCGCCTTGAAGCGGCCTTCACTTGACCACACCAAAACCTTAACTGAGTATTGATCTGTGAAGTATTTAGAATCAGAAACTTTTGTCGGTGATAACGACAGTGCCGAGGATGCAGTCAAATCGAGTCAATTGCTTGAACTACGCCTGGCTGAAAAACGTGATGAACTCGCAGCACTCGATGCTGACGCGTCATTGAAAAAACGCCTGACGCTAGAAATTGAGAGCTGCTATATCCTGCTCGACCTGGACCGTAGTGACGAAGCCTGGCAGATTGCCAAAAAGGTTTTCGACGAAGCGCTAGCGGATGAACTCTGGCTTACAGCGGTTGAGTCCTGCGACATTATTTACCAGGCCGAGAAGGATGACGCAATAAAAGCGCTTGCCCATGGCATCTGGTTGGGAGTTACATTTCCAGTCGACCCAGAGCTGAGTGTCGCCATGCTGCAGCATCTTATAGATGAGACACCTGATAAATCAGACGGAGGGGCCGTGGCTGCTGCCACGGCCTGTTATTTGATCGATTTACGTGCCGAAGGCCAGCAGCAGGAAGATCTGAGGTTTTTCACCAATCAGCTTATGGGCCAGGTAGCCAGGCGCCACAGTCAGGTGGAAGAGCAGGAGATATTCGATTTCTGGGTTGAACGCATGGAGCTTGATGATCCCGCTAAATTCCTGCCTCGCCTGGCAACGGTGCTGGATGTGATTGTCGATAATGACTGGTGGTACGACAGGGATGAGTTACGCGCTAAAATCCCCGCAGATGATTAAATTGGAGCTGTAGATGTTCTGGCAGGAAGAGGTAGATGAAGATCGTTTCGTTGTCCCTGACAATGTCTTGGATCTGATCTTTAAAATTAAGTGCCCCACACTTCCAATAGATCATGCATGGGCGCTTTCCCAGGCGATTCATCAAGCCCTCCCCTGGTTTGCTGATGAATCCAATGCAGGTCTGCATCTGATCTATGGTGCAGATTCAGGTAATGGCTGGGAGCGTCCCTCTGGCAGTGGTGACCTGCTCTACCTCTCCCGACGCACCCCCCTTATCCTGCGCCTGCCTAAAGCGCGTATTGGTGATGCTGAGAAGCTTTCGGATCAAATTCTGGATATCGATGGCTCTAAACTGGAAATCAGCGGAAGCCATACCCGGTTGCTCAGCATAACAACCACACTCTATTGCCGCCATCTGGTCGTCGAAGAGGATCAGTCTGAGGACGATTTCATGGAACAGTCTGTCAGCCAGCTGAAAGCACTCAATCTCAGATTCAAAAAGGTACTCTGTGGTAAAGGGGATGCCTTTCAGACCCCTGAAGGAGCAATACTCACGAAGAGCCTGATGGTCGCCGGACTCCCCCTGGATGATGCGATTACTCTACAGGAAGAGGGTATGGGTTCATTACGCAATCGAGGCTTTGGCTTGTTTATTCCACACAAGACTGTTTAAGATTACAGGATGCGCACTCACTGTTTCTCAGTGATCTTTTGCCGGACTCAATGTCGAAGCACGCGCCCTGACCATTAGGCCAGAACCGATAAACACTGAATAATAGTTATAGAGGCCGAGTGCCTCGTGTTTTAGTAGGAGAGATCAATGTCATATGAAGTAAATGGTAATACAGTTGAAGCCGATGCGAACGGTTATCTGGTCAACCAGACTGACTGGAGTGAGGACGTCGCCAAGGTCATCGCGGAATCGGAAGGTGTCACCCTTTCAGAAAAAGCATGGGAAATCATCAATTTTCTGCGTGATGAGTATTTGAATAACGGCGGCAATCAGCCCAACGAACGTAACATGGTCAAGCACTTTAAAGGTGTCTGGACAGACGAAGGCAAGGTTGATGCAAAAGCGCTCTACATCCATTTCCCCATGGGCCCGGCCAAACAGGCCAGTAAAATTGCCGGCCTGCCAGAAACCAAGCGTAAAGGCGGTTACTAAGCCAAGTTGCACTTTGTACTGAATTTACACAAGGGTGCGGTTTCGCCGCACCCTGTTTCTGGAAATATTTCTACACATCACTCCACATGCGCAGTAAATTTGCGTAGGACTTATCGACCAGCCCTGTGGTAGCTTCCTGAGACCTGTTTAGCAGCAGATCCTCTCTTGCCTGGTCAAGCTCATAGAGCAGTTCTCTCCTGGCCGGATCCCGTACATAACTTTGTATCCAAGCCAAGGCGACCAACCGCTCCCCCTGAGTAACCTCAGCAACATGATGAAGACTGGAAGAGGGATAAATTACAGCGCTGCCCGCAGCTAATTTCACCCGTTTCTCACCAAAAGTGGTACGAATAACCAACTCACCACCTTCATAACTATCTGGCTCGCGTAAAAAAACAGTCATTGAGATATCACTGCGAAAGCGTTGACCACTGATCCCCATTAACGGGTCATCAACGTGATCACCATAGGTCATTCCCGACTGGTATCGAGCAAAAATCGGGTCGGCCATGCGATAAGGTAATACTGCCGAACGAAAACTTTGATTTTGCCCCATTGCGCTGGTGAGGATCCTTATCAACAGCTCCATCTGCTTTTGGGTGCCCTTCAACTCCTGATTGTTTTTTACTCTCTTTGCCGCCATTCCGGCGGTGAGCCTACCGTCGACAAATTCAGCCTCTGATAGAATTTGATCGATCTTTTGCAGTTGAGCCGACTCAAGCAATCTGTCGATTTCCAATAACATCTAAACCTCCTATATTAACTCTATAGCGGCTTGCATAGCGCTTTCATCCACAGGAAAGGTAAGCACACTATGTATTGCGTAGCGTGCCTGTACTTTTTCCAGACGCTGCAGATACTCTGTATCAATGAGTACAATAATCTTTGCTTCAATATCATAACGCTGCAAGGTCGCCAGCAGTGATTCAAGATTACTCACTCGATCCCTGAATTGAGGATCAGAATAGAACTCCGCAACCACCACCTTGGGGCGATGTCTCTTCAGCCATGCCTGAGCTTTTCGAACAGAGTTGACCATCTCTACACTATATTTCAAGCGTTGGTAAAGCGGGACGAAATTGGGATAGCCACCCAATTCAACAATAGCGAGTAATTCCTGATCTTCCATACGCTTGATTTTACCTTCGTGAGACACGATGATTAGCAAATGCCCTTAGACCTAAAAATCTGCAAGCAAATAGCTTTTTTTACTGACTTATAAGTTTACATCATGCAACTAAATCTTATTATCGATGAATGGTCAATGGACCTGGATATTCCCGATGGCTATATTGAAACCATGGGTGACTCATTTGAAAAAATGGACAGGGACATGGACAAAGGATGGCAAATCGGCCAGAAATGGACCAGAAATCCTAACGCAACCCAGCGCTGCCAACTGGTAGCCGGCAAGCTATTGACTGCACTCGAAACGAACAATGAGCAGCTGGCTATAATGATGGGAGGCTACATTATATCCCGCATGAACGGGGTTAAACGGATTATTATCGATAATACCGGCGAACCCGAAGAGACAACTTTTGATTAACTGGTAAAGTCTCCGGTCAACTCGAAACTTATACACCTAAATACTTTAGGTTCAGACGACATTACTCCTTAAACATGAGCGAATAGGGGCCAGGGTTCTTGCTATGAGCTAAGACGATTGCTTCATTTCGTTGAAATGTTACTTTCTTATGAATATTGAAAAACAAAGGAGGCACAAAAGAGACTGCATGAACAACTTTATCGTGATCTGTAAACACCATTAATGTCCAGCGTTCACCGTAATAGTCATCATCATCAAACATTTTTTGGCCAATATGCTGATTAATGAATCTACCCGATTCACCACCGTGAAAAACATGCACTTCATCCCAGTTAAAAGTTGTTACGTCTTCAAGCCGATAGGTCGCACCTTGAGGCCCTTTTTGGGAAAACAATGATAATTTGTCAAGAACTTCTGATGAAAATATATATGGTAATTCTTTTGATGTCATACTGTTGTCACATCCCGCTATCAGACCTACTGTCAGACCAAATATCAATATTCTGATTACTTTTGCTACTCTATGCATATTCAATTAGATCCTGTATCCACCCATTCCGGCGGTGTTAGAGTACCATTTGCCGGCCCATCATCTGCCTCTCCTGTTTGACCTACTGCGACTTGATCACTGTAAACAAGCTCACCATTACTATCAATCACCACAGCCTCCCCGTTGATAATCGCATTGTGGATCAACCCCGCTAATTCTTGTGGGGAGGCTTCTGGGTTCTCCACAGCAATGCGACGACCGAGTTCATTATTGAAGAGATCCATAGCCTCCCTATCTGCTTGATTTCCTGGCACCCCTTCATGGGCGGTTGCAAAAGACTCCGCAAACTCAACACCAAATTCTTTTGTCAGCATAGCACTATAGAATGAATGCCTCATGGCATCATTGTGGCCATCCTCGCGCCCAGGAACATAATTACCTTTTTCATCATGAGGAGGAAATTTCTGATCGGCGATCCGGTAAGCATTGAGTTCCTGGTCAGTACCTTGTGGGTTAACGATATCGTTGAATGTCTTTACTGCAAAAAAACCATCACGATTATACAGCTCCTGAATTAAACCTGTCTCTGTTCTAGTCCTATTTCGCAAGGTCGGAACTTCGATATTGGTAAACGGCACTCTCTCGACAGTAAATGGCCCGACTTTTACCTCTAGCTGCCATTCAGGCAACACCTCATCATCAGCAACTTGATACTGTTCGATAATATCACTCGTTGGCTTACGGCCATCTATCTGATCTGTAGCAGCAGGCACGTTTCCTTCTTCAACCTCAGTGCCAGGTACTGAGGTATCGGTTACTGAACCGGTAGAACTTGATGAGCTGTCACTGTTTGTTGGCGTTGAAGTTGAATCGGTTATCGATGTTGAACCCGATCCCGATAAACTGCCCGAACCGGCTGGAGGTGATGTAGAGCCACTTTCCGTTGAAGAACCTGATCCTGGTGTCGATGTTGAAGTGTTGGCTGGTAACTCCTGTGTTTCCACCTCGGCAACCTTAATCGGCCCTTTTTCAGTTCCTGGCAGGTAAACAGTGTCACCGGCAAAGATTAAATCGGGTGCTATCAGATGCTCGTTATTAAGTTCAACCATCTCTTCAAAGGAGACATTGTGCTGCTGGGCTAAATCCCAGAGGTTATCCCCATCTTTGACTGTCAGCTGATCATATCGTTGATATTCCAGGGTTGGATTGGTTCGGCCCGTCTCGTCCATCGCGCCACTACCGCTGTCGTGTGATCTTATATAACCGGCGTATACATAGCCTGAAACAGGTTGGTCGTTTACGTCGGTTCCCGCCACAGGTACCCATTGATTACCATCAAAAGCAGTTACGGCTTCCCCTGTCTGCCTGAGGAAAGTGCCATGCTGAAAAACGGATGTTCTTTTACCCATCGGTTCATTCCTCAGGGTAAGGCCAGCTTCAGGTTCGACTACCAGGGTTTTGCCATCGTCGACAGGTTGCTTCACTGGCGCAATCTGTTGAGGTGCAATTGTGTTGTGTTGAATAGTAGTGACGTCGTCAACACCTGCCTCTACGATAACGGTTGCTTCCAGTTCATTCCCTTCACCAAACTTGAACTTAAAGCCACCCTGAGTTGCAAACCCACTGCGCTCAATTTGCTGAAAGGTAGTTTTCAGTTCCACTCCTGCAGCGCTTGCGGCAGCAGTGACATCACCATTTGCCAGCATGCTCAAAGCTGGACCAGCCTGCTCCGGGTTATTGATTTCAAAATTGGCTACCGTTTTGTTGCTATCACCACGGGAAGCATCCAACACACCTTGAGTGCGCCATTCAGCAGAGGTTTCAACACTAATTCGATCAGGTGCACCAAAGCCATCGCCTGTCACAAGGTCATACTCTGGTACTACTCGACCACCAACCGGGCTTGTGGTGATATCTCCAGCGGGTAGATCGTAATGGGCACTCACCTCGATACGAGCAGAACCGATTTCCAATCGATTCTGAAGCATCACACCTGCGTCAAATTGGTTTGTTGGTATCGGATCAAAGGCAAGCTTTTCTTTTGCAGAGGCACGAACATCACCCGACACGTTATAGGTTAATTCTCCCGGTTTTCCATCCTCAGGTAACTCAACCCTTCGCGTGACTTCTATTCGTGGATCCAGACGCCCTTCACCTTGAACCTGAAAAGGCAGAAACAGCTGTGGCGCCTGTAACTCCAACGCTGCGCGTCCCCTGACACCCAGTGTAGTTTCATAAGCCGATATGTGGCCCTGTAAAAAAGCCATATCCTCTCCTGACAGACCCACGGCAGCAGTTGTAACCACACCGGGAGAACCGCTCTCCGTAAGCGGATTTGCAACAGGATTTGCACCAGCGCCGGAGAGTACACCTGCGGCGCCGGAAAGATCAGATGCAACGTCGGCAACTGCCAGGCGTTGCAGCAGCTTTGTGGCTTGAATAGCTTCATCACGATTAGCAAAGGTCATTTCCACCCTATCAGCAGTTTGCAGACCCTCCTCAAACTTTAATGGTACATAAGGTATAGATACTTTTTGGGTAAAAGCTGCAAGAGACTCTTTATCCAGACTCACTCTGTATTCAGCATCAGCCCCTTCACCCAACTGGGTTACTTCAATATCACCACCCAGCTGACCTTTTAAACCAATTTGTATGTTTCCTTTGACTTCAGCGGTCACCCGCATATAGAGCTTGTCGCCATCGCTGTTTAGCTTATCGAAAGCTTCGTCGACCTGAACTGTTTTGACACCATCAGTTGCGGCCGCCAAAGTATCATCAACAATCTTATCCGCTTTGTCTGTAACTGAAGATGAAACCCCTTCAAGACGCTGAGTGCCGTAACCTGTACCCTGACGTGTAGCATCACCACCATGCCTGCTGTTATCTCCGAGTGCGTGATCCAGCGCGGAAGGCAAAGATTTCAACCGTTCTTCAGTTGTCATCTCATCTGATTTTGAACTGTGAGATTCTGCAGCAGGTGAATTATCACTATTTGACTTATTACTACTTGTGCTTGAACTATTTTTGGAATTGGAAACACTATCGACCATGACAATACCACTCCAGAAAGAGATAGGTGATTTGATATGGTTGAAGGGTACAAGTGGTTACCTATTGCTGTAATACGAAATAACCCTAGCTTGCAGAATATTTCATCTAAGCTGAACAGCAATGACATTAATCTGTAATATTATTGTCATAATACCAGCGAACCGGAAGAGACAATTTTGATTCAGAGGTGTAGTTACAGATCTGAATATTGCTGATATCCAACAAGGTAACATTCAAATCTATCAGTACAGACGACACGGCACCGTAATATTTTTACCATATTAAAGTGCCGTTTTATGATGAGAATACGCTGATCAATATTGTGATAATCGATGAGTCACAAAATTTATATCGACTGACGAGTTCTGATTAAAAATATTTTCCAAACTTTTTAAATCTGGAACATTCACCATGCTTGCGATTGAAAGATTCAAGCTCTTGTTTGGTGTGAGTACGAAACTTATGTTTTTTATGACTCGTACAGATCGCTTCTTCCCAATTTTGAACAAATAACATAGCTTTAGCGTCCATAAAATGCAACATAGTCACTCCCTGAGATAGATTTTAAGTTATAACCTTAATCAACATCTGAATTTTTTAGGGACGACATTTCGCAGCAAAAACAGATCAAATCATGGCACAGATAAGTGATGATATGAAACGCAATTGTGAAGTGCAGAATAGCGTTAATTCTACAACAAGATGTCAATCCATGACTTGTTCAGAGGTTTCTTAATCAAATGAAACAGATAGGCAACTTCGATAAGTGACTGGTAAACTTTTCTCAAAAAATTCAGATCGCATTTATCAAAGAGATGACTACCGATTGTACAAGGAAGAGTATAGACCCTGATGACACTTAACTATTGATTTTATGTATTTTTTTAATAGCCACTGTTTATTAAAATAGTCAATAGTTTCCTATAATTTCTGGGAATGTTCGAAAACAGTTAGCGCTGCTTTATTACCACTTTCCCTTGCGATATCAATGGCAGTCAAATCCTGAGAGTTCTTTCTGCTTATATCTGCACCATGTTCTAACAGCTTTTCGATAATCACAGAATTATGGTTATATCGCGCGGCTATCATTAGTGCGTCTTCGTTATTATTAACCAACTGGCTGATATCTGCACCCAGTTCAATAAGCTTATCGATTACCTCTGGGGTTGAACTATACCCCGCCGCCCCGGTTAAAGGCGTACCCATAAAAATTCCGTCAGCTTCATTGATCTCAGCACCACGGGAAACAAGTGCCTCGATTATCTCTGGATCCCTTACGACCATAGCCGCCCACATCAACACACCGCCATTTCTATTACCTGGCTCTAACGCCTCATCAGGAACTTCATCAATAGACGCAATGGTCGCAGTCTCCCAGAAGCCTTGTGTGCTGTATTTTCTATGTGGATTTGAAACTTTGAGAAAGACCACAAAAAGTATAACGACAACTAAAGCGATCAATAATTTTGGATTTACAGAACTCAAACTACTTCCCTATATTCTACTTCAGACTTAAGTCACATCAGGAAAAACACTCATCCAAGCAGATTATCTTACAAAATGAGTCGATTCAAGGCGAGGATCGCACGTAAATGCCCAGCTATTGCGAAGATCCGCAACGCAGAAACAGCACATTCTATAAAGTATTTGCTTCAACCATTGACTTGATCGCTGCAGGAGCCTCCCAGGGTTGATTCTGATAACAATCCAACAGCCTGACTGCCAACTCAGGCCAGTGTTTCTTGCCGTCTTCCACAACCTGGCACAAAGGTTTCCAGTCATCATGAAGATGCCAGGCTTCATAGGCAGCAATCAGTTGAGGAAATATTGATTTCCGCATTCCAGTCAAACCACCCATATAGAAGTGTAGAGATGCTTCATCTTGTTGTGCTATTAGGTGGGGTAGAGTCACCTCACAATCCGCCCAATGATCTCTTACTGCTCTGGCCATGAGTTCAGCCGGTGAATGCCCTAGGTCGATAACCATCTCATTCCATTTTTCACCAAGTGCTTTACCGGCAAGATATTCACCCTGCTCATGCAGCAGAACAGCATCCAATTCTTTTTCAACCATATGATCCAGAGAGGTCTCCAGTTGCTGATCAAAGTCATAGTGGGAGAATGCGCGGCCCATTGCATTATCAGCTCGCTGCCAACGCCAATTTTCAAATTTTTCCCAAAGCAAGCGTCGAAAAGATTCCCGCCTGATATAGATCCGCCCGCCCTGATTCATTGCAGCGGGGGCGGTAAGATCTCTGGCCAGTTCACGTCCCGACACCCACACTGAAATCCCCTCTGGCTGTTCCAGCCGTTCAAGGTGCCCGAGAAAGAAAAGGGGTTTGTTTTTTGCACCATAGCCTGCGCTGTAGACCAGCCCCAATGGCTCAAGAGCATGGTTAATCGTCTCCACATCGAATGGATCGTAGTCCTCGCCATCAAGGGGCAGCGTTGCAAACTCGTCGTCAACCAGGGATTCCCAAAGTGCCTCACGAGCTGTCAGCCAATCACCAACGGATTCATTGGTCAATGATGCCTGGTAGTCGAGACCGTTTTCCCAACGGTAGTATTCACGCATCTTCAACAGATAGGTACAGAGTCCATAATCAGCCCCGTGACGGGCGTCTGAGATATGGCAATTCCGTTGAACCGCACAGCAGAGTTGTCTAAGCGTACCTTTCATTATTGGGTCTATTTTTTCGCCAGGTGAGCGTTGATCACTTATTCAGAGCCTGCTTTTAATCCTATCCTGAAGAATCTCTTTTACCACCCCTATTCTTCAGGGTAATCAAATATCAGAATCAGCCGTATAGTCAATCAATTCACGCAGTAACGCAGTTGCAAAGCAGCCGGCAGGCAGGAAAAATTCCAGCGCCAGGCTCCCATCCTGTAGAAATTGCCAAGTCAGGTCTTTCAAGCTGATTCGCAATGACCTGCGCTCTTGCTCCAGCCCGACATGCTCCAGGCCATTTCGCCATAGCTCGAATGGCTCTAATACCCTCGCCTCCAAATCACCGGCATCCTCATTGACTAGATTCAGCCCCCTTCCCCATAGAGGCCCAGTAGGATGGATGTCCAACTCTCGACAGCGCTGGGCCAGGATCTCATCCTCCTCTTCGTGGCAGGAAAACCCTCCTCGACTGCCATCGAGTTTGAAATAGTCTCCAGGCAAGGGGATATTCCAGATATCCTGCTCGATCCGCTCTGCAAGAACCTGATTGAAAAGCTGTGAACGTGCTGCCGATATCACCAGGCCGCGCAATGATCGGCTCATTCGAGGTCTAGCGGGTGAAAACAGGAGGTCAGCCTGGCCTAGGTTGTTGTAACCATGACCAAAGCGCTGTTCACCAAAATAGTTTGGCATCCCCGATGTTTTGAGTTGTGTCAGACGCTTTTCCAGTAGCGTCTGATCTGCACTTAACTCTCTAATACGCAGTGTGAAACGGTTACCTCGCAGGCTTCCTCTACGTAATTTTCGTCTGTGTTTATGTACTGCCAATACCTGAATCAGTTCATCTTCCAGCTTGCTCCATTCAGGTTCAGGGCGTCCTGCCATACCAAGAGAGAACCATTGGGTGGTAACAGCATGTCGATCTTTCAACCCCGCGAAACCGACATCCTTTACCGGGATACCCGCCAGTTTTGCCAGCTGCCCGGCAAGCCATTGGGTATTGGTCTTGCGTTTCCTGATCTGCACCAGCAGGTGCTCACCCTCATCATCCGGCGAGAAGCCAACTATTTCGTCGACTTGAAAATCTTCTGGAGTGGAACGAATCACCCCGGTTCCAGCCACGCCACCATGGGCATGAGGCATCTGCTCAATAGGCTGCCAGGGTTTGTCAGTCAATTTCCGACTCCTTCAACAGCACTGTAGCTAAAGCGGCAATCCCTTCACCTCGACCGGTAAATCCCATACCTTCAGTTGTCGTCGCTTTGACATTCACCCGATTCAGCTTAATTTGCAGATCGGAAGCAAGAATTTCACGCATATCGTCGATATAAGTGGCTAACTTCGGTTTCTGCGCTACGATCGTCATATCCGCATTTGCAACCATCAGACCCATGCTGTGAAGCTGCTCTATCACCTGGCGAAGCAATTTACGACTCTCTATGCCGGCGTAAGCAGGGTCATTGTCAGGAAAATGTCGGCCAATATCACCAAGGGCAGCAGCACCTAGCAAGGCGTCGCATAAGGCGTGTATGAGCACATCCCCATCCGAATGGGCCAGCAAACCCTGATCATGGGGCACTTCGACTCCGCCGAGAATCAGACGGGATCCGGATTCGAATCGATGGGCATCATAGCCCTGGCCAATACGCATACCAATTCACCATTCAACTTAAAGTGTTACCCATTCGGGTCGCTATAATAAGGGTACTTTGAACAGATATTGAATGGTGATCCAGGATCAACAAATCCCGCATCTGCGCATCCAATATTGGTTGTAGACAGGCTACTACCCGGGATCAAGAGAGGGCGGTAGAGGGTTAATCACCCGTAATATCACCAACCAGATTCGTTCATAGTTTCTTATAATTGACATTGTACGCAATGAACCAACTAAAAGCCGCCAATATTCCATACGAAACAGACCACACCGAGCACGCTTAAGATGATTCAACGAGTAACCGCTGTCACTAATGACAGGGTCAAAAAAATTGAGGCCCTGAGAAACTTACCAAAGCGGGTTTTGAAATATGTTCTATCCGAAACCCATGTTGAACATCGAAATGCCAATACCACTATTGCAGTTGAAGGTGAACCCATAGACCAGGTCTACTATCTGCTGGCGGGTGAAGTCAAAATCAACTCAAATGATAGAAAACAGGTAATCTGTCGAGCTGAGCAACCCTGTAGCTCGCTTCCTTTGGTTGAGAGGAATCCCTGTGAGGTATCTGTTGACAGCATTACAGCTGTAGATCTTCTTAGCATTCCCCAAGAGCTATATGATTCAATAAAACGCCTTCCTCCCATCGTCAACAAGCGATCAAACAACACCATCGAACTTAGTGATACCAATGGCCCTGAAGCTGAGCTCTACTGGGAGTTTCATGAATCGGTGCAAAACAACACGTTGGAACTGCCCAGCATGCCGGATATCACCATGCGCATCGCAAAGGTGATTAATGATGGTAATTCCAATAGTGAGGATATTGCCCATGTTGTGCAGGCCGACCCCACCGTCGCAGCTCGTGTTATCAGTGTCGTCAACAGCGCAGCCTATCGGGGGAAACAGCCAATCGATAATCTGCCTGACGCAGTGACCCGTTTGGGTCGTTCGGTCACACACAATCTGGTCATCAGCTTCGCACTGGGAAAGTTGTTTCAAAGTCGTTCGAAAACTCTACAACAACGTATGGTCAAACTTTGGAAACATCTCAGCTATGTTGCTCCAATATGTCATGAGCTGGCGAACGTCACTCCAGGTCTTGCATCTGATCAGGCTCTACTATGTGGTCTGCTACATGACATTGGAGCGCTGGCCATTATCGGCGCGGCACGCAATAAGCCCGCTCTGATAGAGAATACTGAATTACTTGACCGTGTGCTTGAAAACCTCAAAGCAGAAGTTGGTGCTATGGTTCTGCGACAATGGGAATTTCCTGACTATTTTGTTCAATCCGCTCTGCATGCAGATGATTGGATGGAAGATATAAGTCATGAACCAGATTATGTTGATCTGGTGGTTATTGCTCAGCTTCATGCCTATATCGGAACACCAATGATGGTGAAGCTGCCGCGACTGGATCTGGTGCCTGCCTTCCATAAATTGGCGCTCGGCAAACTTACCCCACGACATTCAATCGGTATCCTGGAAAATGCGAGGGAACAGATTCGGGAATTGAGGAATCTGCTGGCGATCTAGTGTAGTTTGGTCCGAACGCGAAAAAGATTATTAACCCGGCACCTTAAGGGCACCTCTATTAACTATTCGAGATACCCTTTTGCAGATAGAGTCTGGCCAATTGCATATCACCAGGCCGGGTTATCTTGATATTCGTGCTCTCTCCCTCAACTATTTTAGGCGTGTAGCCTGAGAGCTCCATCGCCCCCGCTTCATCTGTAATCGTTGCATCACTCAGGATCGCCGCCTGAATAGAAGAGATCAGAAGTCCCAGACGGAACATTTGTGGTGTAAAAGCGCGCCATAGCCCCTCACGGGAGACTGTTGCATCGACACCATTAGCACTGTCCACCCACTTCAATGTATCGCTGACCGGCACCCCTAGCAGTCCACCAACCGGATGCTCATGCAGGGTCTCTATGAGACGACTTAGATCAGCGTCAGACAGGCAGGGTCTTGCGGCATCATGGACTAATACCCAGTCATCATCACTGGCTTGCTCTAAAAGACTATTCAGTGCATTCAGCACTGATTGATAGCGAGCTTCACCACCGGCGACCCTGATCACTCTGGGATCACTGGCATAGTCGCAAAGCTCCCAGTAGGCATCCTCTTCGGAAAGCGCCACATAGACGGCCGTAATACGTGGATGGCTGAGTAGTCTCGACAGTGTGTGGTCGATGATCCTGCGACCGGAGAGATCAAGATACTGCTTCGGTATATCTCCACCCATGCGTCGACCAACACCTGCAGCAGGTACCACTGCCCAGCATCTAACGCTCATTCGTTTCATCCTCAGAGGGGGTAACAACCTGGTAGAATATCTCTCCCTCTTTGATCATGCCCAGCTCGCTACGCGCCCGTTCCTCGATGGCATCTTGTCCACTGCGCAAGTCCTCAACCTCTGCTTGCAACGCATCGTTTCGCTTACGTAAACCCACCATCTCCTGCTGTAAGGTTTGAATCTCATCCTTTAGATTATTTACCTCAGCCAGGCTCCCCTCTCCTACCCAGAGTCGGTATTGCAGAAAAGCCAGCAGAATAACCAAAATGAAAATAGTGGTGCGCATGGTTCAAATCAAGGAACTCTAATATCAGTGGGCCGACCGATGGTGCTTATCCCTGGTAATAGCCCGCTATTGCGAAGATAGGCAACACAATAGCGGTGCATTTTGACGGCAAGCTATCGAATCATGAGTTGATCAGATAGCCCTGAAAGAGCGAATAATTCACGAGCAGGCCAGGATCTCAAAAAGCATACTGCGCTCGGTCGTACCATCCGGATCAAGGGATCGCTACTGGAAAGGCATCTTTACCAGCATAGATTGCATCTTCACCCAATTGATCCTCAATGCGCATTAACTGATTGTATTTTGCGACTCGGTCTGAACGGGATAAGGAGCCGGTTTTGATCTGTCCAGTACCTGTCGCCACAACCAGATCCGCAATAGTGGTATCTTCTGTTTCACCAGAGCGGTGGGAAATCACTGCACTGTAACCAGCAGCCTTAGCCATATCTATAGCGGCCATAGTCTCACTTAAGGTGCCTATCTGATTGACTTTGATTAGAATCGAGTTGGCGATCTTCTCATCAATCCCGCGCTGCAGGATTTTAGTATTGGTTACAAACAGATCATCACCAACCAGCTGTACCTTTTCACCCAGTTTATCAGTCAGCAGCTTCCAGCCTTCCCAATCCCCCTCATCCATACCATCCTCGATGGTGATGATAGGATACTGATCCACCCAGGCAGCAAGATAATCGGTGAACTCTTCAGCACTGAATTTGCGCCCTTCCGATGCCAGGTCGTAGACCCCATCCTGATAAAATTCCGAGCTCGCGACATCCAGACCCAGATAGATATCGCGTCCAGAAGAGAATCCTGCCTTTTCTATAGCTTCCAGGATCACTTCGATCGCTGACTCATTGGAGGGAAGATTGGGGGCAAAACCACCTTCATCGCCCACCGCCGTTGCCATGCCCCTGCCCTTTAGCACACTCTGCAGAGCATGAAAGACCTCGGCGCCGTAGCGCACCGCTTCACGAATCGAACCGGCACCCACAGGCAGAATCATGAACTCCTGCAGATCGACACTATTATCGGCATGTGCACCACCATTGATGATATTCATCATTGGTACTGGCAAGCGGTAGGGACCAGATGAGAGGGAACGATAGAGTGGCAGCGCCCTCTCCTGGGCTGCGCCGTGAGCTGCTGCCAGAGAGACACCTAAAAGCGCATTGGCACCCAACTTTGATTTATTTTCTGTTCCGTCCAGATCGAGCATGCACTGATCTACACCAGACTGATCTGTAACATCCATGCCCATCAATGCCTCTTTGATGGGGCCATTGATATGTGCAACCGCCTGCAGAACACCCTTGCCCAGATAGCGACTCTTATCACCATCCCTCAACTCCAGGGCTTCACGTGATCCGGTAGAGGCACCGGAAGGCACCATTGCCCTGCCTATGGCGCCATCTGCTGTGAATACATCGGCTTCAATGGTCGGGTTTCCTCGTGAATCGAGAATTTCTCGTCCACGTACATCAACAATTTCAGACATTTCGTCTCCGTCTTGTTCTGTCGTTTGTTTCTATTAGCACTATTGTCATCAAGCAATGTTACAGGCAGATGACTCGCCAGATTTATAATTCCAATTCAATCAGGCCACTTTGTTTAACCTGTCTATCCAATGCCACCAGCGTTTCAAGAAGTGCCTTCATCTTCGCTAGTGGCCAGGCGTTTGGTCCATCACTCAACGCTTTATCCGGCTCGGGATGGGTCTCCATGAACAGACCTGCCACACCGGCAGCCACTGCAGACCGGGCAAGTACTGGAACAAACTCCCTCTGCCCTCCGGAATGCTTACCCTGTCCCCCAGGTAACTGAACCGAATGTGTCGCATCAAAGACCACTGGACATCCTGTCTCTCGCATTGCAGCAAGTGAACGCATATCTGATACCAGATTGTTATAGCCAAATGAGACTCCACGCTCACAAACCATCAGCTGCTGATTCCCCACTGCCCTGGCCTTCTCAACCACATGGGTCATATCCCAGGGTGCAAGGAACTGCCCTTTCTTAATATTAACGGGTAAACCCTGACTGGCAACACGCTGGATAAAATTGGTTTGGCGGCAGAGAAAGGCCGGTGTCTGTAAAACGTCAACACATTCAGCCACCTCATCCAATGGGGTGTCTTCATGCACATCTGTAAGGATAGGCACACCCAATTCAGCTTTGACCTTCTCGAGTATCCGCAGACCCTGCTCCATACCGGGTCCACGATAACTCTCAGATGAGGAACGATTGGCTTTATCAAAAGATGATTTGTAGATAAAGGGTATTCCAAGATCGTTGCAAAGGCTTTTCAACGTCCCTGCTGTCTCCATCGCGAGTTGTTCACTCTCGATTACACAGGGGCCAGCAATCAGAAAAATGGGCCGATCCAGTCCAACTTCGAAATCACACAGCTTCACGCCTGGCTATCCCTATGTTTTCTGGCCGCTTCAATAAACCCAGAAAAGAGCGGGTGTCCATGACGAGGTGTGGAGGTAAATTCCGGATGAAATTGACAAGCCACAAACCATGGATGTTCAGGTATCTCAACGATTTCGACCAAACGGCCATCAACCGAACGGCCAGAGACCTTCATGCCGGCAGTGACAATATCATCAAGGTAGCTGTTATTGAATTCGTAGCGGTGGCGGTGGCGTTCGACAATGACCTCTTTGTCATAGAGTTGATGGGTGAGGCTACCAGGTTGCAGCCTGCACTCTTGTCCGCCGAGACGCATGGTGCCCCCCATATCGGAGTTTTCACTCCGGGTTTCAAGCTTACCATCCGCATTCAGCCACTCCACGATTAATCCGATTACAGGGTTAGGCGTAGAGCGATCAAATTCAGTGCTGTGAGCATCTGCCAAACCGGCCACATGGCGAGCAAACTCAATCACTGCCACCTGCATACCCAAACAGATACCCAGATAGGGGATCGAGTTCTCCCGCGCATAGCTTACTGCAGCAATTTTGCCCTCTACGCCGCGATTGCCAAATCCCCCCGGCACCAGGATAGCATCCATACCCTTCAAGCTATCGATGCCACTCTTCTCTATCTGCTCAGAATCGACATAGTGAATAACCACCCGATTCCCGGTATGCACGCCAGCATGAACCAGCGCCTCAGAGAGGGACTTATATGCTTCGGTGAGATGCACGTACTTACCCACCATCGCGACTTTCACTTCTCCTTCCAGATTGTCCAGCCCTTCAAGAAATGCTTCCCATTCAGAGAGATCCGCAGGTGGCAAATTCAGACCAAAGCGCTGATTCACCAACTCATCCATATTCTGAGCATGCAGCAGCACAGGAATCCGATAGATCGAATCAGCATCGACAGCTGAGATAACGGCAGGTTCAGGGACATTGGTAAAAAGTGCAATCTTTCTACGCTCTGCTTCCGGCAGAGGCTGCTCAGAGCGACATACCAGGATATCCGGTTGAATACCGATCGAGCGCAACTCCTTCACCGAATGTTGAGTCGGTTTGGTTTTGATCTCTCCAGATGCTTTGATATAGGGCACCAGGGTAAGATGCATGAACATCGCCCGTTGTGGCCCCATCTCCACGCCCATTTGCCGGATCGCCTCCAGAAATGGCAGGGATTCGATATCGCCTACGGTACCGCCTATCTCTACCAGACAGATATCCTTGTCAGCCGCACCAAGCTGGATACTGTCCTTGATTTGATTGGTGATATGGGGAATTACTTGAACCGTACCCCCCAGATACTCCCCTTTTCGCTCCTTGCGAATCACATTTTCGTAGATCTGACCTGTGGTGAAGTTGTTATTAAACCCCATGGTACTGTCGATAAATCGTTCGTAATGGCCGAGATCCAGATCTGTTTCAGATCCATCTTCGGTTACAAACACCTCGCCATGCTGAAAAGGACTCATGGTGCCGGGATCCACGTTAATATAGGGATCCAGCTTGATCATTGTGACATCCAGTCCGCGGGCCTCCAGCAGTGCAGCCAGAGAAGCTGAAGCGATACCTTTGCCAAGGGAGGAGACAACACCGCCCGTAATAAAAATAAAACTGGTCATGTAATTCTGCTTACCAGGTTAGAGTGCAGGAAAATGGGATATAGGACGGGTGTAAACAGTAACAGATTGCCCCTCTTCACTCAATCTCGAAGGGCTAACCAACCTGGTTTCAATTTAGGTATTATTCAGAACTGCAACAAACTACTGATTCAAGGCATGTCCTCGATAAAAATATCTGCACTCTATATAAGGAAGTAACTCGGAACTCCCCAGAGATTTCCATCAGATCGCCCCTGAGAGCTGCTTGCTCAGGATCCAAATAGATCGAATCAAATAGACAAGATTGCCATGAAATCGTCTCCATACGGGGCTCAATAATTCGATTGATTATAACTGACCAGGGTCTATAATCGATTGGCGTGTTACGCAAATAACAACTACTGAGGCAAGTAGAACTTTACCCTACAGTCTGCCCCGTAACATGACAGACTTGGCGTGAAGTCCTTAACCATTGCATGATGGAGGCTGTAAGGCCGCTTTTCTACATCACCGATGTAGTATGAAAACAATCATTTGAGAGGAAGAAAGCATGACTAAATTTGCTAAAGTTCTGAGCATCGCGGCACTCGTAGCTGTGTCTACCAGTGCATCTGCCTGGTGGGGCAACGGCCCATGGGGCGGCAACCGTGGTTATAACAACGACGGCTACGGTGACGGCTATGGTGATGGCTCTGGTGATTTCAGCTTTGGCATGAGCGGCAACGCCCGTGGTTCTGGCTATGGTCGTGGTAATAACTACTACCGTGGCTACAACAATGGCTATGGTCCTTATGGCTACGGCGCTCCTTATGGCTACGGCGGCGCTCCTTATGGCGCACCATATGGTGGTGCTCCTTATGGCTATCCAGCACCTCCTGCAGCTGCACCCGCTCCTGCTCCGGCTCAATAATCAGGCCGATCAATAGCAGAAAAGCCGGCCTTCAGGCCGGTTTTTTTATTCGGCGACAGACTAAAAATCAATGATCCAAAGTAATAAAAACAGTAAAACCACTTGATCCACATCAAGAATTTCTGGAAAAATAGCTCGAATTGCCAGCCCACCAACAATTAAACATGGACGAAATAGGGTAGATTGGGAGACATTAAGCTGTATCAGCCTGGCATATGCGCCTGGTAAAGCAGCTTTTAATGTTTTTATTTGGCAAAACCGCCTCTGAGCAAAGCTAAATTCAGGGTGAGAGAGGACAATTCAAGGGTAAGAAATGCCTTAAACACTAACTGGGTGCACAATACATTGCCTATATAGCACCTGCCATGCTGGAGCGATTACTTGACTAGTAGAAAAGTCGTATCATTTGAAAACATCAAGGTCGCCTGTAAAAACTGCAGCCTTGCCACCCTATGTCTCCCCATGGGGCTGACTCCGGACGATGTCGAACGCCTCGATGGCATCATCAAGCGAGGCCGCCCCTACCATCGAGGAGATCATCTCTACCGCGGGGCAGACAAGTTTCATAGCTTACGGGTTATAACAAGCGGTTCGGTCAAGACCTACAGCCCAAATGAGGATGGTGGAGAACAGGTATTGGGATTTCATCTTCCCGGCGAACTTATTGGCCTGGATGCAATCCAGGACGATAGCCACACCTGCTCAGCCATCGCCCTTGAGACTACAGCGGTATGTGAAATCCCATTCTCCCAGCTGGAATCTCTGAGCTGCATAATGCCCAGTCTGCAACACCAGATGTATCGCCTGCTCAGTCGGGAGATAGGTCAGGAGACGGAAATGTTGACGCTACTGGGTAAAAAGAGTGCCGAGGAGCGCTTAGCAACCTTCCTACTCAGCTTCTCAGAACGATTCAAACAACGGGGTTTTTCTGCCAGCGACTTCTTTCTCAGTATGTCACGCCATGAAATCGGTAACTACCTCGGTTTAGCAGTCGAGACCGTGAGTAGACTCTTTACCAGGTTTCAGGATGAAAACCTGCTTCGAGTAGAGCGGAAACATGTACAGTTACTCGACATACCGAGGTTGTATGACATCGTGCAAGGCTGCGATAGCGCCAAGTCCACACAATCCAGAGGTTAAATCCAGACTTAAGGGCACAAGCAATTATTAGAGACGCCCTTAACTGTTAAGCCAAACGCACCTTTCGCCCATCTCCTCAAGTTGACGCTCATGGGCTTCAATCTCTTCAGCGCCGGCAACAACCACTTTGAGAGGGGGACGGCCGGCTGACAGTCGGCGGATATTATCAACCGATTGCTCATCACCATCCTGCTGCCCAAGATCGTCATCCAAAACCAGCGCCGTCTGTCCACCGGTCATCATCAAATAGACATCGGCGAGTATTTCAGCATCCAGTAACGCCCCATGCAGCTCACGATGGGAGTTATCGATATCATAGCGTCTGCATAATGCATCAAGGCTGTTTCTCTGCCCTGGATGCATCTTCTTTGCCATGATCAGCGTATCGGTAACAGCACACAGTGCATCGATGCGCTGCGGGTTTTCCATCAACCTCAATTCATGATCAAGGAATCCGACATCGAATGGTGCATTGTGGATAATCAATTCAGCACCACGCACATATTCGATGAAGTCAGTCACCACATCACAGAATTTCGGCTTGTCGGCGAGAAACTCATTGGTGATACCATGCACCTCAATGGCCCCCGCATCGATCTCTCGATCTGGTTGCAGAAACTGATGGAAGTTATTACCTGTCAATCTTCGGTCAACCAGCTCAACACAGCCGATCTCTATAATTCTATGTCCCTGCTCTGGCTCCAGACCGGTGGTTTCTGTGTCGAGTACAATCTGGCGCATCATGACAACATCTCCTGAATACCCAGATTAGCCAGTTCATCTGCCAATTCATTCCCTGGATGACCAGCATGTCCTTTTACCCATTGCCAATCCACATCATGTTTACTTACTTCACTATCCAATTCCCGCCACAAATCAACATTTTTTACCGCCTTGCGTGCAGAGGTCTTCCAACCATTTCTCTTCCAGCCGTGGATCCACTGGGTAATGCCGTTTTTTACATATTGTGAATCGGTAGTCACTTGCACCTGACTGGGCCTTGTCAGCTCCTGTAACCCCCGAATTACCGCAAGCAGCTCCATCCGGTTATTGGTAGTGCCAGGCTCACCGCCATACAGTCTCTTTTCATGGCCTGCATAGCGCAGTACAACCCCCCAACCACCAGGTCCAGGATTCCCTTTACAGGCGCCATCACTAAAAAGTTCTACTATTTGAGTCATTTATACTTCTTAAAAATCCGTTAAGAGATAGGGTTTCTTATGCTTAACAGGCCTGATCACTAAGTCCCATTCCTGATTGTTGGTTCTGCTGCAGTGGGTAAAACACGTTTTTTTACCGACCATTTCGGGCGAATGTGTGTAAGAGTAACCACGCGCTTTACGGCCAATATGATATACACCCCACCAAAATTCGGATAGAGATTCTCCCCGAGCTGCTCCAGAAATTGGAGTCTCTGACTAATACCGGGTCTTTGGATCGGTGGCCTGTAATTAAGAAAGTGAATATCAAGTAGATCAAAGCCTAAAAGTGACAGCCAATCCAAAACCCTTCGACTGCTGAAAAAGTGACCACACCAAGGCGGTATCGATGACCTCAACCTAAGCAGTCTTACCCCTCCCCAGAGGCTCCAGGGGTTGAACCCAGTGATCAGCAGCTTCCCCTCGGGAATCAAAACCCGCTCCACTTCACGTAACACCTGGTGGGGATCAGAGGAAAAATCCAGGGTATGGGGTAGTAAAATACCATCCACACAGTCGCCAGCAAATGGCAGCCTATAAGGTTCAGCCTGCAGATCAACGTTTTTTCCACCTGGCGTAACCCCCATCACAATCCGGTTCCGCGCAGGACTCACCCGCAACAGGTCTTCATCCTGCTTCAAATGGCCGATCTGCACCACATGATAGCCAAACATTGCGGAGATGTGCTGCTGAAGATATTCAGACTCTTGAGCGGCCAAACTCTCTCCAAGCTGACTATTGAACCACTCCTGAATGTGACTCTGTTGGCAAGATCGAAGTTTTAACCGCCTGAATTCTCTCATCTATAAAGGTATCGACTTTGCTACCGACACTAGTGTCAGGTAATCTGTGTTTTTGAGCGCTGTCCTGGAAGCTGGTAGCAACGACTGGCGCTCAGCTATCGTCTGTCTGTTATTGTGACAACACAAATGTGGATTTGAGCGGCTCTGGTAGTGAGTGAATCTGGTTTGATGTCTCATTTTATCGATCGACGACCGCGTTGCGATTTGCCATTTCGGATCTAATGCTCCATATGGATGGTGATGTCTCTTCGACAATCATTGCATAAGCAATCCCTGGTATGCAGCCCTAAGAGATGCTCAGCAAGTTGAGGCACCACGAAACAGATCCTGATCTCTACACAGATTGCAACTGGTGGCCGCTTGTCAGGAGTTCATTACATGGAAATCATACACGGCTTTATTTTTATTTTCTTTCAGAATTCAGTATGCCTAAGTTACCAACCAATTCACCCGATTTTCTCTCAAATCCGCTTCTATTGTTCATGAACCTGATCTTCGCCTGCCTGTTGACAGCCTGTCAGTCACTGCCAAACCCCGGGCAGGAATCCGCACTGGTTGAGGTTCCCCTTGACACCATCTCAACCGAGGCCCTGCAAACTCAGCCGCTAACAGAGGAGAAGCAGGTAAGATCGGAGCAGATGCCTGAAGTTGCTGAACAATTGCAGGAGGTTATCGCTTCCCTACCTGACCCTGAGCCAGAACATATCTGGGATAGGATGCGTGACCAATATAAGCTTTCAATCCCAAGCAACCCCCGCCTCACCAGAGAGCTGAACTGGTATAAAAAACACCCTAAATATTTACAACGAATTCAGGAGAGAGCCGCACCTTTTCTCTATTTTATTCTGCAGGAGATCGAAAAGCGGGATATCCCGACTGAAATCGCCCTTCTGCCCGCAGTTGAGAGCGCATTTCAGCCTTTTGCCTACTCACCTGGCAGAGCAGCAGGCATCTGGCAATTCATACCGTCAACGGGACGACACTTCGGTCTCAAGCAAAACTGGTGGTATGACGGACGCAGGGATGTAGTCAGGTCAACCCGCGCAGCGCTTGATTACCTCACACGTCTGAACAAGCAGTTCGATGGAGACTGGGAACTGGCTCTGGCTTCATACAACTCTGGCGCTGGTACCGTAAGGAGCGCGATCAAACGCAATATCAAGAGAGGAAAGCCAACCGATTTCTGGTCTCTCAAACTGCCTGACGAGACCAGTGCCTATGTCCCCCGACTGCTTGCTTTAGCCCAGATTTTCAAGGATGCCGAGAGCTATGGATTTGACCTGTTAGCCGTCCCCAATGAGCCCTATTTCTCCACGGTTGACATTAAATCCCAACTCGACCTTGCCCTTGCAGCTGAAATGGCTGATATACCCATTCAGGAACTCTATCTGCTGAATGCTGGTTTCAATCGCTGGGCCACAGACCCTGATGGTCACCATCAGTTGACCCTACCACTGGATAAGATTGATCAGTTCAAACAGAAACTTGCAGCTTTGCCCGCTGAAAAACGCCTGACCTGGAAGCGGTATAAAATCAAGTCCGGTGATTCCCTCAGCGTAATTGCCCGTCGACACGGCACCTCAGCAAAACTGATTCGGCAAGTGAACAAAATTAGCGGCAATAGGATTCGGGCAGGCAAACATCTGCTGATCCCCGTATCCAGCAAGAACCTGGATCACTATGTATACACACAGGATCAACGTAAATCTGCGATACAAAACCGTTCAAGAAAAGGTGTAAAACAACACTATCGGGTAAAGTCTGGTGACACGCTTTGGGATATCGCCAAAGCACACCACGTCAGTTACAAAAAACTGGCCAGCTGGAATGGTATGGCACCAGGTGACCCTTTGAAAACAGGACAAAAACTGGTCATCTGGACGTCCAAATCAACTTCAAAAATTTCACTTCTTGATCTGCAACCTACAGGCACTCAAAGTCGGCTGCACTACAAAGTAAGACGGGGTGACTCCCTCTCTCGCATCGCACAACGCTTCAAAGTCTCAGTGGCAGACCTCAAACGCTGGAATACTATCAAGGGGAAATATCTGAAACCTGGTCAAAGTATCAAGCTGTATGTTGACGTCACTGAACAAACACTCTGACTTATGTTTCCTTTCTTTGATTCAAATCAACGGATGATCGGTATTTTTTGACTCCAAGACCGAGCTAACAGACTATCGGCAGACCACTATTCGTGTAAATGGGGTCACGACTATGAGTAATGAATGTCAGTTGAAAGAAGGGGCTGAACTCAACCTGCCTGACGTCGAAAAGATCGCTTTGGCGTTAAAATCTCTGTCGGTCTACTCAATGCTGGCCTATGAGCATGATGATGACCCTGAAGATTTGGATGACGTGGTTCAGGATGGTCTGGATGCGATTGATCGCCTCTTTAACTGCTGAGCCGACCCCCTGATATTTTATCAGGCCACATCCTGTGGCCTGTATACCAGGTTAAATCAAGCAAGATCGAATCTATCCAGATTCATCACCTTGTTCCAAACCTGGATGAAGTCATGCACGAACTTCTCTTCTGAGTCAGCAGCAGCATAGACTTCCGCCAACGCGCGCAATTCTGAATTTGAACCGAATACCAGATCGACACGCGTAGCGCTCCACTTGGATTCACCAGTTTTCCGGTCAACCCCTTCAAACAGATCCTCATCTGCAGAGAGCGCACGCCAAGCAGTCCCCATATCGAGCAGATTGACAAAGAAGTCATTGCTCAGCACCTCGGGGCGATCAGTGAAGAGACCGTGAACACTCCCTTCAAAGTTGGCCTTGAGAACACGCATACCACCAATTAGCACTGTCATTTCTGCAGGGGTCAAGGTCAGCAGCTGTGCCTTATCCACCAGCATCTCTTCTGCGGAAACGGTGTATCTCCTCTTCATGTAGTTGCGGAAACCATCAGCTTCCGGCTCCAATACAGCAAAAGATTGCTCATCTGTATCTGCTTGGGAGGCATCCATTCGACCAGGGCTGAAGGGAACCGTTACATTATGCCCTGCCTGCTTCGCTGCCTGCTCAACTGCGGCACAACCGGCCAATACAATCAGATCCGCCATTGAAAGCGGTTTTGTGAAATCACTCTGGATCTTCTTCAGGGCATTCAACACCTTCTGCAACTGATCCGGCTGGTTGACCTGCCAATCCTTCTGCGGTGCCAGGCGAATACGGGCACCATTGGCACCACCTCTCATGTCTGAGCCACGATAGGTTGATGCAGAGGCCCAGGCGGTTGAAACCAATTCGGCGACTGAGAGGCCAGAATCGAGGATCTCACTCTTAAGATCTGCAATATCCTGCTGATCAATCAGTTCATGATCTACAGCAGGAATCGGATCCTGCCAGAGAAACTCCTCTTGAGGAACTTCACAACCGAGATAGCGTGCACGAGGCCCCATATCTCGGTGAGTCAGTTTGAACCATGCCCGTGCAAATGCATCAGCAAACTGATCTGGATCCTCATAAAAGCGTCGTGCAATTTTTGTATATTCAGGATCAAATCGCAGCGCCAGATCAGTTGTCAGCATAGTCGGGGCATGCCGCTTTTCAGAGTCATGGGCATCAGGCACTGAATCGGCACCTGCACCGTTCTTTGGTATCCACTGATATGCACCAGCTGGACTTTTAGTCAATTCCCAATCGTATCCAAACAGGTTCCAGAAGAAGTTATTACTCCACTTGGTTGGTGTGGATGTCCAGGTAACTTCGAGGCCACTGGTGATCGTGTCGCCTGCTTGACCTGAACCATAACCACTCCTCCAACCCATACCCTGCTCCTGAATTGGAGCAGCTTCCGGCTCAGGTCCTACCAGTACAGCATCTCCTGCGCCATGGGTTTTGCCGAAGCTGTGGCCACCTGCTATCAGCGCTACAGTCTCTTCGTCATTCATGGCCATACGCGCAAAGGTCTCGCGAATGTCTTTAGCTGCTGCTAACGGGTCAGGATTACCATTCGGACCTTCGGGATTGACATAGATCAGCCCCATCTGGACTGCTGCGAGGGGTTTTTCAAGACCTTCATGCTCACCTGAAAAACGTTTATCTTCCAACCAGCTATCTTCAATACCCCAGTAGATATCCTTTTCCGGCTCCCAGATATCTTCACGTCCACCGGCAAAACCGATTGTCTTGAATCCCATCGACTCCAGAGCGACGTTGCCAGCGAGAATCATCAGGTCGGCCCAGGATATTTTTTGACCGTACTTCTGCTTGATTGGCCAGATCAGTCTGCGAGCCTTATCGAGGTTGACGTTATCCGGCCAACTGTTGACCGGTGCGAATCGCTGGTTACCAGTGCCACCACCTCCCCGACCATCGCTGGTGCGATAGGTACCAGCACTGTGCCACGCCATACGAATAAACAGTGGACCATAGTGACCGAAGTCCGCTGGCCACCAATCCTGCGAATCGGTCATTAACTCATGAAGCTCTCTCTTCACCGCATCAAGGTCAAGTTCTTTGAACGCTTCAGCATAGTTAAATCCCTCACCCATAGGCGTGGACTTTGATGAGTGTTGACGCAGAATATCCAGGCGTAACTGGTTCGGCCACCAGTCACGGTTCGACATGCCACCACCAGCAGCAGCATGATGAAAGGGGCATCTATTTTCAGACATTGTGTTATCTCCTTTTGATGGATGATCAGTTTTTTTCATCCGTTTAGGGATGACCTGATATAACTCTATGCCCGAATCTTTGATAATTGAAATCGTTTATTATTAATTAATCGATAGTTTTATACTATCAATCAAATAAACATAGCCACTACTGCTGATATTAACTGAGTGGCTAGACATGCAATGAAAAACAGAAGTGATATGGCGAAGCTGTTCAGAAGTGTTTAAACTGCAGGAAAAGCCACAACATGATCAACAAAGAGACGAATCCCGATCATCTCGCCTATCCCATGATCATGGTGACTTTGAACCAGACACAATATCTCAGTGCCATCTGAGAGTGCCAGGGTATAGAGATATTCTGCGCCCTGAAAAACCTTATCCACTATTTTAAGCTTGAAGTCACTCTGATCATCATGAATGACATCATCAGGACGTAGCAGCAACTCTACAGCCTCTCCTACTTTGGGTGACTCAACGAACTCTCCTCTTATCTTCCCCAAAGGAGATTGAATCTCACCATCCTCGGTGACATGGCCAGGCACCATCGCCCCCTGACCGATAAAATCGGCAACAAAACGATCCCTGGGTCGATGGTAAAGGGAATAACCACTATCCCATTGCCGCAATCGCCCCTCACCCATGACACCAATCGCATCGGCCAATGCGAAGGCTTCCAGTTGATCATGCGTCACCAGTATGGCGGTAACCTCTTCCCGCTTGAGGATATCCCGCACCTCACGGGCCAACTGTTCTCGTAGCTCTACATCAAGCCCTGAAAATGGCTCGTCCAGCAGCAGTATATCCGGTTGTGGCGCCATGGCCCGAATAAGGGCGACTCGCTGCTGCTGCCCACCGGACAATTGATGGGGATACCTCTTTTCTGAACCTGACAATCCAACCAGCTCTAGCAGGCTTCTCACCCTCTGCTTGCGTTGAGAGTTGCTCAACCCTCGTAGTCCGAAGGCAATATTCTCCTCAATATTGAGGTGGGGATAGAGGGCGAAATCCTGAAACACCATGCCCACACGTCGTTTTTCAGGGGCCAAAGTCTCACCAGGGCGAGATACACAGCGACCATCGAGCTGTATCTCTCCCTTTGTCAGGGGTTCGAATCCCGCTATGGCACGTAAAAGACTGGTCTTCCCACAGCCACTGGGACCTAACAGGCAACCTATCACACCCTTTTGCAAGGCAAAGCTGACATCGTCAACAACGGTTTGCCGACCATACTTGACACTGATATTTTCGACCTTAAGTTGATTCGGCATGACGCGACCGTGTAATGGAACGACTTAATAAAATAACCGGTAAAATACCAACAGCCACAATGGTCAACGAAGCGTATGAGGCATCAGCCAATCGTTCATCGGAGGCCAACTCATAAGCTCTTACCGCCAGCGTATTGTAGTTGAAGGGACGTAGTATCAGTGTTGCCGGCAACTCCTTTAACACATCAACAAATACCAACAGCAGAGCAGTCATCAGACTCCCTTTAAGCATTGGCATATGCACCCGGCGTATAATCTCTCCTGAACCGGCCCCCATCGACAGGGCAACTTCATCCATGGTCGGACGAATCTTCCCCAAACCTGCTTCAACTGTTTGCAGTGAAACTGCCAGAAAACGTACCAGATAGGCAAAGATAAGGGCAACCAGTGTGCCACTCAGTAAGAGACCTGTAGACCAACCGAACTCGCCACGCATCCACTCATCCAGACTATTGTCGAAGGCTGCAAAGGGAATCATGACGCCTATCGCAATCACTGTACCTGGAATGGCGTACCCCATGCCCGCAGTCCTCACTGCAAGTATAACCGGCCAGCTTCCATATTGGCGTTTGCCATAACTGAGAAAAAGCGCCAGTAATAGCGCCAACAGAGAGGCACTGCCCGCCAACAGCAGGCTATGGATTATTAAACTGAAAAAACGACTGTCCAGACTCTCTTCTGCTGTGGTCATGGCCCACCAAAGCAACTGACCAGCCGGTAAAATAAAGCCTAACAAGAGCGCCCCTGAACAGATAACAAAAGCCATCAAAGATTGCTTGCGGTTCAATTGAAAGCGGGTCAATGATTGATGCCGCTGAGTGGTGTGATGATATCGAGCCTGCCTGCGGGATCCCTTCTCAATCAGGATCAGAGTGAACACAACCAGTAATAACATGGCGGAGAGTTGAGCTGCCGCAGCGGCGTTATTCATACCATACCAGGTACGAAAGATACCTGTGGTGAAAGTGGAAACACCAAAATACTGCACTGTGCCGTAGTCAGCCAGGGTCTCCATCAATGCCAGAGACAATCCGGCAACAATCGCCGGTCTCGCCAGTGGTAAGGCTACCTTGAAAAAGGTTCTCCAAGGACCGTTACCCAGGGTTCGGCTGACATCCAAAACACAGATTGACTGCCCCATAAAAGCAGCTCTGGAGAGCAGATAGACATAGGGATAGAGCACCAGTGAAAGCATCAGTGCCGCACCTTCAATGGAGCGAATCTCAGGGAACCAGTAATCACCATACCCCCATCCAGTCAGCTCTCTCAGAAGCGTCTGTACAGGACCGGCAAAGTCGAAAAGCCCGGTATAGGTGTAGGCAATGATGTACGCTGGAATCGCCATCGGCAGTAGCAGCGCCCACTCAAACAGCCAGCGTCCCGGGAACTGACACATACTGGTCAGCCAGGCCGTACTTACCCCCAACAATAAAACCCCTATGGCCACACCAACCATCAGCAATAGTGAGTTGGTGATGTAGTCCTGCAACACCGTAGCAGCCAGGTGCTCCCAAACCTCACCGGCGGGTTCAAAGAGGTATCCGAGCACTACCAATACAGGGACCGAAAGCAACAGAGCGATGGCGAGTACACCAATACTCCAGCCATTCATCCTGAATGAGAGTCGAGAGAGTACTCTACTTCTATCTGCTGCCAGCATGACTTGTGGCTTCAGTTACCAACAGACAGGGTCTTACAGATCTCTGCTCAGCCACTCTTGTGTCAACTTTTTTCAAGTAAAAAGACTCCCAGTAAATTGTCCGGTTATAATCTCCATAGAACGACCACACTTATCTCTCTATTTCCACCCGGCACGATCCATCAATCTAAGCGCCTCTGGATTTAGCTCGCCTAGTCGACTGAGATTAATCCTATCCAATCTGAACTCACCCCATGCCTTTAAAGTATCACCTTCCTCGACATCATCTCTCACCGGATATTCACCATTCGTCTCTGCATACCACGCCTGGGATGATTTACTGACCAGAAACTCCAGCAGCCTGATAGCGGCCTGCTTGTGTTTTGCTGTCTTGATCACAGCTGCACCACTGACATTGACATGTGCCCCTCTGCCAGACTGATTGGGCCAGAAGACTCCCATCTTCTCAGCTGCTTTTCGCTGACTTGCCTCTTTCGAATTTAACATCCCTGCTAAATAGTAGGTGTTGGCAATAGCAATATCACAAACACCCGCTGCTGCTGCTTTGATCTGGTCCCGGTCCCCGCCTTTTGGCGGACGGGCGAACTGTTTCACAAAAGATTTCGCCCAGGCCTCAGTAACATCGATACCATTCGCTTCAATCATTGAGGCTACCATAGACTGGTTATAGATATTACCCGATGATCTAATACAGATCCGACCACGCCATTGGGGATCAGTTAAAGCCTCATAAGAAGAGAGTTTTGACGGATCCACCCGCTCTTTCACATAGAGAATAGGACGTGCTCTTAAGGTGAGACCAAACCAGTGACCATCAGGGTCACGGAAATTACCCGGTATAAATTCAGAGAGTGCCTCTGATTCCACAGACTGAGTAACCCCAGCTGCCTTTGCACGATGCAAACGACCTGCATCTGTGGTGATCAGCAAGTCAGCAGGTGTATTTCGACCCTCACTCTGCAAACGCTGTAGTAGCGCATCCGCTTTACCGGTTACCAGATTTACCTCTATTCCTGTTTCATCAGTAAACCTGTCTAACAGTGGTTTGATTAATTTCTCTTTACGTGCAGAGTAGAGGTTAACCTCTTCTGCATTGACCACCATGGGAATGAGCATGCTGAGTACGACAGGCAACACAACTGATTTGGCTAAAAGTGACACGGATAGTACCCCTTAACTAATAATTTAACATCAATATCTAAATGATAACGATTTTCATTATAATTCGCAACACCCCACCCAGTCAGCCACCACAATGTACAAAATTCCTAAACATTCAATCTCTATTAACCCGGCGACTAAGTATGTTGTCTTCAGGGTTTCAAGCCTGCCCTTGATCAAGGCGCGGCTCGCGCCCCGCAGGAAGTGCCCTTGGGGTGCAGGCAATGGTTGTTCCCTTGTCAAGAGCCGCAACACCGAGCAAGGGCAGGCTTGAAACCCCTAACAATATGATTTTTAAAAAGACAGGCCGAAGTGTGCCTGCCTGCAGACTGCGTTATCAAAACTTGCTGTAGGAGTGCTACAGCGGCGTTTTGATGCCTTGCCGCAGGCTGGCACACTTCGGCTGAAGACAACATACTTAGTCGCCGGGTTAATATAAACCCGGCATCTTAATTGATAGGTTTTAAGTTAATGAAACAGCGCAATAATCGACATGGCTTGACACTGGTTCTCACAGGTGAAGGTAAGGGTAAATCATCTAGCGCGTTCGGCATGGTGTTCCGCGCCGCCGGATGGGATATGAAGGTTTTAGTCATTCAGTTCATCAAGGGCAAATGGAAAACAGGTGAACAGAAAGCCGCATCGCGCTTCGAAAACATTGAATGGCATGCCCTGGGCGATGGCTTCACCTGGGATACAAAGAATCCGGATCAAGATCGCCAGACAAGCCGTGAAATATGGTCTTTTTGCCAGCAAAAGATCGTCTCAGAGAACTACGATCTGGTCGTCCTGGATGAGATTAACTATTGCTGTGGGTATGGCTGGATCAGTGGAGAGGAGATAGCAGATTTCATCCGAGACAATAAGCCCGCCTGGATGCATCTGGTTCTGACTGGCAGAGATGCACCAGCGGAACTCCAGGCTGTCGCAGACACAGTGACTGAAATGGGCAAGATCAAACACGCCTTTGAACAGGGTATCAAGGCTGAACAGGGGGTTGAATTCTGAAGCAGATGTATCCGAAACAGCAGCTATAAGCCTACCTGATTACCCTCCATACTCAGCAAAAGAGTATCAACCTGTATAACCGTAATATGCGCTAGTGCAGTTGCTGGGGCATGGCCCCACCCTACACTTTATATCGACAGGTAGGGTGGGGCCCTGCCCCACCAAATCGCGCTGGAAATTCACAAAAACCCCCCGCAACCTTCCGTAGATCCTTATCGACACCTCTCTTAACTATCACTGTAGCTGACGTTGGAGGGTAATCAGGTAAGCCTATGCCCTTGGCGTGAACCTGATGCTTATTTATCTACAGGTTATTTGCCAACCCTCCTCAACATGGGGCCCAAAGCCTGTTCAGTCGCCATCGAACACCCGCCCTATTCCTCCTAGAACTGAACCCTCACCCTTGTCACTGCCTCCGGCTGATGGTGCATTTGACAAGATTCTGTCTGCCATGCGCGAGAAGGGCAGACTCTGTAACCAGACCGTGCCATGACCTTTCAGAGTCGCAAGAAATAACCCCTCTCCCCCAAACACCATCGATTTCAGATTACCTGAGCGCTGTATGTCATACTCCACACCACTGGTAAAGCCAACTAAACAGCCTGTATCCACTCTTAGAGTCTCACCACTGAGTTTTTTCTCAACAATCGTACCGCCAGCCTGAATGAAGGCCATACCATCTCCCTCAAGGGCCTGGAGAATAAAGCCTTCCCCACCAAACAAACCGCTACCTATCTTCCGATTGAACGCAATATCGACTTTAGTGCCCAATGCAGCGCAGAGAAATGCATCCTTTTGACAGGTAACCTTCTCACCCAGCTGGGCCATGTTTAACGGCACAATATTCCCTGGATAGGGTGCTGAAAATGCCACACGTTGCTTAGTGGATCCCCGGTTTGTGAAATGGGTAGTGAATATCGACTCTCCGGTAAATACACGTTTGCCAGCAGAAAACAGCTTACCCATCAGCCCCTCATCAGGATTGGAGCCATCACCCATTTTGGTTTCGAAATCTATGCCCTCCTCCATGTAGGTCATTGCACCAGCTTCAGCAATAACCGTCTCTTGTGGATCAAGCTCCACTTCCACCAATTGCATCTCTGAACCGAGTATTTCGTAATCAACCTCATGGCAACGCATTTATTAAGACTCCTTTAGTGTTTATAACAATAGTAAAATTTTCTAAACTACTATGACAACTCATGCCATATAGTGATATGTTTTAAGAGATAATTTATCGATTTGATTAAAGAACCTCTGAATAATTCAACAGCAAACTTATCGTCGATCACAAATAGCTCGATCCAAGGCACGAATCTTGGGTAATAACCCAGCTATTGGGAAGATTCACAATGTAGAGTTGTTGCATCTTGAGGGCAAGATGTCGGTCGGCGATTTGTTCATAGGTTCCTCAAATATAGGATACACATAGATGCTGATTACTATCAGGCTTCAACTGCCATGATTCATCACCGCTCTACACCTTGGCTTATGCTTGCAGCCAGCGCGCTACTACTTGAATTGGCAGCCCTCTATTTTCAACACGGAATGTCATTGGACCCTTGTGTCTTGTGCATCTATCAACGTGTCGCTGTACTCTCTATTTTTATCGCGTCCATGATTGGCGCCAGCGCACCCCATCTACTCGTAATCCGATTAACAAGCTATCTGTTCTGGATAGCGGGTGGAGTATGGGGTCTCTATCTGGCACTCAAGCAATCAGGGCTACAGCTTGGCATCATTCCTCCCTCCATGAGTTGTGATGTAAATGCAAAATTCCCTTCCTGGTTAAAGCTGGATGAGTGGTTCCCTTCAATCTTTCAACCTTCAGGCTTCTGTGATGATATCCAGTGGGAATTCATTGGCCTGAGCATGCCTCAGTGGATGATCATTGTCATGGCCGGGTATTTACTGATCCTCCTCATCTTCATCACATTCGACGTACGTGCATTGATCAAGCGGCGGAACAATAGCGTCTTGACTTGATGAGAACAGAGACCGGTGACGCGTTTTAAATGCCATAACATCTGATGAGGAATCCAGAACTTTAGTCTACTAAAGCATCAGCAAAGATACCCCCCACGAGTGGCTAATCAGGAACTTGCCGAGGCATGTGAGAGATGGCCTCTACTCACAATAATAGAACCTCTCTTATGATCCAAAATAGGTTTTGTAAAACTGTAGTGCTGCACGACCACTTTTAGTCCCACCCCGTGCCATGGCGAACTGTTTGGCTGCCTCATGCAGTGTCTCGCGGCTCCCCTGATAATCTTTAAAGTAGTGGTCAACAATTTCTAAATAGCCCTGCCAATTCACAGGATAGAAAGAGAGCCAAAGACCAAATCGGTCTGAAAGGGCTAACTTCTCCTCTACGGTATCACCAAGATGGAGATCCCGCCCCACCAGGACTGCATCCTGATTATCATCCATCGACTCCGGCAGCAGGTGGCGTCGATTAGAGGTCGCATAGATCAGTATATTTTCAGGTGGCGCCTCTATAGAACCATCCAGAACACTCTTCAGCGCACGATAGGAGGCCTCCCCCTGTTCAAACGTCAAATCGTCACAAAAAACAATAAAGTACTGAGGCAGAGTTCTGATCTCGTCAACTATTTCCGGCAGCTCAACCAAATCATTTCTATCCACCTGAATCAATCGCAACCCCTGAATCTTGAACTCATTCAGAACCGCTTTGATCAGTGAGGATTTTCCGGTTCCACGAGCCCCCCAAAGTAGAGCATTGTTTGCCCCTGCACCCTTGATGAAGCGTTCAGTATTGTTTACCAACTGTTGCTTCTGTTGATCAATACCAACCAGGTGCGCCAGCTCAATCGGATCAGTGTTTTCGATCTCACGCAGGTAGGCCTTGCGGGGTCGCCAGATAGCTGCTGTACTGTTTTGCCAATCGATTGACATGATTTTTCCTCAGTAGCAGTTAATCTGTTGCCACTCAGCTATCTGCAACTACGACGCAGTTACGACCCTTTGCTTTAGCTGCATAGAGTGCATCGTCAGTACGCTTGAGACAGTTACTAAGCAACTCACCAGCTTGAAACAGAGAGACACCAAAACTGGCGGTAATGGAGAGCTGCTTGTCGATCAGTGTCATTGGATTGCTAGCCAGATCATCACATAGCCGTTGCGCAAGAGATAGCGCATCAGCAAGTTGGGTTTCAGGGCAGAGGATTATAAACTCCTCTCCCCCCCAACGTCCGAGTTCATCTGCATCCCTAATCTGGGCTTGCAACTGCTTTACGATATATTTCAATACCTGATCGCCAATATCGTGACCATAGGTGTCATTGATCTGCTTGAAGTAATCAATATCCAGCAGAATGAGGCAAAAACTACTGGAGCCACGCTCACTCTGGGAAACCACCTGCTCCAGTCTTCTGCTCATGGCACGCCGATTGAGGGAATTAGTGAGGTAGTCAATGCGTGACGTCTCTTCCAGCATACGCTCCACATTTTTTCTTTCAGCTATCTCTTTCAGCAATTTTTCATTGGTTTGCACCAATTCCATAGTTCTGGTCTCAACCCGCTCCTCCAGCTCTTCATGTGCACTATAAAGCTCAAGCTGATTGCTTTTGATCTGTTGCTGCTTGGCCTCAAGACGTTTCGACATCATGTCGAACGATTGTGCCAACTGATCCAGTTCGTCACCATTGGTATGCGTGTCACTCATCTGCTCTGCGGGTGCGATTTGGGCAAATCGAGTGGCCAGCGAGGTAATACGCTGGGTGAAGTTATGTGAGAGTAGTCGACTGAATATCATTGCCAGGGTAATTGAGAGGACCAATGATAAAAAACCAGCCAGCCGGATATGTTCGAACTTACTTTTCACCTCATCCGCACGCATATCGATGCCAACAAGATACTCATCTTCTCCTGTTTCTACTGGAGAGTAGCCGGAAAGAAAAAACCCCCAGCGATCCCCAGTAATCTCCTTATCAACTGAAGGGCGTAAAAACCCATCCATCATCGTAATCAGATCAGGCTCATACTCCTCTCCTGGTGATGCGGGCTCCTGCATATCGGAATCGAGTACAAAAACAGCTTTATCGCCAACTTTACGCATCACATAGATAAAAGCGATATCGGGATTTGTTTTCACATAGCCACGTAGCAGAGTTACATACTCTTTATAGCTGGCCAGAGACATATCCTGCTCATTACGAATCGTATCGAGTTCAGCATTTTCAAAACCATGACTGATCAGCGCAGCACTGTTCTTCAGCCGGGATTGCAGTGCGCTCATCAAATTTTCTATTGCACTCTGATAGAAGTAACTACCAACACTCCCGGAAACCAGGACGATTGCGGCAAAGTGGCTGAGAAACAGCTTGGTTTGGATTGTAAGTCTCATCGGCAGGATACAGTAACAATCTTTATTTATGGTTTTAGAGGGGTACTCTGGGCACAGCAGCAATGAGTTGCTGTGTATAGTCATTTTGCGGACGATTTACAATATCTTCCGTGAGTCCCTGCTCGACGATCCTACCCTGATACATCACTGCAGTACGGTCACTCACATACTCAACAACACCAATGTTGTGGGTAATAAAGAGTAAAGTCAAACTGTGCTGCCGCCGAAGCTCCAGTAGCATTTTGAGTATTTCAGCCTGAACAGAAACATCAAGCGCACTGGTGATTTCGTCACATACAATAAAAGAGGGATTGAGCGACAATGCCCGGGCAATCCCTATCCGCTGTCGCTGTCCACCTGAGAACTCATGGGGATAACGCCATAGGGCATCCTCCTCCATCTGAACCTGCCTTAACAAGTCCCGCGCAATTTCAATTCGCTCATCGCGACTCTCACCAATCCTATGAACTTTCATCGGTTCGGTGAGGATGGCAGCAATACTCAAGCGGGGATTCAGTGAGGAGATCGGATCCTGGAAAATGATCTGCATATTACGGCGAAAGCGACGTAACTGGCTTCGATTCATCTCTGTGATGTCTGTGTTATCAAAGGCTATCTGACCCGATGTTGGTTCGGTAAGTCTCAGAATTCCACGCCCCAATGTGGTCTTACCACTGCCCGACTCGCCCACCAGAGCGAGGATCTGTCCGCGGGGAATCTCCAGATCGACACCATCAACAGCCCGGACTTTATCCACTACCCGGCGTAACAATCCTTTACGCACAGGAAAGTGGATCTCCAGATTAGACAATCTGATCAGTGGCTGTTGATCCTCCAGCGGCTTGTGGGGCTGGCTCCGGGCAAGGTTTTCAGGCAGTGCAGCGATCAGTGACTGAGTATATCGATGTCCGGGAGAGTGGATGATCTGTTCTGTCTTGCCAGTCTCCACCAGTTTGCCATTCTGCATGACGCCAACCCGATCAGCGATTTCTGAAACCACCCCAAAGTCATGGGTAATAAAAAGTATCGCCATCCCAGTGCGCTCCTGCAGCGCTTTCATCAATCTCAGGATCTCTCGCTGTACCGTAACATCCAAAGCCGTTGTAGGTTCATCAGCAATCAAAAGGTCGGGCTCACAGGCCATCGCCATGGCTATCATCACACGTTGGCGCTGTCCACCAGAGAGTTGATGAGGGTAACTGTTGACCCGCGTCTCCGGGTCAGGCACCTGCACCTCTCGTAACGCATTCATTACACGTGCCCAGGCCTCTGCATTGGAGAGTTGAGGAAAATGGAGTCTTACAGCCTCCAGAATCTGTTCACCGATGGTAAAAACAGGATTCAGGGAGCTCATCGGCTCCTGAAATATCATGGCGATACGACCACCGCGCACCTGCCGCATATCCGCCTCACTGAGCAGTGTTAGATCGTCAGCCTCCCCATCACCCGTTGTAAATAGGATTTCGCCACTGTAGGTGCTCAGTGCCGTTTCAGGTAACAGGCGCATTATGGATAGTGCGGTAATCGATTTACCGCTACCGGACTCCCCTACCAAACAGAAAGTCTCTCCGCGGTCGATTTGGAAATCGATACTATCCACTGCCTTGATGGGTTCTGGCTGGTGCTTAAACCAGACTTTTAAATCTTTTACAGACAGCAGCATCAGTTTGACTTGCTCAAATAGGGATCGATGGCGTCTCTTAATGATTCACCGATCAGGTTATAGGCAAATACCGTAAAAAAGATTGCCCCACCGGGAAATGCCGCCATCCACCAATTGAACCGGGATGATTGCACCGCCTGGTTGAGCATCTCACCCCAGGATGGATCGTCCACTAAACCAAGCCCGAGAAAGCTCAAGGTTGCTTCAGCAAGAATTGCGGAGGCCACACCAAAACTCGCAGCCACCAAAACTGGCCCCATCCCATTCGGCAACATATGCCGAAACAGAATTGAGTGGAGTGGTAGCCCTGCCGCCTCAGCCGATTGAACAAAATCCTGCCGGCGCAGACGTAAAAACTCAGCACGAACATAGCGGGCAAAACCGGGCCAGCTGGTAATGCCTATGATGACCATCATGATATAGAGACTGCGTCCAAAAAAGGCAACAAATGTAAGTAATAGAAATAGAGTTGGGACAGCTTCAAATATCTCTACCAGGCGCATACCCAGCATATCGACAATGCCAGAGAAGTACCCCATCAAGCCACCGATAATCACCCCGAGTACCATTGCTATTCCGGTTGCAACGAAGCCTATACCCAAAGCGATTCTGGAGGCATGTATCATACGACTGAGGACGTCAGCGCCATTTTGTTCAGTACCAAACCAATGGCTGCGATGCTGTTGAGACAAAGGCGCTTCGAGACCCGTGTCACCGAGATCCCGCTGATAGTCCTTAGGTGAGTAAGGAACCGGCGCGTAGACAACCCAATCGTAATCGCCCTGTTGTTCAGCTACTCGATATTGCTCATAGATCACCAGCTTTGGCGGGGCAACAAAACTGTAGGCCAGTACGCCTCCTATACCCAGTAAACAGAAATAAACCACCATTTTTCGTGCTGTAGAGATTCGCCAGGGTAAGACAATGAGCAGACTGGCAAAGGCACTCAGAAAAAGCACATCTTCAGCTTCAAGGTAGGTTAATACCGGGCTCGATATGACACCTTGTTGACTGAGCAAGAGAGGGAAGCTGCTCGCCAGAAAGGGGGCGAATATTCCGACCAGCGCCAACAGAGCAACCCATGACAGTCCCAATCGGGCCCCCCAACGGATGAAGGTTTGCCCTAAAATCTTTCGCCAATAGCTCTGGCGTTGCCGATCAGTCATAACTCACCCTCGGATCGGCCAGTGCATAGAGGATATCGGCCATCAGATAGCCAAACAGAGTCAATAGACCACCGATCAGGGTAATCGACAATACCAGCTCTCTATCCCGGGTCTGCACAGCCTCCACCGCCAACTTACCCATTCCCTCAATACTGAAGATACTCTCCACAATGACAGAACCTGCCAATAGACTGGGTAAAAGACTCGCCGCAACGGTTATCAAAGGCAGCAGGCTGTTTCTAAAGACATGCCGCCACAGTACGACTGATTCAGACAAACCCTTTGCTCGAGCGGTGCGGGCGTAATCGGAGAGCAGATTCTCAAGCACTGAGGTTCGGGTTAATTTGGCAAGTCCGGCAAATCCCCCATAGGAGAGGCACAATACAGGCAGGGCCAAATGCCATAAACGGTCGACCAGAAACCCTCTGAGCCAGCTCCCCTGCATCCCATACACTGCCAACATCAGACCAACCAGTAGACCGGTGGTGAGAAATCCCAATTGGCGCATCAAAATATAGTTGGTACTGGCCAACCAACCGGCTAGCAAAGCGAATAGTGTCGGTATGAAGATAAAAAGTGATAACGCATGTTCCGCCTCAGGTAAGGCCTGAACCATTAAAACCCCCAGCCCTCCCCAGCAGAGTGCGAGAAAGCCTACTCTGAGTGGTTTTGAGGTATTGCGGCTGATTGTCAGAAACAGCGCTGCCGCTAACAGCACACTGACAAACAGCAAAGCCACATCCCATAGACTCGACCAATGGGGTAGAAACACCTGATCCATTGCCAGACGATCACTCAAACCGGCTGTCGGGAACCAGTGCCAATACTGCTGATTGGCAAAAAATCCAATCAACAGCACACCGGCCAACATGGTCGGCACCGACCAGAGCCCCAACATCACAATACCACTGCTGACATCGAACGAACGCCCCCGCTCGACAGCCGCTCGAACCCCCACCAGCAGAGCCAGCATATAGACCAGGGGGATACTCAGTACATTCAGCAGAATGGTTATCGGTACCCGTTCAGCCAGCAGGTCAGTTACCGGACGCCCATAGCGAAAACTGCGCCCAAAATCGGCTCCTTTGGTGAATGAAAAACCACTCACACTATTCTCTTCATCGAAGACAAATCCGACGGGCGAGACGTTATTCAGCCAGCGAAAATATTGCAGATATGGTGGATCATCGAGACCGTAGAGCCGATTATAGTAAGCCTCTATCTCTCGCTTCGCTTCGGGATCGAGATTTTGCCCTTCAACCAGACTCTGAGCACTGATACCACCGGGGGAAGAGGCCATAACGACAAACACCACCAGGGTAATCCCCAGTAAGGTGGGAATCATCAACAGCACTCTTCGAAACAGATAGGTCAGCATAAAGAATTACTGCTTGTATCGCTGTTCGTTGATCGGTACATAAGTCTCAACCGGTAAGCTTCCCAGATTCAGGCCGAGCTTGGTTGAGACTATATTTCGCAAACGTCGATCGATAAAAACCAGGCTTTTACTCCGTTTGAGGAATGTATAGGGCTGGTCTCTGAAGAGCGTTTTCTCAGCATCCCGCCACAAAGGCATGCGCTTCTCCTCATCCACTGTAGCCCGTGCTTCATCGATCAGCTTATCCAGCTGAGGATTTGAATAGCCGGTGAAATTATTGCCACCATCCGCAATCTGACTGCTGTGAAACATCTGATAGAGATCGGTTTCAAGGCCACTGGTCCAGCCCAGGGTAATCGCATCAAAATCACGCTTTTTCATCAAGTCGATCATCACCGACCACTCTGTAGGCTTAGGCTGTAACTGAATACCGGCTCGGGCTAACAGGTCTTTGATGAACAGCACCATACGGTTGGTGTCATCGTTGCCTTGAAAATAGACCAAGTCAAACTCAAAGGGCTCACCCTTTTCATCTTCGAGTACCCCATCACCGTCACTATCGGCGTATCCGGCCTCTTTCAGCAGTGCCATTGCTTTTGCCTGATCATAGGCTCGCGGCATCAGATCAGGATCATGTTGCTTACTGCCACTGCTGAATGGACTGATCGCCACGTCTGCATAACCCAGAAAAATCTCCTCATTGATACGTTCACGATCTATCAGATAAGTCATTGCCTGCCGCACTCTGACATCAGCAAAGCGGGTAGCTTTCCCCTTTCTCTCCTGATTCCATCCGATATAGCTATATCCCGCGACGGGACTCATGTACTCCCAATGTTCAGCCTTTTTATCCAAATCCTGATCATCCACCAGTTGTTTATACTCCCTGGGTTTAGAGACATAAGTATCGATCTCTCCATTACGAAAGGTAGTCAGTCGCGCGCTATCATTTTCAATAACCCGCCAGATCAGACGATTGTAGGGTGGTTGTACCATCCCCCAATAGCGGGGATTACGCTGCAGCTCGATTATGCCTTTGTCAGGCGACCAGTTGCTCGGATCCTCCAGACGATATGGTCCGGAACCAAGCAACAAGCCTTTTGACTGATTGAAACTGTTCGGCTCTTTCAGATAGGGCTCATAGAAGTGCTTCGGCATCACAGAGAGTCCACCAGCCAGGGAGAGGGCATTGAAATAGGGCTCAGCGAACTGAAACCGCACTGTCAGCGGATCCAGTACCTCAACAGATTCGATCTTCTCATAATAGGCCCGCTCCCTCGGCGCCTGTATTGCCGGATTCATGATAAATTGAAAGGTAAACGCAACATCTTCAGCAGTGAGGGGTTTACCATCTGAAAACTGCAGACCCTCACGAAGTTTAAAGACAAAGGTCAGACCATCATCACTGACTTGCCACTCTTTGGCGAGCAAGCCTTCCCACTCCAGAGTATCGGCATTGCGAGTCAGCAGACTCTCAAGGATATAACCCTGTACAGTGGATGAATAGGCATCTTCAGATATAAAGGGGGTAAGGGATTTCAGGTTCACGCCAAAGGATCTGACCAACCAGTCCCCTTCAGCATAATCCCCTTTTTGAGTTGCCTGATAGGCCCTCTGGAAAGCCGCAGGCACAGCTTCGTTTTCATCTGACGCTGCACCTGAAGCAACAGTGACCCCCTCAGAGACCCGTCTGCCCAGCGACCTGATTTGAACATTCATCTCGCGAATATCTGTCGCCTGTTCGCGCATCAGCTGTTCCATTTGCGCCATCTTTTGCCACTGCCGGTCAACCATGTACATGGCGAGAATCAGGGTAATGAGTATCGCGACCAGTCCACCAAAGTAGAGGATGTCCCGGCCGTTTAGACGATGCTGCATGTATATTCTCCTACGCTCCAGAGATAATTAACCTGGAAACCAGACAAGGCCAATATTAGCCATCACAGATTGATTCGATTCAGGCAGAGCAATTTTATGCTCCTTACAGAAATTCTTCGAAGCATGATTTAGCTCTTTAGCCGCCTTATGATTGACCGGCATCCCGGTCAGCTTCAGATACAAGGTTGCCGGGTTAGACAATCCTAGTCAATGGAGTGTTGTTGGCTTTCATCCTGGAATCGGTAGTTAGAGATAGATTCGAGGGAAATCCCGGCGTGTCCGGCAAGGCATCGTTCGCCGTTAATCGCGAGTCATTTCCTTACGATGGATAACAACGGTCAACTGCAGAATCCAGTTTCATGATTATCTGTCAAAAACACCTCGATTTGTTGGCTCAAGAAGTAGCCCTATAGCTGTCATGATAAAACCCAATAGAGAATTTATTCAGGTCAATCCAATATTACGGCAAATTGAAGGGATTTAGATGGGAAGATTGATGGCGGGGTTCTAGAAACCCCGCCATCGGATCACTATGTCTGATGTAGATATCAGCTCACTGATCAAAACAGCGCCAAAACAGCAGGGACTTCTATTCGCTGCTCTGCTTCAGAAGAATTTCGATATCGGCCCGTGTCTCCAGATCGTCCATTACCCGCTCGTAGTAGCTTCGGCCATAGAGGCGACGGATCTGATCGGCTTGCTGTTTGCTGGCTTCAGCTTCTGCCGATTCGCCTTCAGTGACTTTTGACAGCACAAACACAGCGAAGTCACCCGTCGCCAACTTGACACTCCCTGGCATCACCTCTCCTGGCTGAGGCTTAACTGTACGAAACAGTTCACTTGATAGCGCAGGTGGCAACTCCCTGCTATTGCGATCGACTATAACAGGTCCCGTAACAGCATAACTGCCCGCTGCCTGAAGCAGTGGATTATCACCATTGATTTCAGCCAAGCGCTTTTCTGCCTCTGCACCGGCCTGCTCTTCCGCTTTCTGCTTGGCTAGCCGTTCAGATATTTGATCATGCACTTCATCCAAAGGCCGCACAGATGCTTCCTGATGATCTAAAATGCGCACAACCACGGAACTGGTACTATCGAGCTCAATCAACTCACTGTTATTGCGTTCCCGTAAAACATCATCACTGAAAGCAGCACCCAACACCTTCGGTTTCGCAATTACACCCTCGGTTTGATTCCGGGTCATCCAGTCGCTCTGTTCAATTGACAGATTTAATTCTGAAGCCGCAGGTTCAAGGGAGGTTGGATCGTCATAACTCACGTTGGCCAACTCTTCAGCCATTTCAAAATAGAGCTTCTCACCTTCGGCCAAACGATAGGCCTTCTCAACTTCAGCCTTAGCCATTTCGAAGGGCTTGACACTACCCGACTTAATTCCGGTCAGCTTGATCAGATGAAAACCGAAGCTGCTGCGTACCGGCTCACTGACAGCCCCCTCTTCGAGACGGAAAACAGCATCTTCAAAGGCTTGATCCATAATACCTTTACCGAAGAAACCCAGATCACCACCCTCAGCAGCGGAACCCGGATCCTGGGAGTGGACTTTTGCCAACTCGGCAAAGGACTCCTGTTGATCTATCTTCTTAGCCAATTCATCGATTTTTGCAAGCGCCTCATCAACCTTGGCCTGCTCTGCATCAGCAGCAACCTGAATCAGGATATGACTCGCTTTTCTTTGTTCAGGCAGACCATACAGATCCTGATTGTCGTCATAGAAGCCTCTCAGTAACTCGTCACTGACTGTCACTGTCTCCCCTATCGCGGCTGCATCCAGCAGTATGTACTCAAGTTTGACCTTCTCGGGAGCGATAAATACGGTTTCGTTATTTTTGTAGTAAGTCTCGATATCGGATTCAGTTACCGCATCTTCAACCATAAAATCTGCAGCTGGTATGGTGAAATAGGAGAGTTCTCGGGTCTGCTTCTGCAGCCGGTTGCTCTCTGTCACTTCACGATTTGTAACGAAGACCCCATTATCGATGGCTTGAGCCAACTGCTCAGAGACAAGCGCACGCCTGACCCGATCCTCGAAAGCGGCAGGAGAGAGACCTTGTAGTTGCAGTGCCCTTTCATAGGTCTGCTGGTCAAACCGGCCATCTTTGTGAAACATGGACATACCCAGAATTGTGGCCTGTATCATACTGTTGCCAGCACGTAGCCCCATTTCGTGAGAAGCCTGTTGCAGCACCTCTTCTCCAACCATCCGGTTGAGAACCTCTTTACGCATCCGAACATCATCAAAGAGTTCTGGCCGATAGGCCGCACCCAATTGATCACGCAATTGTTGACGAAAACGTTGAAAACGAGATTCCAGGCCGCGTTCAGTTATTTCCACGCCATTGACGTTGGCAGCCACTGGCTCTGAACCTATGCCCAAATAGGATTGAATTCCCCATAGAGCAAATGGAATGGAGATGAGTATAACGATTGCCCAAGCGATCCAGCCTTGCGCTTTATCTCTGATTTCCTGAAGCATGATCAGTGACTCGAAATTATTATAACCGGGAACTATTCCTGGTATTTATTTTAAACAAAAACGGGGTATCTGATTGAGATACCCCGTTGATGATCGATATTGGCGGAGCGGACGGGACTCGAACCCGCGACCCCCGGCGTGACAGGCCGGTATTCTAACCAACTGAACTACCGCTCCTAATTGGTGGGTGCTGCAGGGATCGAACCTGCGACCCTCGCCTTGTAAGGGCGATGCTCTCCCAGCTGAGCTAAGCACCCCGGTAGAAGGCGCGCTAGTTTATTGCATCCTTCAACGCTTTACCAGCTTTAAATGAAGGAATTTTTGATGCCTTGATTTTAATCGTCTCTCCGGTCTGGGGGTTGCGGCCATCACGGGCAGCGCGTTCTTTCACGGAGAAGGTACCAAATCCTACCAGAGAAAGCGTATCACCAGCTTTCATTGCGTCTGTCACGGCACTAACCATTCCGTCAAGTGCACGCCCAGCTGCGGCTTTAGAAATGTCCGCGGATTCCGCCATTGCCTCAATTAGTTCGGCCTTATTCATTAATCAGTTTCCCCTATGGTCTGGGCGAATCACTTCGCCTAAAGAATTATGTGTGTAATGGCTCACTCAGAGCCGGAAACGCCAGAATTTATACCGGCTGCCAGATAGCCTGTCAAGCTAAGGCAGAAGCGGGCTGGCCGCAAGAACCCAAGCTGTGACAAGGTATTGTTAAAAATTCACAAAGTCTCAGTGTTTTGTAGGTGTACCAGATTTCTTAACCGCTTCCTGAGATCGCTTAGCGCCACGTTTACTCGTTGACTCAGCACCTTTCGTCTCTTTCGTTTGCTTAGGCTGAGGTACGTCATTTAACGCAATCTGCAGCACCTCATCGATCCAGCGAACAGGTATGATATCTAGGTTTTCCTTGATATTCTTTGGGATATCAACAAGATCCCTCTCATTCTCTTCTGGAATAATAACTGTTGCTATACCACCGCGATGAGCAGCCAACAGCTTCTCCTTGAGCCCGCCTATGGGTAAAACCTCTCCCCGTAAGGTGATCTCTCCAGTCATCGCCACATCCGCCTTTACAGGTATCTTGGTGAGGGCGGAAACCAGGCTAGTGCACATTCCCACACCGGCACTCGGACCATCTTTTGGGGTCGCCCCCTCAGGTACATGGATATGCACATCATATTTTTGGTGGAAATCCTCTTCCAGGCCCAAAGATTCAGCACGGCTTCTGACCACAGTCATGGCAGCCTGAATTGACTCCTGCATCACTTCACCCAGCTGACCGGTATGGCTGAGTCTGCCCTTTCCGGGCATCAGCGCCGCTTCTATATGCAGCAGTTCACCACCCACTTCGGTCCAGGCCAGACCAGTAACCTGTCCAACCTGATCGTGCTCATCCGCACGGCCATAACGAAAACGTTTGACCCCGAGGTACTCATCCAGACGCTTCGGCGTCAGAGTGACCTTGGTCTTGGTTTTCTTCAGAAGTATCTCTTTCACAACCTTGCGACAGATCTTGGCTATCTCACGCTCAAGGTTTCTGACACCCGCCTCACGGGTGTAATAACGAACGATATCCCGAATTGCAGCCTCTCTGATGATAAGCTCTTCCGGTTTCAGTCCATTGTTCTCCATCTGCTTGCGGACAAGATAACGTTCCGCAATATTTACTTTTTCATCCTCGGTATAACCTGAGAGACGAATCACTTCCATACGATCCAACAGTGCGGCCGGGATATTGAGTGTATTGGCCGTGGCTACAAACATCACTTCTGACAGATCAAAATCAACTTCCAGATAGTGATCATTGAAAGTATGGTTCTGTTCAGGGTCCAGCACCTCCAACAACGCCGAGGCAGGATCGCCCCGGAAATCCATCGCCATTTTGTCGATTTCATCCAACAGAAACAGTGGATTACGGGTTTTAACCTTACTCAGGTTATTGATGATCTTACCGGGCAAAGCTCCAATATAAGTTCGTCTATGACCACGAATCTCAGCCTCATCTCTGACGCCGCCAAGGGCCATACGGGTAAATTTCCGGTTTGTTGCTCTCGCAATGGATTGTCCCAATGAGGTTTTACCAACACCAGGAGGGCCTACCAGACAGAGAATGGGGCCCTTCAGCTTACGCACGCGCTGCTGTACCGCCAGATACTCAAGGATACGCTCCTTGACCTTCTCCAGACCGTAGTGATCTTCATCAAGCACTTCATTAGCCGCACCGATATCATTTCGAATTTTGGTGCGCTTTTTCCAAGGCAGACCCACAAGGGTATCGATATAGTTTCGAACCACAGTCGCCTCGGCTGACATTGGCGACATCAGTTTTAATTTGTTGAGCTCGTTATTGGCCTTTTCCTTAGCCTCTTTGGTCATACCCACATTTTCGATTTTCTTAGTCAGATCTTCGATTTCGTTAGGTGCATCATCCATTTCGCCGAGTTCTTTCTGAATCGCTTTCATCTGCTCATTCAGGTAGTACTCCCGCTGATTCTTCTCCATCTGGCGCTTAACCCGCCCACGAATTCGCTTCTCCATCTGCAGAATGTCATTTTCACCTTCCATCAACCCCATCAGATGCTCTAAACGTTCCCGCACATTGGGCATCTCAAGCACATGCTGCTTCTCATCCAGCTTGAGAGACATATGCGCTGCAATGGTATCGGCCAAACGACTTGGATCATCGATGCTTGAAAGTGAAGTAAGCACCTCAGGTGGGACTTTTTTATTGAGCTTGACATACTGATCGAAGAGATTGGTTGCTGAACGCATCAACACCTCTGTCTCTTTTCCAGCCAGATCAATGGCATCAGGCAGAGTCTCGAGTCTGGCACTGAAGAACTCATCGTTCTCCACAAATTCAAGAATTCTTGCCCGTTCACCACCCTCAACCAATACTTTGACAGTACCGTCGGGGAGTTTTAACAACTGTAAGATATTGGCCAATGTGCCGATCGCATACATGTCGCCGATATCAGGATCATCAACATCTGCGCTCTTTTGCGCTGCCAGTAGAATCTGCTTGTTACTCTGCATGGCTGAGTCGAGTGCCAATATCGACTTATCCCTGCCAACGAACAGAGGGATAACCATATGGGGATAGACAACCACATCGCGCAACGGTAGTACCGGCACAATGTTGGACTGGTCTTTAGTCGATCCGGCTGCTTTTTGCTCTTGAGCCATTCAAATGTCCTCATAAGGCAGAAGCCTGCCTGAAAATAGTTCAACTGCAGGTACTACAGCGTCAACATAGGGATTTGAGTCTGACAGGTTACTGAATGTTCAACACACAGACCTATTTAGACAGATATTATCCTATATATGGCTTAAAGCCTGACGTTTCAAGTCTATTCGCTATCTTAATTAACGGAAAGTCAGAATCAGGCGGTGTTCAACCACCCTGAATAGAGACGCTCTGACAGCATAGTTAACATGCTGCCAGAAGCGTATACATTTAAATAAAAATACAAATGTGCTTATGGATCAATCAGATGCAGCGATCTGTTTATCGCTGTTTTCGTAGATCATTAACGGATCTGACTCACCTGCAATAACCCCTTCATCCACAACGACTTTGGTGACCTCATCCATTGAAGGCAGGTCATACATGGTATCCAGTAATACCTGTTCCAAAATGGTGCGTAGACCACGAGCTCCGGTTTTGCGGGCCATTGCCTTGCGAGCAATCGAACGCAGGGCGTCTTCTCTGATCTCCAGTTCGCAGCCCTCCATTTCAAACAGACGGCCATACTGCTTGGTCAGAGCATTTTTAGGTTCAGTCAGGATTTTGACCAATGAGTCTTCATCCAGCTCCTGGAGAGTTGCAACTACAGGAAGACGACCCACAAACTCAGGTATCAATCCATATTTGATCAAATCTTCAGGCTCGACATCGACGATGATGTCCCCAACTGAACGGGAATCATCCTTACTTTTGACTTCAGCTGAGAAACCGATACCGCCCTTTTCAGAACGATCTTTGATCACTTTCTCCAGCCCAGCGAAAGCGCCGCCTACAACAAACAGGATATTTGAGGTATTAACCTGTAGAAACTCCTGTTGCGGGTGTTTTCTACCACCTTGAGGAGGGACAGAAGCTACAGTGCCTTCAATCAGTTTCAAAAGTGCTTGTTGTACACCCTCACCTGAAACATCTCTGGTAATGGACGGATTATCAGATTTACGGGAAATTTTATCGATTTCATCGATATAAACTATGCCTGTCTGCGCCTTTTCGACGTCGTAGTCGCATTTTTGCAGCAACTTCTGAATGATGTTCTCAACATCTTCGCCAACATAGCCCGCTTCTGTAAGCGTGGTGGCGTCAGCAATCGTAAAGGGCACATTCAACAATCTGGCCAAGGTCTCTGCGAGCAGGGTTTTGCCCGACCCAGTGGGACCAATCAGAAGAATATTTGATTTGGCCAGTTCGACCTCACTATCCTTACCGATGGCATCAAGCCGCTTGTAGTGGTTATATACAGCGACAGAAAGCACTTTTTTTGCCCTCTGTTGACCAATAACATACTGATCCAGCGTCTTTTTTATCTCTTGAGGCTTGGGTAGCTTGTTGATGCTGTCTTCACCGGGCTCCTGCATCTCCTCACGGATAATGTCATTACAAAGCTCGACGCACTCATCGCAGATAAAGACGGAAGGACCGGCAATCAGTTTCCGCACCTCATGCTGACTCTTGCCGCAAAAGGAGCAATACAACAGCTTACCGTCGTCACTTTTACCGCTCTTGTCACTGCTCATATTTCACTCCTTCAAGCCGAATTCAACCTGCTCTACTTCAATCATATCTAACTGCACCTATATGGCAAGGTTAGCGACGAAAAACCCTGACTCGAGTATCACGCCATCCATTGCATGCTTCAACCTCATTATTGAGCCGGTTGTCAGCTGTTATCAATACCACCACGATTAGACAATACAGAATCGATCAGGCCATAGGCAACTGCATCATCTCCGCCCATAAAGTTATCGCGGTCAGTGTCACCTGATATTTTCTCAAGACTCTGACCTGTATGTTCAGCCATGATGCCGTTCAAACGCTCTTTCAGCAATAGGATCTCTTTCGCATGGATCTCTATATCCGTTGCCTGCCCTTGAAAACCACCCAGGGGCTGATGAATCATCATGCGTGAGTTAGGTAAGCAGTAACGCTTACCCTTGGCGCCACCGGTCAGCAACAGCGCACCCATGCTTGCCGCCTGGCCAATACACATGGTACTGACGTCGGGCTTAACAAACTGCATGGTATCGTAAATCGATAAGCCAGCGGTTACCGATCCACCTGGGGAGTTGATGTAGAGATGAATATCCTTATCCGGATTCTCAGATTCCAGAAACAGTAGCTGTGCCACTACCAAATTGGCCATCTGATCTTCTACAGGCCCGACAAGGAATATGACCCGTTCTTTCAATAATCTGGAATAGATATCAAAAGAGCGCTCGCCTCGTGCAGTCTGCTCGATAACAATCGGTACTAGACCAAGGCTTTGTGCATCCGGCATTGCTGACACTGTTTCAATCATCGTTTACTATTCCTCTGTACTTCAACCCTGATCCGTCAATTCGGCAAAGGTTGTCTGCTCATCTGTAATGGTGACTTGGTCAAGAATCCAATCTACGACCTGATCTTCCATCACAACATTACGTACTGCTGCTAGTTGCTGCTCATCGTTGTAGTAGTAATTTACCACTTCTTCAGGCTTCTCATAACTGGCAGCAAATTCATCAATTCTCTTCTTTACTCGATCGTTATCGACCTGAATGTCGTTTTGCTTAACTATTTCGCTAATCACCAATCCAAGAGTGACCCGTTTTTTAGCCTGTTCTTCAAACATTTCACGGGGCAGCTCGAAGGTTCCAGCCCCCTGGCCCAGCTGCTGCCTGGTCTGCTTACGCAGCGCTTCGATCTCCTCATCCACCATCGCAGCGGGGATGTCGATCTTGTTCTGCTCATAAACCAGATCCATTGCCTGATTCTTCACTTGGGCTTCGATTCGTTGTGCAAGCTCGCGCTGCATATTTTCACGCACATCCGCTTTCAGCTTATCAACGCCATCCGCTGCACCAAACTCCTTGGCGAACTCATCATTGACCTCAGGTAGTACCTCTTCTGAAATATCGCTGATCTCTACCGCAAACGTTACAGGTTTTCCTGCCAACTCTTCCACCCGGTAGTTTTCAGGGAATTGTAGATCGATGCTGCTCTTCTCCCCTTTCGACATACCAACCAGGGCAGTTTCAAAACCTTCGATCATTCTTCCTGAACCCAATACAAGGTCGACATTCTCAGCACTACCGCCCTCGAAGGCCTCACCATCTATGGTACCTGTAAAACTGATCTTTACCTGATCCCCATCTGCAGCAGCTCTATCGACGCTATTCCAGGTTACACGCTGCTTTTGCAGCTTCAGAATCATCTCATCGATATCCTGCTCTGTGATCTCTGCAGCTGGGCGTTTAACCTCACCTTCTACCTTACTCAAGGTAATTTCAGGCATTACTTCCAGAGTGGCCACGTAGCTGAAACGTCCCTCTTCATTTGATTCGCCAGGCTCAATTTTTGGCATGCCCGCAGGTTGCAGCTTCTCTTGCTGTATGGCCTCCTGATAGCTGGTCTCTATCATCTGGCCGTAGACCTCCTGCAATACCTGTCCGCCATAGTTACGACGTAAAAACTTCATAGGTACCTTACCAGGACGAAAACCATCCAACTTGGCGGTTCGGCCAATCTGCTGTAGGCGCTTCGTCACTTCCGCATCGATCTGCTCTGCAGGCAACTCGACGGTTAGACGTCGCTCAAGCCCTTCTCCCGATTCCACCGAAACTTGCATGTATATTCTCCTGACAGCCCTATCTGTCATTAAATTCTTAATTTGGTATGGAAATTTCCTGCCAGTCTAACTTATCGACCTTCAGGGAAAAATGGTGCGAAAGGAGAGACTCGAACTCTCACGGGTTACCCCACAGGAACCTAAATCCAGCGCGTCTACCAATTCCGCCACTTTCGCTTGATTCTGCCAGATCACTGGTTTCTAAGCCCCAATTACCCAGCTGTGAACTGACCATTATAACGATCTAGGGAGTAAGTCTCTACGGCAAATGTGAACCAAAAGTGCGGTTATTTCACTTTAAGTACATTTTTTGACGCCTACAAGCTCAAACTCCTTCTGTTTTTATACCTTCTCAGACCCTGGATCAAGATAAAAAAATTCGCGTTATACTAAGTTTTGTTAATTTATATCAATAAGTTAATAAACACCGACAGGCTAAAAAAGCCAGCCGCCTGTTGAAGTTCAGGAAACTTCAACACGATCAACCCGCTGAAATCCCCTCGGCAACTTTGCACCACGCCGCCCCCTTTCGCCCTGAAAACCGTCCAGATCAGAAGGTTTGAGCACGATATAGCGCTTACCCGCATGGGCGGTAAGGCTGCCACCCTTTGGCACGACGGCAATAGCAACCACAAACTCCTCTCGCGCCGCCACTCGTTTTGGCGGAATTGAGATTAATTTATTACCTTTGCCTCGGGCAAGTTTAGGTAGTTCTGCGACCGGAAAGACCAACATACGCCCCTCATTGGAGATGCTCACCACCCGATCCGACTCGAGATCGGTGATCATTTCCGGCACCATCACCTGCCCCCCTTTGGGCAAACTCAACAAGGCTTTACCTGACTTGTTCTTTGCCAGCATATCTGCCAGTCCAACCCGGAATCCATAACCAGCATCTGAAGCCAGCAGATACTCTTGCTGGGTATCCCCACCCAATACCGCGCAGAATGTAGCACCGGTAGCTGGAGAGAGCCGACCTGTAAGCGGCTCCCCCTGACTACGTGCAGAGGGCAGGGTATGTGCGGGCAGAGAGTAGCTACGCCCATTAGAATCCAAAAACACCGCCTGCTGGTTGCTTTTTAAACGGGTAGCAGCAAGAAATCCATCACCCGCCCGATAGTTCAAACCTGCCGGATCGATCTCATGCCCTTTTGCTGTACGAGCCCAACCCATCTCTGAGAGCACGACTGTGACTGCTTCGCTTGGGGTCAGATCTGTCTCATCCAAGGCTTCAGCAGATTCTCGCTCGACAATGGGGGAACGCCGCTCATCGCCGTATTTTTCTGAGTCTGCCTGCAACTCTTTGCGAATCAGGGTGCGCATCCGCTGTTTGGAGCCAAGTAGTAATTGCAGTGATTTGCGCTCTTTTTCCAGCTCATCCTGCTCACCCTTTATCTTCATCTCTTCCAATTTGGCCAAATGGCGCAGACGCAGATTGAGAATTGCTTCCGCCTGCACCTCAGAGAGAGAAAAACGTTTGATGAGCTCAGACTTGGGATCATCTTCATAGCGGATAATCGCGATTACCTCATCAATATTAAGGTAGGCGATCATTAAACCGTCTAAGATATGCAATCGCTCAAGCACTTCATCCAGGCGATACTGCAATCTCCGGCGAACCGTTTCGGTTCTAAAACTGAGCCACTCAGTAAGCAGCCCACGCAGATTCTTCACCGCAGGACGGCCATCAATACCAATCATGTTCAGATTGACCCGATAACTCCGTTCAAGATCGGTGGTGGCGAATAGATGTGACATCAAACGAGCCACATCAACCCGATTGGAACGAGGCACAATCACCAGGCGGGTTGGGTTCTCATGATCGGACTCATCCCGTAGATCCTCGACCATCGGTAGTTTTTTGGCCTGCATCTGGGCCGCAATCTGCTCCAGTATTTTCGCTCCGGATACCTGATGAGGCAGTGCAGTGACAATAACGTCGCCGTTCTCGCGATCATAGCAGGCACGCATCCGGATCGAACCATGCCCTGTCTCATAGACCTTGATCAGATCTTCGGCCGGGGTGACGATTTCAGCGTCAGTTGGATAATCCGGTCCTGGAATGTACGCCATCAACTCTTCAAGAGTGGCCTTAGGCGATTCCAGGAGATGGACACAGGCGCCTGCAACCTCCCGCAGATTATGCGGCGGAATATCTGTCGCCATGCCGACCGCTATACCTGATGAACCATTCAACAGTACATTCGGCAGTCTTGCAGGAAGAATCTCAGGTTCGCGTAGGGTGCCATCAAAATTGGGCGCCCACTCCACTGTCCCCTGCCCCAATTCTGAGAGCAGAGTTTGCGCATAGACCGTCAACTTGGATTCGGTATATCGCATTGCGGCAAAAGACTTAGGATCATCCGGCGATCCCCAGTTACCCTGCCCATCCACCAGTGGATAGCGATAGGAAAAGCTCTGGGCCATCAGCACCATCGCCTCATAACAGGCTGAATCACCATGGGGATGGAATTTACCCAGTACATCACCGACAGTTCGCGCCGACTTCTTGAATTTAGCCCCCGCACTCAAGCCAAGCTCAGACATGGCATAGACAATCCGGCGCTGAACCGGCTTCAGCCCATCGCCGATATTTGGCAGCGCCCGGTCGAGAATGACATACATGGAATAGTTCAGGTACGCCTTCTCGGTAAACTCATTGAGGGGAACCCGTTCGATCCCCTCAAAACTCTGATCGATTTTATCAGTCATCTATTGTGTTAAGTGTTGCTACTGGCCAGGAAGAGGCCAGATGATACGGAAAGCGGAGGAGTTAGGGAATACGTGGCGTCTCACGCAAGCTACGAATAAGCAGAAAAACCACCAGCGGCAGCAGATAAGAGAGTCCAGCCAGCCAGTAGTATTGCTGGCCCTCAAGCGCTCCTGAAAGGTTCAGTACCGCTAACAGCGCCCCGAGTGAGACTCCCCCCAACAAGAGAGAAAACAGAGCCTGTTCAATAAAACGACGCCGCTGAAAACTGCTGCTTAAGAAATTTTTCACCAATTTCAAACAGGCAATCCAGGTTATCAATAGCAGAGAGAGGTAGAACGGACCGGGTGAACCACTGAATATTATCGACAGGTGAAAAACCAACTGAGTGGCCAATATCACAAAAAACAGCATCCCATAATTGACATAACGTAGAGGGGTCACTTTCAGCCAAATGGGCATATGGCTCAGCACAGCACCAAAAAGAGATGCGGGCAAAATTGCAAACATAAGATCGAAAATCATCCAATCCCAGGATTGACCCTGCAACAGCAAGAGCTCTATCAGCCACAGCAGCAGACTGAACAGTCCTGCTGCAGTTAATAATCTTACCGGTGTCTCTGTCAGCCAGACCCAGGCGGGAAAGGATCGACTGCGTCCAACATTTGCGGATGAGGGGATGGTGATGCACATGGGAGAAAGTATCGCCAAGTGATAAGCAGCACCACCATGATATCCATCAATCAGGTGATGCATAGCCCCTTCTACACAGGATTATTTGTGCTCAACCTCGCTACCAACTGGCTCATCAAAGCAACAAACCTGTGGAGCCTGTAGCTTCATCGATCACCTTATTAATAAACACCCTCTATCATCTCTATGAGGGAATCCCGTAGAATCCTCAACAATCCAACAGTGACAAGATCAGGAAAGCAATATGGCCACCCCATTCTCCACCCCCCAAGATGCTGAAGATGCCTACTATGATGCAATCGATGAAAAAAACCTAAGTGCCATGATGGCGGTATGGGATGAGAGTGAGGAGACCCTCTGCCTGCTTCCAATGATGCCCATTCAACGCGGCAGGGCGGCAATCGAAGAGGTCTGGTCCTCCTTACTCAACAGCGATATTTCTCTGGAGATGCAGATCAAACACCTCAGCTGGATTGAGTCAGAGAGTATCGCCATTCATCTGATCGAAGAGTGGGTCAATGCTGGCCCCGAAGCGGGGATGCAACCGGTCTATGCCACCAATATCTTTCGCAAGGGTGATCAAGGCTGGCATCTGATCATGCATCAGAACTCTCCTACACCACCACCAGAACTGAAAGCGTAGTGGAAAATCACAAACTGGTACTGCCCCAACATCTTAACCAGTATGGCTACCTGTTTGGCGGCAACCTGCTGAAGTGGGTCGATGAGTACGCCTGGATTGCAGCAGTTCACGACTACCCCGGTCGACACTTCGTAACCAAAGGCATGGATCGGGTAACCTTTCATCGCAGCGTGCAGGAGGGTGCCATTCTCCGTTTCGATATCCAGCAGAGCAAAAAGGGTGAGTCATCGGTTCAATACCGGGTCTCCGTACTTGCCGAAGATTCTGAATGCGGTCAGGAGTCGAGCATATTTTCAACCACGATCACATTTGTATCCCTTGATGACTCTGGCAAAAAAACTGCTATCTGAATATCTGAAGTCCAGCAAAGAAGGAAAAAAGAAAGGCCTCTTACTCAATTCTGAATATCCTGGATAGCAACTTCTCGGAAGCCTCAACTTAAGGGCACCTCTATTAAATGCTTATCAGCGCCTCGACCAGTATCCTGCCAACATAGAACCAGACAAGTTGTGCCATATGGAGAATATGGCACCTGGCAATGCTGCTGCAGCTGAAAGATATTTAACCGACAAAGCAACACCCAGCCCTGAATTCTGCATACCTACCTCTATAGCCAAGGTACGGCATATCCTCTCATCCCAACCCAACAGGCGAGAGATCCAATAGCCACCTGCCAGCCCAATCAAGTTATGCAACATAACAGCCAAGGCCAATGCAACCCCGATACGTGCAATATTCCCTTGGTTAAGGGCAACAATTATGGCAATGATCACCACAATTGCTAAAACGGATATCAGAGGAAAAAGGTGTTTAACCTGTCTCAATTTACGACCATAAAGTGTGTTTACCAGAACCCCCAATGCAACAGGCAGCAGGACTATTTTAAATATCGACCAAAGCATACTCTCCACCGGCACAGGGACTTTCTCACCAACGTAGACCCAGGTAAGCAGCGGCGTGGCAATGATTGCCAACAGAGTCGAAGCTGTTGTAAGGGTTATGGATAAGGCAACATCCCCTCGAGCCAGATAACAAATCACATTCGAGGCAGTTCCTCCTGGACAAGCCCCAACCAACACCATTCCAGCCATCAGATAGGGCGGCAATCCTAATAATTCGGCAATCATCCAGGCCGCAAAAGGCATCAATGCGTACTGCAGCAGAACCCCGACACCGATCAGGCTTGGTTTTTTTACAGCACTTTTAAAGTCGACCCAGCTCAGAGTCATACCCATGCCAAACATAACCAAGCCCAACAGAGGCACTATTGCTGGCTTTAAACCGGCAAACAGATCCGGAACAAAATACGCCAAGAGAGAGAGCAGTATCGCCCACACAGGAAAGAGCCGGGTAATTTTATCAATCATCTATGACACGCTATCAAGAAGAACCACAGTTTTGAAACAGAATAACATTGACGGTTAGATGTCAACTCATAACCTGCTCAAAGAAAACTGCTATCCCCCACAGAGGTGGTATTGTAAATGCAATCTGTGGATATTCGAAAATAGATTTTGAGCACAAAAGAAACAGGGGCTTGTGTGCTTCAGCCTTAGTGGTGGGGCATGGCCCCACCCTACGCAAACTGTTTTGATGCACAGGAAAAAATCGTAGGGTGGGGCCATGCCCCAC
>NZ_JBSYOQ010000078.1:0-11286 GCF_058244645.1 Candidatus Thiodiazotropha sp. AKAK3
ATGGCCCCACCCTACCTGTCGATATAAACTGTAGGGTGGGGCCATGCCCCACCACTTCACTGTTGGCTGTTATCCGATTGTTGTAACGGCCAACGATCCAATATTTGGTACCTATTCTGATTCGACCCGGGATTGTTCGAGGTTGCCAGAACGAACTCATTAACATCCCATTGAATAGCACTCTGCAAACGCCATGGTTGATGGTGTGGCACTTTCCGATAAAGAGTCACATGGGGACGATAGGGCCGCTGTTCCGGTTCGAATCCGCAACTTGTCAATCGATGTTTTAAATCATCGACCAACCGGGTTAATGGATGAGGTGTAGTTTCAGGTGCAGCCCAGACTATCTTAGGCCTTGGCCAATATCCGCTATGATCGATCTGCAGGGAGAAACTTTGCACATCCATCGAATCTGCTGCCTCTCTGATACAGGTGATCCGCTCTGCCCTCACCTGTCCGAGAAAGACTAAAGTCATATGCAGATCTGCTGGATGATGAGGACGCCCTTTTACGGATGGTCCCTGCTCCAGGCATTGATGTAGTTGATCCCGTACCTCAGCACTGGGCCAAAGGGCAAAGAATAGACGCTGGTCAGACATGCTTTAACTGTTCAATGACTGTTTCGAGTGCATGGATCACCGACTGCCGCCTGACCTGATCACGATCCCCTTTAAAACAGAGCTGATCCAACACGCTCTCACCGTTTGAAAACAAAAAACTGAAACAGACCGTACCGACAGGCTTTTCATCGCTCCCTCCCCCTGGGCCTGCAATACCACTGATGGCGACTGCAACATCCGCCCCGCTTTCATCTAATGCCCCCTTGGTCATCTCTTGAACTGTTTCCAGACTAACGGCACCAAATTGATTCAAGGTCTCCTGGTTGACGCCTAACATCTCATGTTTGGCTTGGTTGCTGTAAGTGACATATCCTCGGTCAAACCAGTCACTGCTGCCGGGGAGATCGGTCAAAACCTTGGCAAGCCATCCACCAGTACATGATTCTGCGACAACCATGCGATACGCCTTATGGCGCAGTAGCTTTGCCAGTTGCTGGATCAGGTCTGGTTGTATCTCTGCTGTCTCGATCATAAGCCATCTATGGCGGTTAATAGCACCTTACCGCAAAATTCTTTAAAAAATACCAAGCAAGGTAGCCTGGATGGAGTGCAACGGAATCCGGGAGAGCAGTGCGCCAATAATTCCGGATTCCGCTTCACACCATCCATGCTAAGGTTTGATTCGATCACCTGCAGTCTAAGATAGTTGTGACGAACTCAGGCCCTAGTAAGATGAGCGACTGATTCAACCCGATTTTACTTTCAGTTTTTTCTGCTTTTTCCCTTCACCATTAGCCGCAGTCCAGGTAATCCGAAGATTGAGTCTGTGTTTGTCAGTATCCTGTGATGCGGTCACTTTCAATTGTAATAAGCCATCAGGTTTCAACTCCATCTCACCCTCATCGTCACTAAGCACTAAGCTGCCTTTGCCTATCCCTTGAGTAATAGATTTCAATAAACTCTGTATTGAGGCTCTATCCTGAATTGATTCATGACGGAAATTTTTTTTACCCTGGCGCATGTGCTTTTCTCTTTATCATAATAGACTTCGGATCGAATACTTTAATCTGGGGATAGTCGGTACTGATTCCCAACACAAGTCTGTCGGGGTGAAAGATGGTCACTGCTGCCCCCTCACCTTTCAATCCCTCCTTTTTACGGGAGAGTCGATCAAGAGTTGCATCACACTCAAAGTTTAACAGCCCTTTGCGTAACATTATGCGTTGACCGTGATAACGATTGGCATGTCCATGCACAATCGCATAGATCCCTATTTCATGCATCAGTTTGACACCCTTGCGGGTCAACGGCATATCCACATCCCGATATTTTGTTCTAATCACATTCGCCAGAGGGCCGTAGTAAAACTCAAATATCTCATCATCGATATCCTCTTTGAATTGATTGTTCAGATATTTAACCCCCTTGCGATTGATCAGTTTAGCCATTCGGTCATCAATTCCCGCATGAACAAACAGAAAGGAGCCATGACGACAAGCCAATTTCATATCCCTGAAGAACCAGCTGAATTCACCACTCGACTTAAGAAACAGGGCCTGCCATTTCAGTACTGCCGCATAGACCTGCCGCAACGATAGCCCTGCCTTTTCACAGTCTGATTCAAAACTCTCTATCTTCTCTTTCAAGCGTTTTAGCTCTCTGGCCAGGCGCTTTTCTGGCATCACCCAACCAGCCATTTTAGGGAATTCAGTAAACCATCGCTTGGGAGGATAGAGCAAACGACGACAACTTCTGGTTGGGGGGATACCCTTCAATGCTGACTTGCCTTGCAGATACTCATCAGCAATCTCACGTAACATGGGAACCGCCTTACTTCCCATGCGAATAAAGAAATGATCGTGCCTTGGGTCTGCATCCATGCCTACAGAAGAGATGCCCAGCTTGATTCTAATATCATGATTTCCCGCCAATATAGAGACCCGGGCACCGAGCTTTCGTAAACGAGCTATCACCCTTAGTAATCTTAGATTACTTGGCCCTTTATCAAAGCAGTCACCGCCTATTACAAAACAGGCGTGACGACCTCTCTGGGTCAACTTTAAATCGCTATCTTTATCACCGGTTTTTCTGACACCACCAGATGCCACCAGAGAAGCGATAAAAGCATCAGTGTCAGCATGCAAGTCAGAAAAGAACATCAACTCTCGTTTAGGCCATTGCCACTTCTCCTTGACCAATATTTCATTGAGTAATCGTTCTGTTGAATTGCGCTGTCCTCTCTCCTTGACGATAGAGCGTTGTTTACCCAGTGGCCAGAGTTCGCTGGTGGTGGGTAAATCCGGTGTAATCCACTTCAGCCCATGATATTTTGGCAGCCGCTTATGATGGTGTTTTTTAGTTGTATTGTCAGCCTTAATCGACAAATGCCTCTCCTCGCGAGCGAACCTTCCACTCTCCGGTCAGATGACGCCAGGATCCTGCGTATCTTCGTTCTAAAAAAACAGGGCGGCAGTGGTACATACTCAGCGCTGCAATCTGATCAAACTCCATTACGCCCAAACGGTGTGCTGCATGTCGAAAAGCAGCACCATGGCCGACAAAAAGTTTCACTGTATCGGTCTCAACCCGCTGTTGTAGTTCAGCCATTCTATGATCTAAATGTTTGGCCACTCTTTCGCCTGCCTGCATCAATGACTCTGCGCCTTGCAAAGGCAATTGATATTGACTGTTCGATTTCCAATCCGCTGGAAGTTCATTGAAACGTGGGTCCAATTCTATTATTGACTCAATTTGCTGAAGTGTCAGGTTGGCAGCAGACCCCAGGCTACGTTCAGCCAGTTCATCAAATGATTCAATCCCTATCGGCGAAGAAAGAATATTAGTTAATCCTTCTCCTATTGCATCAGCAGTCTGCCAACCCCGCAGGAGTCGTGAGCTGTCGATCACCGGACATAGATCCCAGTTAAACATCTGCAGCGCCCCTTGTAACAGAGATACAGAACGCTTGGCCTGTTCTAATCCTTTATCTGTTAACTGAAACGGCTGCCAGGCGCTGGGGGTATTCTCTAGCTGATGGTATTCTCCGTGTCGTAAAAGTGCAGCGATTACTCTAGGCATAAGACACCAGAAAGAATAATTGTTCTCGCAATGGAATGGTCATCTCTTTTTCGAAAGGCGTTTTGCCAACTGTTTAATCAATGGTTTCAGCTCTGCCTGCTTAATGCGTTCAATGGCTTTTTCAGGTGACAACCACTCACGCCCACGATGGCGCTCTTCCCATTGATCTTCAGGGATCATTTTTTTAACCAGCATCGGGTAAACTTCCACTGAACATTCGGACCCCCATTTTTCATAGGTATAACTACCCAGAGAATCACGCCCCACATCACCCTCAACACCCGCCTCTTCAAGCGCCTCTTTCGCAGCTGAGGCTTGCAGGGTCATCCAGGGCTCACTTATCCCCTTCGGTACAACCCAATGCTTCTGCTTGCTGGATTTGACAAGTAGAATTTCAGCTTTCCCATCTTTGATGCGATAGGGAATCACTGACGACTGATTGTAGTAATAAGCAGGACGATCGCGCATCTCTGAACTGCTGTGATCTGGATATGGGAACTTTTTATCCAGACTGCTTGCGCGGATAATTGTGCGTAACTTTCCATCGCCAGGTTTCAGCTTCTGCCAATCTGATGGCATTTTTATTCTAGCAATTGTTGCAGTAGGTAAAAGCTTGCCATCCTTAGGTAGGGGTATCCGCTTACCTTCCAGATATTCTGTCAATGCCTCAAGACTTGGATTATGCCCCACCAACAAAACACGTTTGGCATCTTCGGGGATTTCCGCAAGGACTTTTAACAGATCATCGACCCTGGCAGCATAAATTCGCCGCTCTTGAATAATTGCATCTGCATCCTGCCCCATCACTTTGACAGCCTTTTGTGCTGTAATGATGGCACGTTCCGCTGGAGAGCTGATCACATAATCGGGTTGCAGTCGCTGTTGTAACAGCCACACTCCAATGCGTTGCGCTCCCCGCTTACCGCGATCTTTCAGGGGTCGTTTAAAATCCTCCACCAGCTCTGTCCAGTCAGACTTCCCATGTCTGAGTAACATCAGTTCACGCGCCATTGTCTCTATACCTCTTACATAGTTCCGGTAATTTTCACGACAACCCAACTCTTAATTGATCAACTGCCCCAGCGTTCAAAACACAATGCTGTCAGTGCTTCAAAATCGAGACGTCCCGTCACCTCATAAACACTGATCTCTTTCAGTAATGACTGATAGGGCTCTGTTGGCAAGGGGTCTTCATCTTCAAGAAACTGCCCCTGTCGATCCTGATAAAAAGGTCCGGGTGATTTCATGACTGCTTTCAATAATTCACTGCGCTCGCTAAGAACTACTTCATTTATCTCAACAGGTGCCGTCTCTTCCCGATTCCAGTTGAGGATCAACAGGCCAGCCAAGGGCACTGGTGTCGATGTATTGATTCGGCCTTTACCGTAGAAATGTTCAATATCAACATCGAATTTCTCTTCGAGATCCCACAAATCCTGTTTTGGCATCTGCAGAAGTTCGCTACGGCGGGGCTCATTGATTAAACTCTTCAGGCGCTCATTATTAACCACTGTACCGGGGTTGATACGAGGTAGCTTAGGTATCCCCACAGCCTCCACAGCAGATTCACCAGCTCTTAAAAAGAGCCTGTCATTGGTTAGAAAACAACTTTTTGGGTGTTCCATCAGATGGAGCATCAAAGTGGACTTCCCACCCCCCGAAAAACCGGCAATGGCCAAGGCATTGGTTCCCAGCATCAAACCTGCTGCATGGCTGATCAACCAATTCCGATGCTGCAGCCAGTTCATGATTTGCGAGTTTATGTAATTGATAAGCTGATTGTCGTACTGCAGACAGGGACCGGCTGCGATAAGCCGCTCCTGGCTCTGCAGAAACATCATTCCGGTGCGAACTTTCAGCAGAAGACGACCATCAGGCAATTCAATATAGGCATCCTTTCGACCGCTTTTACCAGGTTCCCGTTTCCAGTCCATGAAGGATAATCCACTCTCCAGCACATCACTCTCAATCGCAACCACCGTCTTCTCTGCCTTGTTTTGCTGCTGAGGAAGGTGGGAAAAATATTGTGACAAACAATTAAGAAGTGGCTGGCTGTTTGAAGCAATGGCGAGAGAATAATCACCCAGGCTCAGATAGAGCTGTTTTTCACACAATGTCTGGCCCTGCATCAATAATCTGGCAGCAGCTTCAGCATCTACTGGTAACGCGTTCTCTTTATGTTCACTCATGCAGACAACTCCTTCAGCACATAGGCGACATAGAGTTTAGGCACATCGATACCAATTCCCTTCAGCGCACCATGAAAGCCACCAAATGCAGAGACCTCAAACACCACTGGCCCTTGATCTGTCTCTGCCACATCAACAGTCGTAAAATCGAGTCCAAAGACCGCTTGGGCCTTGGTTGCCAATTCGACCAACTCATCACTGGCCTGATACCCTTCATAGCGACCGCCACTGAGGATGGTGGTATTCCAGGCTCCCTCTTTACCGACCCGCGCATAGGCGCCAAGATACTCGCCACCCAGGAATACCATTCCGAGATCCTTACCGGGTAGCTGTCGTCTCTTCTGGATATACATCACCGGATTCTGAGCTTGGAAATCGCTGATCTTTGTTTTCACCTGCTCAGCCCCAAGCTGACTCTCAATCAATGTCATCCCCCTGGCTTTAGTGGAATAGAGGGGTTTGAAAATTGCCGAGCCAAAGTGGTCTACTGTATTCACAGCCTCTTGAAGATCTTCAGTTATCCGGGTTTCAGGCATGGGAATATCTGCATTGTATAGGGACATAGTGCAACTGAGACGATCTATAAGTCGGATGATTCTTTCAACCCGACTGAACACCCGAACCCCTGCCCGTTCCAGTTGACGCAGCATCTCCAACCTGTCCAAAGTGTGGTGAGAGTATTCAGCACTGATCTTTTTAACCAGCAGCGCATCGAATTGAGTAAGATCCTCACCGCGATAGACCAAGCGACCCGTATCAAGCTCGGCCGTCACTTCCGCCATGTCGATTACCAGGCGATAACCGGTGGCCTCCTCCACTGCGTCAGCCAATGCCTCTGTGGACCACTTACCGGGAATACCAACAACCCCGATTTTAATTTTAACCAATGAATATCTCCTGAATCGGCACCTTGAACTGGCGCTTGGGTTTGGACGTTGTAACAAGCAACCGTTCCATGAGATAGACGGCGCGATAGAACATTGCCCTGGAAAGGGATTTGTCGAGTATGAAACGGGTTGAGCTGGCAAAAGAACGAATCAAACCCAATGCCAGTCGGATCTCAAAGGTTTCGTCATTAACTTTTCGCGCATAAGCACGGGCAAATAGATAGATACCCTGGCACAGGGCAGCAATACGTTGTCTTACACGGGGATCAAACGCTTGTAAGCGGTAATTCGAGACCATAAAAACAGTTATATCCTGCAGATAATCCATATATCGCGATCGGTGCAGATCGATAAAATTGATCCTTTTTTCATCTGGATCGTAGATAATATTATCGATGTTGAAATCACCATGGATATAGACTGAAAACGGAGCCCGAACATCCTCCTCGAACTGCTGAAGCTTTTCTAACAAGTTATCAAATGAGGGCAACTTCTGCGAACCAATTGACGCTCCGGTCTGATTGAATTCCGGATGTATGCTATAGACATCATCCATACGTTTGGCGAGCTGTTTCATATAGCTTGCTGAGACGGGCTTTTTGGTTCGGGTTTCACTCCACACCTGACCAAGCGTGTTGGTTAGATGATAAAAACTCTCTTCAAAAAGGCGATCTGAACCACTCAGTAGGATCTGTTCAAAGGTCTGTCCAGCCAGATGTTCGATCAATAATGCCGCTGAGTCACCACGCTTCTGATAGGCGAGTATTTTTGGCGCCAGCCCTGGGAATATCTCGTGCCAGTCGTTTACGCGCTGCTTCTCTTCCTTCAGTTTTCGTTTTCGGCCATCCTTGAAAACACCGTGATAACCAGGCTCACCTACACTGGCAACCGCATTGATCGCACTACCTGATTTGGTCTCTGCTATCGTATGAACCTGAAGATCCTCGTTATCATTGACAGCCTTCAGTTCAGTAAGCGATGCATTTAAAGTGTGGTAGCGATCGGTATTGAAATGTTGCCCCATGGAAGCGGAGATGATTGCCTCACTGATACGCAACAGTGCATTACCCATCTGTTCAATACTGCGTCCCAGCATAATCAGGGAGATATGGTCTGCGGGACGCTTATCTTTCTTCAGTTGTTTCGAATAGTTCAACAACTGCTTTTGATAAGCTTGATCGAGACGTTGCTCAACACGACCGATTTTCAGTGCCCGTCGGGTATCTTTTTCAGAAAGTGACGGCTCGATCATATCCAGGGCACTGCTCACTCTGTCCAACATTGATAGATACTTACCACGCTTCAGCAGGCGCCTTTGCTGAACCTGAAAACTTTGTAACATCGCCTCTCTGCTGAGTTCGGATATTCTCTCCAAATGAGTGGCAATATCTGCTACAGCCCGCAATAGCTGACTAGCCCCAGATTGAGCCTCAGTAGTGGAAATCTCCGACATGCAGTGGTTGTGAATACTCAGTCTGAGATTTTCGACATAACCCTGCCGTTCTATCAGGCGGGATGGCGGGGTAGTAACCGTAAGATTAAGATACTCCTTCAACACCGATAGATGTGAGCCAATCTCCACCAGAAGAAAATGTAGGTTTTCATTGATTGTTTTTGGTAGCGACATCTTAGTCGATCACTCCCAGGTAGAGTGGTTTATTGCCTTCGACCAAAGGTTGCAGATCGACACCAAGACTGGTGGGGAAAAGTGAGACATTTGCAAACTCCGCAAAAGGGAGCCAGACAACCTCTACCTGGTGTTTGTCGGGGTGCGTGCCAGACTTAGGCAGATAATCTTCAGACACTGAACAGGCAAATAAAAACTCGATCAGATGACGTCTTGTAGGGGGCTCTGTTTTACGTTGTTTAAAAAAATCGGCGACGCTGAGTAAACCGTTCACCTCAACAGTCGTACCAATCTCCTCTTCACACTCCCGTTGCAGAGCCTCAGTCAGTGTCTCCTGCACCTCTTGGCCTCCACCTGGCAAGGTGTACCAGACGCCCCTCTCTTGTGCCCATTTTTTCTGCATCAATACAGCCTCATTACGAACTATTACAGCGCGCACAGCATTGCGGATTGTGGCGTCCAATGCCATAGGTTCAGTTATCTGGTTCATAATTCAAGTCTGATGCATCACTCCTAAATTTGTTCTGAGAGGTCAGAAAAACAGCACTAATATCCAGCACAGGGCCACCAGTGACAGTGATACAAAGACTGAGGCCGAGCCCTGATCCTTGGCACGACCCGAGAGCTTATGATTCTCGGTGCTTATGCGATCAACGACGCTCTCGATTGCGCTATTGAGCAGTTCCACAATAAGTAGAATCAGCAGAGGCCCGACAAGCAGCGCCTTCTCGATACCAGTATCCCCCAACCAGAGCCCCAAAGGACCCAGAATGATCAGCAGCAGAACCTCCTGCCTGAACGCCTCCTCATTCTTGTAGGTAGACCGAAATCCCTTCATTGAGAAACGCATTGCGTTGATCAATCGACGGAGCCCAACATTGTTTTCGTTTTGCATCACCATAGTGCGGCTTCTTCTACCAGCTTAGACCTAAAAAATCGACCCTGTCATAAACAAATCATCATCCTCTCATAAAACTGCAACAGGAAACCACTAAGGTTCGCACACAGTGAATCGAGGCCAATACAAAGCGAGAAGTCAGATGGCATCACTGAAATATAGAAGCCTGTTTCTGTCCGATACCCATCTCGGTTTAAGAGCTGCCCGCACCGAGTACCTGCTGGATTTCCTTAAAAACACAGAGAGCGAAAATCTCTACCTGGTAGGGGATATTCTCGATTTCTGGAAAATGCGATCAGGATGGTACTGGCCATCTATCAATAACGAAATCATCAACTTGGTTATTAAAAAAGCCAAACAAGGGACCCGGGTGGTGTATGTCCCGGGCAACCATGACGAACTGCTGCGGGACTACCTGAACTTCCACTTTTCAGGCATCGAGATTCATCGAGAGATCATACATGATGCAGCTGACGGTCGACGCTTCCTGGTGCTGCACGGGGATGAGTTCGATGGTGTGGTAATGAACAACAAATGGCTCGCTCATCTCGGCAGTGATGCCTATGACCTGCTGCTATGGCTCAACCGCTGGTTTAACCTGGCAAGACGCCGCCTTGGATTCGGTTATTGGTCCCTCTCGGCCTACCTCAAACGCCAGGTCAAAGAAGCAGTTAAATATATCGGTAACTTTGAACATGCGGTGATCCAGACAGCCCGTGAACGGGATCTGGAAGGGGTCATCTGCGGACATATTCATCATGCGGTCATCAATGATCTGGAAGGGCTGACCTATGCCAACTGTGGTGACTGGGTTGAAAGCTGTACCGCCATTGCTGAAGAGACCGATGGTTCCCTCAAGTTGATCCATTGGGTCGACGAATCAATGCAACTACTGGATAGGAAAAAAGATCAATATGCGGATAGCGATACTGACGGACGCGTGGTACCCACAAGTTAACGGCGTCGTACGTACGCTTAACAAAACCATATCGATACTGGAGCAGTGGGGCCATGAGGTGCTGTGCATCAATCCGGAACTATTCCGCACGCTGCCTATGCCGACTTATCCAGACATACCACTTTCACTCTTTCCCTACAGTAAGATTAATAAGCTGTTAAACGAGTTCAAGCCCGATGCGATCCATCTCTCCACCGAAGGAACGATCGGTTGGGCTGGCCGCCGCTACTGCCTGCGTAATAACTTCCCATACACCACGACTTACCATACCCGATTCCCGGAGTATGTGCGTCTGCGTGCACCAATCCCTCTCTCACTCTCCTACGCCTTTGTCAGAACCTTCCATAGCAAAGCGGCGGTCACCATGGTTGCAACCAGTTCCATGAAAGCGACTTTAGAGGCGCATGGTTTCAAGAACCTCGAATATTGGACACGGGGTGTAGACATCGACCATTTCGTGCCCAGGGAGGAGAAAGTGCTCGATCTTCCAGGCCCTATCTCACTCTATCTTGGACGGGTCGCGGTGGAAAAAAACATCAAGGATTTCCTTGATCTCGACATCCCCGGTTCAAAGGTTGTTATCGGAGACGGCCCCGCCCTGGCAAGCCTGAAAGAGCAATACCCAGACGCCAGTTTCCTCGGTTACCGGAAAAATGGCGAGCTTGCCAGTTTGCTTGCCTCAGCAGACGTAATGGTCTTCCCAAGCCGTACCGACACCTTCGGCCTGGTGATGCTGGAAGCCATGGCCTGTGGCGTACCGGTAGCCACCTACCCGGTTGAAGGGCCACTGGATGTGATTAAAAACGGCCTCAACGGCTGGATGGACGAAGACCTCAAAACAGCCACCACCCGAGCCTTGGAAGTCGACAGGAGAAGCTGCCGTGAACATGCTGAACGCTACTCCTGGGACGCCTGTACACAGCAGTTTCTGGAGCTGTTACAGAAAAACTGCCCGGAAGGTTCAGTCGAAGCGGTAGAGAAAGTAGGTTAGCGGTACAAAAGAAGAAGTTCCAGATAGCTGGTCAATTGCTGAAACAGCGACCGGTGCGCCAGGGGCGGCACCCTACACGGGAATTTAGTAGGGTGCCG
>NZ_JBSYOQ010000027.1:0-9481 GCF_058244645.1 Candidatus Thiodiazotropha sp. AKAK3
GTCTGCGTCACTGCGTTCCTTTCGAACGAAGGGTTCGAATCAAATCCTCTCTCTCCGCCAAATAAAAAAAGGCCCCGATTGGGGCCTTTTTTTATTTGGCGGAGAGAGAGGGATTCGAACCCTCGATGGAGCTATTAACCCCATACTCCCTTAGCAGGGGAGCGCCTTCAGCCGCTCGGCCATCTCTCCGGTTTCTTTACTTTTTGGGGGAATTGTCATTTCGTATGACTTCCTTGCCACGTATCCAGGCTTTGTGCCCTGCGTGTCAATTAGTAACTACGTCGACAGCACCCCAAAAGGAGACGAGATTGTACAGATTTATTTCTCCATAAACAAAAAAACTTTGCCTTCCCTGGCAAAGTTGTTTGTGAGGTGATGAACCTCGTCTTTTTTGTCTTTCAAATCCTAACTATGAAGATTCTTCAGATTGTTCTCTTTTGATTCGTTCGTAAATCTCTTCCCGATGCACAGTCACATCTCGTGGTGCATTCACACCGATTCGAACTTGATTGCCCTTTACCCCTAATACGGTAACAGTGACTTCATCTCCGATCATCAAAGTTTCGCCTACACGGCGAGTCAGTATTAACATTTCCAGTCTCCATGTGTTTCCTTATGTTACTGGTATCATCCTGTAGTCACTCCTACAGACTCATACCATTGCCAACCAAGCCGCCGTAGTACGGGACCGGTATTTCTATTTTAGCAATTGGATGGAGTGTTAAAAAGAGAAAAAAGTCCTGAAACACCTAGAAATGATACCAAATTTGTAAGTTTTGGTTAATTTTAGGATCAAACTTCGCTTTCCAGTTCAAATGCATCGTGCAGAGCACGAACCCCCAGCTCTAGATACTTCTCATCGACAACGACTGAAATCTTGATTTCCGAGGTGGAAATCATGCGGATATTGATCCCTTCAGTAGCCAGAACTTCAAACATTTTACTGGCAATCCCGGCATGAGAACGCATCCCTACACCGACCAGGGATATTTTTACAATTCGATCATCCGACAGGACTTCACGAGCCCCCATTTCTGTGGCGGTCTGTTCCAATATATCCTTGGCCCGCTTGAAATCACTTCGATTTACGGTGAAGGTGAAATCGGTTCGCCCGGTATCGTGGGAGATATTCTGAACGATCATATCAACTTCGATATTCTGACTCGAAACCGGGCCGATGATCTTGTGGGCCACCCCGGGTTGATCTGGAACTCCCAGGATCGTCAGTTTTGCTTCATCGCGATTAAACGCAATACCTGAAATCTTTGCCTGTTCCATTGTCTCTTCCTCAAAGGTGATCAGTGTGCCTTCGCCCTCTTCGAAGCTGGAAAGGACACGTAGGGGAACATTATATTTACCAGCGAACTCTACCGCGCGAATCTGCAATACTTTAGATCCAAGACTGGCCATCTCAAGCATCTCCTCAAAGGTGATGCGCTCCAGTCTCCTGGCGTTCGGCTCCACTCTGGGATCGGTGGTATAGACACCATCCACATCTGTGTAGATCTGACACTCATCCGCTTTTAGCGCTGCAGCCATTGCTACTGCTGTGGTATCTGACCCACCCCGTCCCAGGGTAGTGATACTGCCATGCTCATCCACACCCTGAAAACCAGCGACAACCACTACCCGGTTAGCATCCAGATCGGCTTTTACCCTGGCGGCATCGATATCCCGGATTCTCGCTTTGCTGTATGCACTATCGGTGAGAATGTGGACCTGGCCACCAGTATAGGAGCGAGCCGGACAGCCAATTTTTTGCAGTGCCATGGATAACAGTGCAATGGTGACCTGCTCACCTGTGGAGACCAGCACATCCATCTCTCTCGGATCAGGAGCCTCGTCTATCTGACTTGCCAAGCCGATCAATCGGTTGGTCTCTCCCGACATGGCAGAAACAACCACCACAACCTGGTCACCCTTCTCCCGATATGCTTTGACCTTTTCAGCAACTGCTGAGATTCGCTCAACACTGCCAACGGAGGTTCCACCGTATTTTTGCACTATGAGTGCCATGTCAGTTCAATGTCCTGTAAATAAACGCCATTAAAAAAGTTGCACATTTAACACTATTGGCTGGTGGGTTTAAACTCTATATTGAGTATTAACCTGCCTGCAGTGCTATTGATGCCATTATCGGAACCTGGTTTTAAGATTTCGCTAGCTACCCAGGCTTATCAATTACCGCTGAGTCTCTCTTTGACCCAGGGCTCGACAAGGGCCAGAGCCTGGGGAATAGCATCAGGATTGCTGCCGCCAGCCTGTGCCATATCGGGACGACCACCACCTTTTCCACCGACCTGCTCAGCAGCAAGTTTAACCAGATCACCCGCCTTCATCTCTCCGGTAAGATCCTTGGTTACACCAGCGACAAGAGAGACCTTTCCACCTGCTACTGCCGTCAACAGAATAACAGCTGAACCTAATTTGTTTTTCAGCTGATCCATTGTTTCACGCAATGATTTCGGATCAGTGCCCTCCAGATTGGCAGCCAATACCTGCACCTCGCCAACCGCAACGGCTGAAGAGGCCAGATCACTTCCCGCAGCACTGGCCAGCTTGGCCTTTAACTGCTCAAGCTCTTTTTCAAGTTTACGGTTCCGCTCCAAAATCTGGGTCAGCTTCTCCTCAATCTCATCCCGTCCCGATTTGATCATATCGGCAACACGCTGAACCCGCTCTTCATCAGCTTCCATCAGTTCGACAGCGCGTTGACCAGTGACTGCCTCTATACGCCTTACACCGGCAGCAATTCCGGTTTCTGCAGTAATCTTACAAAGACCGATATCCCCTACTGCATTGACATGGGTGCCACCACACAGCTCTGTGGAAAAATCCCCCATACTCAATACCCGTACCTGATCGGCGTACTTCTCACCAAACAGAGCCATGGCACCAGACTCTTTTGCCTGCTCAAGAGACATGAGTTCAGTGTTAACAGCGTGGTTGTATCGAACCTGCTCGTTCACAATCTGCTCAATTGTCTGCAGTTGCTCACGGGAGATCGGTTCGAAATGGGAAAAGTCGAAGCGCAGTCGCTCTGCATCGACCAGTGACCCTTTCTGAGCCACATGATCACCCAGCACCTGCCTGAGCGCAGCATGGAGTAGATGTGTTGCAGAGTGGTTGAGTGCAGTGGCTTGACGGGTATAGGCGTTGACCTGAGCAATCACCTGATCACCAACTTTTATTGCGCCCTCTTCCAGCTTGCCGATATGGGCAAACAGTTCACCAGCCTGTTTACGGGTGTCATCCACCTCGAACAACATACCAGAGCCTTCCAGGGAACCCATATCACCCACCTGACCACCGGATTCAGCATAGAAAGGGGTATGGTTGAGAAATACCATACCGTTCTCACCCTGTTTCAGTTCCTCAACTGATTCACCATCCTGGAACAGAGCAACAACCTCAGCTTTCTCCTCAAGTTGATCATAACCAGTAAATGCAGTCTGCTGATCCAGAGAAAGATCGATAGCCTCTCCAGCTGCAAACTGGCTTGCCGCCTGGGCCCGCTTTCTCTGTTCAGCCATCGCCTCATCAAAACCTGCCTGATCGATACTCAGGTCATGCTCACGGGCAACATCTGCAGTCAGGTCTCTTGGAAATCCATAGGTATCATAGAGTTTAAATACCGTCTCACCCGGTATCACTTTGCCATCCAGAGTGGATATCGTCTCTTCGAGGATTTTCATACCCTGTTCAAGGGTCTGGGCAAAACGCTCCTCTTCCAGGCGCAGTACCTTTTCCACCTGGGATTTTTGCTTCTCAAGTTCGGGGTAAAAATCTCCCATCTCCTTGCAGAGCGGTTCAACCAGTTTATGGAAAAAAGGTGTTTTCACCCCCAGCATATAACCATGCCGAATGGCTCGACGGATGATTCGGCGTAACACATAACCACGCCCTTCGTTTGAGGGTAAAACCCCATCAACAATCAGAAAAGCGCAGGAACGAATATGATCGGCAATAACCCTTAATGACTTCTCTTGCAGGTTGTCGCATCCGGTTACCTTGGCCGCCGATTCTATTAAATGGGCAAACAGGTCAATCTCGTAGTTGCTGTGTACGCCTTGCAGTACTGCGGCCAATCGTTCAAGACCCATACCTGTGTCAACTGACGGCTTCGGCAATGCAGTCATCTCACCATCTGCATCCCGATTGTATTGCATGAAGACCAGATTCCAGATTTCGATGTAACGATCGCCCTCTTCCTCCGGTGTGCCTGGAGGACCGCCCCAGATCTCTTCCCCATGATCGTAAAAGATCTCGGAACAGGGTCCGCAGGGCCCTGTGTCACCCATCGACCAGAAGTTGTCGCTCTCATATCGCTTACCGCCCGGTTTGTCACCAATACGGGTAAAGCGGTCAGCATCGACACCGATCTCTTTTAGCCAGATATCGGCCGCTTCTTCATCATCCTGGTAAACGGTAATCCAGAGCTTTTCCGAGGGTAGACCTATAGTCTCAGTCAGAAACTCCCAGGCATAATTGATGGCATCTCGCTTGAAATAGTCACCAAAACTGAAATTGCCCAGCATTTCAAAGAAGGTGTGATGACGGGCTGTGTAACCGACATTCTCAAGGTCGTTATGCTTACCACCAGCCCGGACACAGCGCTGAGAGCTTGCCGCCCTGCTGTAATCCCGCTTCTCGCGCCCAAGAAATAGATCCTTGAACTGCACCATACCGGCATTTGTGAAAAGCAACGTCGGATCGTTTTGCGGAACCAAGGGGCTGCTGGTGACCACCTGATGCTGATGTTGGTCGAAATAGTCCAGGAAGGCTTTGCGAATGTCAGCGCTGGTTTTCATGATTAGAGCGTTAAATTACCGTTAAAAAACAAACAATAGAAGATAACAGGATCAGAGAAAAAATGCCCGTTTTTGGTTGTATAAAAACCTTGGGAACCTCTGATTAATTCCGGTTCGGGAGTATAGACAAAAAATCCCAGGATTCCACATGCTGAAGCTTGAGATTGCAAACACCTTTTTTGCCACAGAATGGTGCAAGCATCTCTATGTTCTATGAAGTTAAGAGAGATGGTGTCTAGTAGGCCTGCGGTCCACTAGTCCAACAACAATGCCCGGATGAGCTCGCCAGGAAAACCTCGTGATTCGAGAAAACGAGCCCGTTTAGCCAGCGCTTTATTGGAATCGGCCTTCTCGCAACCAAACTTGGTGTCATGAACCTCCTTTAGGAGATTCCACCACTGATCGGCATAGGCTTCCAATGCCTCTTCAGTCAGTTGACTGGCTACCCCCCGCTCACGCAGTTCCAGCCGAATACGAACAGGGCCTTGCCCTTTCCTGATACGACTCTCTACGAAGGCCTCTGTAAAACGGGCATCACTAAGTAGATCGGAAGCGCTCAACTCTTCCAATACCCGTTCGATCTGGTCGGAGTCGTAATGACGCTTGAGGAGTTTGCGCCTGAGTTCCTCTTGGGAATGCTCCCGAGCGGCCAGAAATCTGACCGCCGAGATTTCGATATCAGTGTAGTCGGAGTCGGCTTCGCTCAGCTTTCTGCCTCTTCCAATTTCTCTTCCTTTTCATCTACAGGTAAGAGTTCAGCACGGATACGTGTTTCGATTTCGTTGGAAATGTCAGGGTTTTCCTTGAGAAAATTACGTACGTTTTCCTTACCCTGACCAATACGGTCACCGTTATAGCTGTACCAGGCCCCTGATTTATCAACTATGCCCTGTTTAACACCCAGCTCAATAATCTCACCTTGTAGTGAAATACCCTCGCCATAGAGGATTTCAAACTGAACCTGTTTGAATGGTGGCGCCACTTTATTCTTAACCACCTTGACACGGGTATCGTTACCCACGACCTCATCACCCTTTTTGATGGCGCCGATACGACGAATATCGAGGCGTACGGAAGAGTAGAATTTCAGCGCATTACCACCGGTGGTGGTCTCCGGACTACCGAACATGACACCAATCTTCATACGTATCTGGTTAATAAAGATCACCAGACAGTTGGTGCGTTTGATATTCGCGGTAAGTTTACGCAACGCCTGCGACATCAGACGAGCCTGAAGTCCCACATGAGAATCGCCCATATCCCCTTCGATCTCAGCCTTTGGCGTCAGTGCTGCCACCGAGTCGATAACCACCACATCAACTGCACCGGATCGTACCAACATGTCGGTAATCTCGAGGGCCTGCTCGCCGGTATCCGGTTGAGAGACCAGCAACTCATCCACATTGACTCCGAGCTTTTCTGCATACTGAGGATCCAAGGCATGCTCTGCATCGATAAAGGCCGCTGTGCCACCTACCTTTTGAGCCTCGGCAACCACCTGCAGGGTAAGCGTGGTTTTACCTGAAGATTCCGGACCATAGATTTCAACCACGCGACCTTTGGGCAGGCCTCCCACACCCAGGGCAACATCCAGGCTGATCGAGCCAGTCGAGATAGCCTCGATATTTCTGATGGCATTGGTATCGCCCATACGCATGACGGAGCCTTTGCCGAACTGCTTCTCAATCTGTCCAAGAGCAGCACTCAAGGCCTTTGTACGGTTTTCATCCATTCGGTGAATCCTCATCTGTGATCTTACGAAATTATTCAATGGACAGAATTATCACACAGCCACAAGCTCACGTCATGAGTCTTCAACAGATAAAACCTATGCCACTGCTGCCCGATTAACTTTCAATCTTCTCAGAACAACTCTGAAAGCCCCTCTCCCTTTACGGGAGAGGGGTTGGGGAGAGGGTGTACGCGAAGCGTTTCATTTGATTGATTGATAAAAGCGCATTGATCAATCATATTTTTCTTGCTGATTGTTGGAGAAAATAGGGTGTTTGTTCACCCCCCTCTCCCCCAGCCCCTCTCCCACCTATTTAAAATACTGATGACTTGTAAGTTTTTTCTAGCAGTGACTCTCTACTTTACAATGCTTTTTTCATGTCTCAATTCTCAATCTGCAATAGAAACCAGCAACAATGAATCAGTTACAAACGTAATAGTTAAAGTAAGTGGGGCAGCAATGAAGCTATGCCTTTGTTTTAACCTAAAAAATCAGTTGGCTGCTCCATTCTAATAGCAAGTACCTGATTTTGTAGAAAATAGCTTCGATGCAGAATTGACCGCTACCCTTGCACCCACTAGGGTTTCTTCAGGATACTCACTGCCGGTTCTACTGTATCTACGCTCATATCTACCCAGCCAAACAGCCAGACTCAGGGTGATGGTTAATATCAGAAGTGAGCCGGCAACAACACCTGACCAACCCAACCAGCGCCAGAAGGGTTCCAGATAGAAACCACCCAAGGTGGCTCCGGCATAGTAGAACATCAGATAGAGCGATGTAGCACTGCCTCGAGCGCTCTTTGCATGCCCAGCGACCCAGCCTGCCGCCAGTGAGTGGGTAAAGAAAAATCCCAGTGCATTGATAAACAGGCCGGCAATAATCCAGTTCAGCTGCTGATTCAAAGTGAGCAAGGTACCGATCATAAAAACCGCAATACCCACGCCTATGGCTACTGGCTGGGAGCGATTGTGCACCAGTCGTCCAGAAAAGCCGGCAGCTAAGGTGCCTGTCAGATAAGTCAGAAAAAGCAATCCCAACCAGGAGGATGTAAGAGTGAATGGCTCATCAGCCAGAACAAAGGTGATGTAGCTGTACTGATTCACAAAAATCATAAAGTTCAGCCCGCCGATAAAGCAGGCGGCCAGTATCAGGGGATTACGAAGGTGGCCGGAGAGACCACTCATCACATGCCCCAGACTCAAAGGTTTAGCCTTAAAGCGACTTGAGGCAGGTAACAACCAGACAACAGTGATCAGACAGATAAGATCGAATCCAGCCAACGTCATAAAACTATAGGACCACCCCCACTCAGCGGCAACCAGACCACTAATCAAACGACCGGCCACCCCCCCAAGTGAGTTGGCACCAATGTAGAGACCCACTGCCAGAAGCAGCCCTTTTGGCTCAAACTCCTCTCCCATATAAGCCATCGCTGCAGCGGGCAGACCGGCAATGAAAGCCCCCTGCATACCCCGCAACACCAATAACTGTGTGTAGTCGGTAACAAATGCAGCAGCAAAGGTAGTCAGGCACAAGAGAATCAGGCTGGTAAGGATGACCACCCGCCGACCTACGGCATCTGACAGTGGCCCAAGCAACAGCAGAGCCCCCCCCAGTGAGAGGGTTGCCACAGATAGACTCATTGTGGCCTGGAGAGAATCGACAGCGAACACTTCGCGAATCAGTGGCAACAGAGGCTGGGTGATGTATAGATTACTGAACACCATGATCGAGCCGACACATAGTGCCACTGTTGCTCGCCAGAATTCTGTTGTGTGGGTCTGAATCATCTTCTCAATCTGTCTGAAATGGAAGATTGAGCTTAGCGAGGGATCATCTATAATTAAAATATATTATTTTAATATTTTCTATATTATTTATTTATGAATTTAAAGCAACTGAGTTATTTCAAGGCAGTGGTTGATCAGGGGGGCTTTAGCGCAGCAGCTCGTCATCTCCATATTGCACAACCCGCCATCAGTATCGCGATCCGGAAGCTGGAGTCAGAACTGGATCTCACTCTACTTCAGCGAAGTGAGCGACAGATCACCGTAACCACCGAAGGCGAAGTCTTACTCGGCCATGCCGAACAGCTATTGCAGCAGGCCAATGTGGCTGAACTGGAGATGAGTGAACTTAAAGGCTTGACGAAAGGCGAGGTTCGGATCGGCATTCCAAGTATGTTGGGCTCTTACTATTTCCCCCCTTTTCTGATGGGATTCAAACATCGCTATCATGAATTGAGGCTCTCTGTTTTTGAGCAAGGTACACGTCGCCTGCAAGAGATGATACGTGCAGGGGAACTCGATTTAGGGGTTGTCGTGGCGGATGCCCCTCCGGCGGATCTGGAGACCAGGTTTTTAACCCGTGAGGAGATGGTGGCTTGTGTACCAAAGGATCACCCTTTTGCGAAACAAGAGTGCATCAGTATGGAAGAGTTCTTCAGCCATGAATTGGTAGTCTTCAAACAGGGCTATTTTTTACGGGAGTTTATTGATCGCTTCAGTCACCAACGCCAACAGGAGCCGATCATTGCTTTTGAGACCAATCTGATTCCATTGACCAAGGCGATCGTTCGACAAGGCTTCGGTATCACCACCTTCCTGCGCATGGTGGTAGAACAGGATGTTCAACAGGACTTGGTTGCGGTACCTTTCTCTGAGCCTGTGTTTCTAGATCTCTCTCTGGCCTGGAAAAAAGGGGGTTACCTGTCCCGCGCTGACCGGGCATTTGTAGACTATATCTTGGAGAATGTTTGAGGCTTTATTTTCGAGTGCCACCCACTCTCAAAGTTTACCTGATTACCCTACAAAGTCAGTTGTGGTGATAGTTAAGAATCTGCAGAAGATTCCAGGTGGTTTGTGAATTTCCAGCGCGATTTGGTGGGGCATGGCCCCACCCTACCTGTCGATATAAACTGTAGGGTGGGGCCATG
>NZ_JBSYOQ010000037.1:0-36336 GCF_058244645.1 Candidatus Thiodiazotropha sp. AKAK3
CGGAGATAATGTGAAGATGGTTGTAAAACTGATAGCACCGATCGCGATGGAAGAGGGTCTGCGTTTTGCGATCCGCGAAGGTGGTCGGACAGTGGGTGCCGGTGTGGTATCCAAGATTATCGAGTAATAGATAATGGCTAACCAGAGAATACGAATTCGTCTCAAAGCATTTGATCATCGTCTGATTGATCAATCTGCACGCGAGATTGTGGAGACCGCTAAGCGGACAGGCGCGCACGTGCGTGGCCCGATTCCACTGCCGACTAAGAATGAGCGATATACCATTCTGATTTCACCGCATGTCAATAAAGATGCGCGAGATCAGTATGAGATACGCACCCATAAGCGTCTACTCGATATTGTCGAGCCGACTGATAAGACTGTGGATGCGTTAATGAAGCTCGATTTGGCTGCCGGCGTCGACGTGCAGATCAAACTGAACTGAGGTTAAGAACGATGGCGATTGGAGTAGTCGGCCGGAAGGCAGGAATGACCCGAGTATTTACCGAACAAGGTGATTCTGTGCCTGTTACGGTTATAGAGGTTGAACCCAACCGTGTTACACAGCTGAAGTCTGAAGATGCCGATGGGTATCTTGCTATTCAGATTACTACCGGTGCGCGTAAAGCGTCACGGGTAAGTAAGCCAGCTGCCGGACACTACGCGAAAGCAGGTGTCGAGGCTGGACGTAACATGTGGGAGTTTCGCGCTCAATCATCTGATGTAGAAGGCATCGAAGTAGGTAGCGAGATTAAAGCTGACCTTTTTGAAGCTGGCCAGATCGTTGATGTTCGCGGTAAGACTCAGGGTAAAGGTTTTCAGGGTGGTGTGAAACGTCACAACTTCCATATGCAGGATGCGACCCATGGTAACTCACTGTCTCATCGTGCTCCTGGTTCGATTGGACAATGTCAAACCCCTGGTCGTGTCTTCAAAGGTAAGAAGATGGCAGGTCACATGGGTGCAGCACAGCGCTGCCAGCAGAACCTTGAAATTGTTCGCGTTGACGCAGAGCGTAATCTGCTCTTGGTTAAAGGTTCAGTACCGGGCTCCAGAGGGGGTGACGTCATCGTTACGCCTGCTGTGAAGATGAAGAATAAAGGGTGACAGTAATGGATCTCAACGTAAAGACAGCCGCTGGATCTCAGACAATGCAGGTATCTGATGATGTCTTCGGCGCAGAATTCAAGCAGACGCTGATACATCAAGTAGTTACTGCTTATATGTCTGCAGCGCGTGCTGGAACTAAAGCACAAAAGAATCGTGCTGCAGTGAGAGGTGGTGGTGCCAAGCCATTTCGTCAGAAAGGTACTGGCCGTGCCCGTGCAGGTACTAGCCGTAGCCCGATTTGGCGCAGTGGTGGTGTCAACTTTGCTGCCGCCCCTCGCAGTTATGCACAGAAGGTTAATCGTAAGATGTACCGTGGTGCAATTCGATCAATATTGTCGGAGCTCAATCGCCAGGAGAGACTGGTGGTGGTCGATGAGATCAGCATCTCTCAACCAAAGACTAAAGAGTTGGTTGGCAAATTGAAGGGACTGGATATTAACGATGTCCTCGTGGTATCTGAAAGCCCGGATGAAAATCTCTATCTGGCGTCACGAAACCTATATGGTGTCGATGTGCGCGATGTAGAAGAGATCGATCCAGTAAGTCTGGTCGCCTATGAGCATATCTTGGTTACCGAGAACGCGGTTAAAAAACTTGAGGAGCGTCTGGCATGAATAACGAACGTCTCATGAAGGTTCTTTTGAGTCCGCTGGTTTCGGAAAAAAGCAGCATTATTGCAGACCAAAACGCTCAATATACCTTTCGCGTAACAACTGACGCTACCAAGCGTGAGATTGCGAAAGCGGTTGAAAAGCTGTTTGAGGTTGAGGTCGAGCGTGTTCAAGTGGTGAATGTCAAAGGTAAGCAAAAACGCTTTGGCGCCATCAATGGCAAACGTTCCGACTGGAAAAAAGCATATGTACGTCTCAAGGCTGGCAGCGAAATCGATTTCGCAGCTGGTGCATGAGCAAGTAATACAGGATTGGGATAATGGCAGTCGTTAAATCAAAACCGACCTCTGCAGGCCGCAGGTTTGTGGTCAAGGTTGTCGATGCAGAGCTCCATAAGGGTGCGCCCTATGGTCCACTGCTGGCAAAAAAGAGCAAGAGCGGTGGTCGTAACAACAACGGTCGTATAACTACCCGTCATCGTGGTGGTGGTCATAAACAGCGCTATCGTATTATCGATTTCAAGCGAAACAAGGAAGCTATTCCAGCTGTCGTTGAAAGACTTGAATACGATCCTAATCGAACCGCACGAATCGCTCTGATTCGCTATGCAGATGGAGAACGCAATTACATTATTGCGCCTAACAATCTGCATGTTGGAGATAGCGTAGAGTCAGGTTCAGCCGCACCAATCAAGACCGGTAACTGTCTCCCACTGCGAAACATGCCACTTGGTTCAGTTGTTCATTGTATTGAAATGAAACCTGGCAAAGGTGCGCAAATTGCCCGATCTGCAGGTTCAGCTGTTCAGTTGGTAGCTCGCGAGGGTGAGTACGCTACACTGCGCTTGCGTTCTGGTGAAATGAGAAAGGTACCCGCCGACTGCAGAGCAGTTATTGGTGAGGTGTCAAACTCTGAGCATAACCTACGCTCACTGGGTAAAGCCGGTGCGACGCGCTGGAAAGGTATTCGTCCAACCGTACGTGGTGTTGCCATGAACCCGGTTGATCATCCACATGGTGGTGGTGAAGGCCGTACTTCTGGCGGACGTCATCCAGTGTCTCCTTGGGGTACGCCAACCAAGGGATATAAGACCCGCACCAACAAGCGCACGAACAAGATGATTGTTCGTGGTAGAAACCGTAAATAGATAATTAGGGGTTAGAGTCGTGCCACGTTCAGTCAGAAAAGGCCCATTCATTGACCACCATCTGGTAAAGAAGGTGGACGAAGCGGTAGCCCAGAACAACAAGCGTCCTATCAAAACCTGGTCACGCAGATCTGTCGTGTTTCCTGAGATGGTAGGATTGACCGTCGCTATATATAACGGCAAACAGCATGTACCTGTACTGGTGTCCGAAAATATGGTCGGACATAAACTGGGTGAGTTTGCTCTGACCCGAACTTATCGTGGTCATGCCGCAGATAAGAAGTCGAAGTAAGGGGGATATGATGCAAACAACAGCAAAGTTACGTCATGCCCGTCTTGCGGCTCAAAAAGGTAGATTGGTTGCTGACCAAATTCGTGGGCTGCCAGTAGAGCAGGCGCTTAATATTCTGTCGTTCAGCAAGAAAAAGGGCGCAGTATTGGTAAAGAAGGTTCTCGAATCCGCTATCGCCAATGCTGAGCACAATGATGGTGCTGATATCGATGAACTGAAGGTTGCGGCCGTGAGTGTTGACGAAGGTCCCACCATGAAGCGTATTCGTGCTCGGGCTAAAGGCCGCGCATCCAGAATTCTCAAGCGAACCAGTCACATTAATGTGACGGTTGCAGAAAAGTAAAAGGCAAGAGAGGCCGAAATGGGTCAGAAAGTACATCCAACCGGGATACGTCTTGGCATTGTTAAAGACTGGACGTCCAAGTGGTATGCAGATTCTAAGCAGTATGCCACGCTTTTAAACAAAGATCTTGAAGTGCGTGAGTATCTGAAAAAGAGGTTGTCTCAAGCCTCAGTCAGCCGCATTCAGATCGATCGGCCAGCCAACAATGCACATATTACTGTTCACACAGCCCGTCCAGGACTGGTGATTGGTAAGAAAGGTGAAGATATCGATGCATTGCGTTCCGATATCTCTGCAATGATGGGCATACCGGTACATATGAGTATCGAAGAGATTCGTAAGCCTGAACTGGATGCCCAGTTGGTTGCGGAGAGTATTGCACAGCAGCTCGAGCGTCGCGTTATGTTCCGTCGAGCCATGAAGCGCTCTGTACAGAACGCCATGCGCTTGGGTGCTGAGGGTATAAAAGTCAATATTGGCGGTAGATTGAACGGCGCTGAAATTGCACGCTCTGAGTGGTATCGCGAAGGTCGCGTTCCTTTGCACACCCTGCGTGCAGATATTGATTATGGGTTTGCTGAAGCCAATACCACCTATGGCATCATCGGTGTCAAGGTATGGGTCTTCAAAGGTGAAGTATTCGGTGATCGCGAGGAAGTTGAAGTTGAGACCAAACCCGCTGCATCGAGCAAGAGGTCTTAAGTCATGCTACAGCCAAAACGGACAAAATTTCGCAAACAGCACAAAGGTCGCAATCGTGGGCTGGCGTTTGCCGGCAGCTCGGTCTCCTTTGGTGAATATGGTCTAAAGTCGACTGGCAGAGGACGTATTACCGCGCGTCAAATTGAATCAGCACGTCGTGCGATCACCCGTCACGTAAAACGTGGTGGCAAGATCTGGATTCGGGTCTTTCCTGACAAGCCGATTACCAAGAAGCCTCTTGAAGTACGTCAAGGTAAAGGTAAGGGTAATGTGGAGTACTGGGTTGCGCAGATCCAACCTGGTCGCATGCTTTATGAAATTGAAGGCATTTCCGAAGAAATCGCACGCGAAGCGTTCGCGCTAGCATCTGCGAAGCTGCCTGTAGCGACCTCTTTCGTGAAACGGACGGTAATGTAATGAAAGCATCTGAAATTAGAGCGAAGTCGCAACAAGAGTTGACCAGCACACTGGATGAGCTCTTGAAAGAACAGTTCAACCTGCGCATGCAACAGGGTACCGGACAGCTTGCTCGTCCATCCCGCATGAATGAAGTTCGTAAAGATATTGCGCGGATCAAGACTGTGATGAATGAACAGAAGTCGGGTGACGCATCATGAGTGAGCAACAGGCAACTAACCGTACACTGATTGGCCAGGTGGTCAGTGATGCGATGGATAAATCAATCACAGTAACCGTTGAACGGAGAGTGAAGCATCCTGTTTACGGGAAGTTCATGAGACGTTCAACCAAAGTTCACGCTCATGATGAAGCAAATGAGTGTCACTCCGGTGATACCGTGATGGTAGAACAGTGCCGTCCACTGTCGAAGACCAAGACCTGGCGTCTGGTGAAGGTACTGGAGCGTGCGAGCTGACTTTTAAGCAGTTTGTGCCAATCGTAACTATTTGGAATTAGGGCAATACCATGATTCAGATGCAGTCTAACCTCAACGTTGCTGACAACAGCGGTGCGAAGCGGGTTCAGTGCATAAAGGTGCTAGGCGGTTCTCACCGTCGTTATGCCGGCGTTGGCGACATTGTTAAAGTCAGTGTCAAAGATGCAATCCCTCGAGGCAAAGTTAAGAAAGGTGACGTCTACAATGCGGTTGTCGTACGCACCAGAAAAGGTGTTCGTCGACCTGATGGATCGGTGATTCGTTTCGATTCCAATGCTGCCGTACTGCTCAACAGTTCGTTACAGCCCATTGGTACACGTATCTTTGGTCCCGTTACCCGTGAATTAAGGGGTGAGCGATTTATGAAAATAATTTCGCTTGCACCTGAAGTTTTGTGAGGCAGCACTAATGGCAAGCAAGATTAAAAAAGGTGACGAAGTTATCGTCATTACAGGAAAGGATAAGGGCAAGCGCGGTACAGTAGTCAAGACGCTTGCAGATGACCGATTGGTCGTCGAAAACGTCAATATGGCAAAAAAGCATACCAAGCCAAACCCTAATAAGGGTGAACCTGGAGGTATCCTGGACAAGGAGATGCCGTTACACATCTCCAATGTCGCTTTATATAACCCGGCAACTGATAAGGGTGATCGGGTAGGTTTCAAAATTCTCGAAGATGGCAAAAAGGTTCGGATTTTTAAATCCAACCAAGAAGTCGTCGACATTTGAGGCACGATGAGAGATGGCTAGGTTACAGCAATATTATAGTGAGACTGTTGTCAAGAATCTGATGGATAAGTTTCAGTTCAACAGCATCATGGAAGTGCCGAAAATCACTAAGATTACCCTGAATATGGGTGTCGGTGAGGCAATCGGTGATAAAAAGGTACTTGAGCACGCAGTAGGTGACATGGAGAAGATTGCCGGTCAAAAGGCTATCATTACCTATGCCAGAAAATCTATCGCTGGTTTCAAGGTTCGTGAAGGGTGGCCAATTGGTTGCAAGGTGACACTGCGCAGAGAGCGTATGTATGAATTCCTTGATCGACTGATTAACATCTCGATACCCCGTATCCGTGACTTTCGTGGCTTGAGTAACAAGTCATTTGATGGTCGAGGAAACTACTCAATGGGTGTCAAAGAACAGATTATGTTTCCTGAGATCGATTACGACAAAATCGACGCACTTCGTGGTTTGGATATTACCATCACCACAACAGCGCGTACTGATGAGGAAGGTCGTGCGCTCTTGGAAGCCTTCAAGTTTCCATTTAAGAACTGAGTTTAATATGGCAAAGAAAAGCATGATCGCACGTGAAACCAGACGTGCACGTACAGTTTCCCGGTTTGCCGCGAAACGTGATGCTCTCAAAGCTGTGATCAAGAATCCAAACAGCAGTTTTGAAGAAGTTGAAGTGGCTGTAAATAAATTACAGAAATTACCAAGGGATGCCAGTCCATCACGCAAGCGGAATCGCTGCCAGGTGACCGGTCGTCCTCACGGTGTTTACCGTAAATTCGGCTTGTGCAGAAATAAACTGCGCGAAGCGGCAATGAGAGGTGATGTTCCAGGGCTTGTTAAAGCTAGCTGGTAACAGTATAATCCTGCGCCCTTACCCCGAGTGCCCTGAGCACTTGGTTGTTTAATCGTTAGGTATCGCGCCATAAAGGCGGACTGACCTTAGGAGCTAAAATATGAGTATGTCAGATCCCATAGCGGATATGCTCACACGTATACGAAATGGCCAGGCAGCAAAAAAATCGTCTGTCGAGTTGCCCTCTTCCAAGCAAAAGGTAGCAATTGCCAACCTTTTGAAAAGCGAAGGCTATATCCAAGAAGTCTCAGTTAAAGAAGATAGCCCTAAACCAACACTGGTTTTGGAGTTGCGCTATTTTCAGGGTCGTCCCGTAATTGAGCTTATCAAACGGGTCAGCCGTCCTGGACTGCGTGTTTATAAAGGTAGAGATGATCTGCCAAAGGTACGCGCCGGACTCGGGGTTGCGATTATCTCCACATCTAAAGGTGTGATGACAGATCGAGCCGCACGTGAACTCGGCCAGGGCGGTGAAGTTATCGCCTTTGTTGCATAGGAGGTCGAATCATGTCACGTGTAGCAAAAAGTCCTATCGCATTACCCTCCGGTATTACCGTGAAAATGGGTGATCAATCGATTTCTGTCAAAGGGCCTAAAGGTGAAATGGCTCTGAATCTTCATCCTGATATTGCAATCAAAGAAGAAGACAATAATCTCAATGTAGCACCTAAATCTGAAGCCAAATCAGCTTGGGCCATGGCAGGAACCTTCCGTGCATTGGTCAATAATATGGTTACTGGCGTTAGCCAGGGATTTGAAAAGAAGTTGCAGCTTGTCGGTGTTGGCTACAGAGCGCAAGCCGGTGGTAAAAGCCTCAATTTAAATCTTGGTTTTTCACATCCAATCGATTATCCAGTTCCGGAGGGTATCAGTATTGCAACGCCTTCAGCCACTGAAATCGTAGTAAGTGGTAGTGACAAACAGCGTGTTGGCCAAGTTGCTGCAGAGATTCGCGCATACCGCCCACCTGAGCCTTACAAGGGTAAGGGTGTCAGATATGCTGACGAACATGTGGTTCGTAAAGAAGCCAAGAAGAAATAGGTAGAACGATGGACAAGAAACAATCACGTATACGCCGCGGGCGTCGTACCAGAGCAAAGATCAGAGAGCTTGGTGTTCATCGTCTCTCGATTCATCGTACACCACGCCACATTTATGCTCAGGTGATAAGTCCTGATGGTGAGAGTGTATTAGCCAGTGCCTCAACGCTGGACAAGGCTGTACTGGGCGAGATCGACGGTAAAGCCAGCGGCAATATCAAAGCAGCCTCAGTAGTAGGAAAGTTTGTGGCAGAGCGGGCAAAGAGTGCCGGCGTTGAAAGTGTGGCTTTTGATCGTTCGGGTTTTCGTTACCACGGTCGCGTTAAGGCCCTCGCTGAAGCGGCTCGTGAAGCCGGTCTTCAATTTTAAAGGTTTAGGATTATGGCAAATTTTAATGCAAAGCCTGAGGGTGACGAGTTACTAGAAAAGCTCGTCAATGTTAACCGGGTTGCGAAAGTGGTCAAAGGTGGTCGTCAATTCGGCTTCTCTGCACTGACAGTAGTTGGTGATGGAAAAGGTAGAGTTGGTTTTGGGACTGGTAAGGCTAGAGAGGTACCAGTTGCTATCCAGAAAGCTATGGAGACTGCGCGCAAAAACATGGTTAGCGTAAAACTCAATGGCTCTACACTACAGTATCCTCTGGTTGGTCGACATGGTGCAGCAAAGGTATTCATGCAGCCAGCCTCAGACGGTACCGGCATTATCGCAGGTGGCGCGATGCGCGCTGTCTTTGAAGTGCTGGGTGTACAGAACGTCTTGGCAAAGTGTATCGGCACAAACAATCCAATGAATGTTGTGCGAGCTACCATTAACGGCCTTAACGAAATGGCTGACGCTGAATCAGTTGCCCTTAAACGGGGTAAAAGCGTCGAAGATATCCTGGGGTAAGACATGGCTGATAAGAAGATGATGCGGGTAAAACTGGTGCGTAGCACAAGTGGTCGCCTTGCGAGTCATAAAGCATGTGTGAAAGGACTGGGTCTACGTCGTATACATCACGAAGTTGATGTTGAAGATACCCCTTGCACTCGCGGCATGGTTAACAAGGTCAGTTACATGGTTAAGGTAGTGGAGTCTTAAGATGAAATTGAATACTCTTCAGCCAGCACCGGGAAGCAAGACTACACGCAAACGCGTTGGTCGCGGCATCGGTAGTGGACTCGGAAAAACCTGCGGACGTGGTCATAAGGGTCAAAAGTCTCGTTCAGGTGGTTTCCATAAAGTCGGATTTGAAGGCGGTCAAATGCCTTTGCAACGCCGTCTTCCAAAGATCGGTTTTACCTCTCGAGTTTCCATAGTTTCTGCTCAGGTACGTCTGGGTGAGTTAGCTAAAATCGAAGGTGATGTCATAGATCTTGAAGCTCTAAAGAAAGCGAATCTGATCCGCCGCTCAATGAAGCGTGCAAAGATCTTCGCCTCTGGAAGCATTGATCGCGCTGTTACAGTAAAAGGTATCAGCCTGACTAAGGGTGCAAAGGCTGCTATTGAAGCCGCCGGTGGTAAGGTCGAATAGATCATGGCCAACCAAGGTTCAATGATGGGAGCGCTCGGTGGCATGGGGCAGTTGACTGAGTTACGTCAACGTCTACTGTTTGTTGCTGGCGCGCTTTTGGTTTTTCGCATTGGTACGTTCATACCTGTACCTGGCGTAAACCCAGTGGCACTTGCTGCTCTGTTTGAGCAGGCTCAAGGATCCATTCTGGACATGTTTAACATGTTTTCGGGTGGTGCTCTTGAACGTGCCAGTCTCTTTGCTCTTGGTATCATGCCCTATATCTCAGCCTCTATTATCATGCAGTTGATGTCTGCTGTTATCCCTAGCTTGGAGCAGTTGAAGAAAGAGGGTGAGTCTGGTCGAAGAAAGATCACGCAATACACTCGCTATGGCACAGTTGTACTAGCTACATTTCAGGCTGTTGGCATCTCGATTGCGCTACAGAGTCAGACCGTTGGTGGTGAGACTATCGTAGTACACCAGGGTGTAGGTTTTGTGGTTACTGCAGCCGTCTCTCTCGTAACTGGCACTATGTTTTTGATGTGGCTTGGCGAGCAGATTACTGAGCGCGGTATCGGCAATGGTATTTCGATGATCATATTTGCAGGTATTGTTGCTGGATTGCCAGCTGCAATCGGCGGGACTCTTGAACTGGCTCGCACCGGTGAACTTAATGCGATAACAATTCTCTTTCTGTTTGTTCTTGCTATTGCAGTTACCGCTTTTGTTGTCTTTGTTGAACGTGGTCAACGACGTATCACAATTAACTATGCAAAGCGCCAGCAAGGTCGAAGGATGCTTGCGGCACAGAGTACCCATTTGCCTTTAAAGCTTAATATGGCTGGCGTAATACCACCAATTTTTGCCTCCAGTATTATTCTTTTCCCAGCAACACTAGGGCAGTGGTTTGGAAATACTGAGGGAACGCGCTGGATTCAAGACATATTCGCAAAGCTCTCACCAGGAGAGCCTGTTTATGTCATGGCTTATGCAGCAGCGATCATATTTTTCTGCTTTTTTTATACGGCGTTAGTTTTTAACTCACGTGATACCGCTGATAACTTGAAGCGTTCAGGTGCTTTTATACCGGGTATAAGACCTGGCGAGCAGACTGCAAAGTATATAGATGGGGTTATGTCCAGGTTAACAATGGCTGGTGCTATTTATATAACCCTGGTCTGCCTGCTGCCAGAGTTTCTCATCGTCGGTTGGAATGTACCTTTCTACTTCGGTGGTACATCGCTACTGATTATAGTGGTGGTGGTGATGGATTTTATGGCGCAGGTTCAAGCGCACTTGATGTCACACCAGTATGAGGGCTTGATGAAAAAGGCCAATTTAAAAGGTGGTGGCAGCGGTGGTCTGCTGCGCTGATTTGACCGAATCTAATTTGGAGTCTGTAACATGAAAGTGCGTGCATCAGTTAAAAAAATCTGCCGCAATTGTAAGATTGTTCGCCGTAATGGCGTAGTGCGTGTCATCTGTAAAGAAGGCCGCCACAAGCAGCGTCAGGGATAACCTGATTAAAAAATGACGCGGTAACGACTTGATAGAGTCTGTTGCCTGAGGTATTATTGTGCGTTTCCCTTCGGAATAATTTCGGGGGGTACATTAGGAGATTAGAAAGATGGCTCGAATTGCTGGAGTCAACATTCCGGATCGAAAGCATGCAGTTATTGCATTGACCTCTATCTATGGTATCGGACGCTCACGTGCGGGTGATATCTGTGAAGAGGCTGGTATTAAACCAAGTACCAAAATCCAGGAATTGAGTGAAGACCAAATTGAGTCCATTCGTGGCATCGTATCCCGTTTTACGGTTGAAGGCGATCTGCGACGTGAGATCTCCATGAATATAAAACGCTTGATGGATCTCGGTTGTAACCGTGGTATACGTCACCGTCGCGGTCTTCCGTTACGTGGACAGCGTACACGCACCAACGCACGCACCCGTAAAGGGCCGCGTCGTCCGATCAAACGTTAATTAATTTTAATTCGAATCTGTAGGTACAGAAGATGGCAAAACCCAGTAGCCGTACCAAAAAGAAGGTAAGAAAGAGCGTCACCGACGGTGTTGCTCATATTCACGCTTCTTTCAATAATACCATCATTACCATAAGCGACCGTCAGGGTAATGCCCTAGCGTGGGCTACAGCCGGCGGCTCCGGTTTTCGTGGTTCCAGAAAAAGTACGCCGTTTGCAGCACAGGTTGCTGCAGATCGTGTAGGTCAGATGGTTAAGGAGTACGGCGTCAAGAATCTCGATGTCAATGTTAAAGGTCCGGGGCCTGGACGTGAGTCTGCCGTTAGATCTCTTAATAATGCTGGTTTCAAAATCACCAGTATTTCCGACGTGACACCGATACCTCATAACGGTTGCCGTCCTCCTAAAAAGCGCCGCGTATAATCACTGGAGTTATTGAATCATGGCAAGGTACATCGGACCTAAGTGTAAGCTGAGCCGTCGAGAAGGCACAGACCTTTTCCTCAAGAGTCGTGTGCGCTCGGTTGACTCCAAGTGCAACATGGAAAAAGTACCAGGACAGGCGGGTGACCGTCGTCGCCGGGTTTCTGACTATGGTTTGCAGTTACGTGAGAAGCAGAAAGTACGTCGTATCTACGGTGTAATGGAAAAGCAGTTCCGTAACTACTATAAGGCTGCTGCACAGAACAAGGGCGCAACAGGTGAAAATCTGCTGCAGCTCCTTGAGACACGACTGGACAATATTGTCTACCGTATGGGATTCGGCGCCACACGTGCTGAAGCCCGCCAACTCGTCAGCCATAAAGCGATCGAGGTCAACGGTAAAATTGTTAATGTGCCTTCCTTTAAAGTTAACGCGGAAGACGAAGTTACAATCCGTGAGAAGGCTAAAAAGCAGGTCAGAATTCAGGGGGCCCTGGAGTTGCAGGGACAATATGGATTCGTTGACTGGGTGGAAGTGGATCCTAAAGCAATGAAGGGTAAGCTAAAGCGCATTCCGGACCGTTCTGATCTATCTGCTGAAATTAACGAACAACTGGTCGTTGAGCTCTACTCCAAGTAAGCCTTGACGAGGGAAAATATATGACCGAAAGCGTTACGGAATTTCTAAAGCCTCGCATCGTCAATGTACAGCCGATAACAGCAACACGAGCCAAGGTAACTCTTGAGCCTCTCGAAAGAGGTTTTGGACACACTCTGGGCAATGCACTTCGGCGCATCCTTCTTTCGTCAATGCCTGGTAGTGCGATAACTGAAGTTGAGATCGCAGAGGTATTACATGAGTACACCACGATTGAAGGTGTGCAAGAAGATGTACTGGATATTTTACTTAATCTAAAGCAGGTTGCTTTGGTTATGCACACCCGTGATGAAGCGACTTTGAAGTTGCAGAAAAAGGGTCCAGGACAGGTCTTTGCAAGTGATATCGCTGTAGATCATGATGTGGAAGTTGCTAATCCTGATCATGTTATTGCGACTCTGACTAAGTCAGGCGAAATAAACATGACTCTGAATGTACACCGTGGGCGGGGTTATCACCCTGCAGCAGCCCGTCAGGGTTCCGCCGGCGACGAACGTCCAATCGGTATGTTGCAGGTTGATGCATCGTTTAGTCCCATCCGCGAAGTAGCCTATAGCGTTGAGGCTGCTCGTGTAGAGCAGAACACAGGTTTAGATCGTCTGGTCATCGAATTGGAAACCAATGGAACCATTGATCCAGAAGAGGCAATCAGACGTTCAGCCAGTATTTTACGTGACCAGCTCTCTGTATTTGTCGACCTGGAAGCTGAGGCTGCTGAGTCGGTTGCAGAACCAGAAGAGCCAGCAATCGATCCAATACTGTTGCGTCCGGTTGATGATCTTGAGTTGACTGTTCGTTCAGCCAACTGCTTAAAGGCTGAAAACATTTTCCTTATCGGTGATTTGATTCAAAGAACCGAGGTGGAACTGCTTAAAACGCCAAATCTGGGTAAGAAATCACTTACTGAGATTAAAGACGTGCTTGCACGTCGTGGTTTGTCACTGGGCATGCGCCTGGAACATTGGCCACCAGAAAATATCGAAGAGCAACTGGCTCATTAAGCCCGTTTCTTTCACCTTTTAAACTATTTTTGAATTTGGGGAAGTCGACCCATGCGCCATCGCAAATCAGGACGGCAGCTTAATCGGAACAGCAGCCATAGGAATGCCATGTTTAGAAACATGGCGGTCTCTTTGATCAATCATGAATTGATCAAGACGACTGTACCCAAGGCTAAAGAACTGCGTAAAGTTGCTGAACCGCTCATTACCATGTCAAAGACAGATAACGTCGCTAAACGGCGTCTGGCTTTCTCTCGTCTACGTGATAAATCAGCTGTCGGTAAGCTCTTTGCAGAGTTAGGCCCAAGATATCAGGCTCGTCCTGGTGGCTATGTGCGGATTCTGAAATGTGGCTATCGTGCTGGTGATAAGGCGCCTATGGCTTATGTTGAACTGGTCGACCGTCCAGCGGTTGAAGAGCCAGTAGAGGAAGCTGAGGCGGATACTGAAGAATAAACCAGCAGGGTTAAGAGCATAAAGAACCCATACAGCAATGTATGGGTTTTTTTATGTTCGTTATCTATTCAACCTCAAAAAATCAGTTGACCGCTGATATCTGACGTAAGTAAATGATACGCCACTTCAATTGATGAAGTTTTTGCTCACCCATTGGGTCAACTCATTACCGCTACATCGATTTGTGTAAAAAATCAGCCTTTCCGGAAAGACGTCAATACCAGCGGTCAACTGCCAAAAGTGGCGATCGTGCAGGTTTGCCGTAAAAAAATAAAGCATATGGGGGAATTAATAGCACTACTTTTTAAGTGTTTTCATTAAGTCATCCAGATCAATAGCTTGGGCTGTTTGCTTTTCTGCTTCCTTGATCTCAAATATGCGATGTCCATTGATCATGCCTGATATGTCTGCATTTGAACTACCAAGATCATGGGTGAAAACCGCAATCACATGGAGAAGTGAATACCAGGCGATGATCTGGTAGGTAATATGGTGAAGGTCAGTCATGCTCATTCCAAAAATAAATGGCATTTCGTTGAGTAGCACAAAGCCACTTATCACGCTCAAAGTCAGTACAAAGAAAAAGACCAAATAGATTGGGCCCCATAGTGGATTATGGCTAAACCATTTTGGCAGGGGTGATTTACCAAGTGTTAAGTAGAACTTAACAACCTGTAATGCTTGAGATATGCGGTGGAGATTCGGCTCACAGTCACTGATGTGCTCAGCACCCTTTCCAAAAAAGAGAAGGAAGAGTCTGATCAGAAGGCCGGGTAGTAGTATTGCGCTGAGTATGTAGTGGATTTCGTGGAGGTCTGTGGATGAGAGGAGCTGGTTGTTGAGCAGAAATCCAGTAGCCATCAAGCCAAGGGTCGGGAATGCGATAAGCCAGTGCGACACCCTTAGCCAGTGACTCCAGATTAAAACACGGGTAACGCTATTGGTTTGCATGGTAATTCCTGTCACTGTATGAATAAGCTATATATTACGCTGTAAGGAGAGTATTGATCGATGATGTTCATAGGGTTTTTAGTTTTTTTTAGGTCTCAATGGTGATGTGGATGATAGTGGAGAATGGTTGGCTGCAGAACTGTTCAAATTCAACTGATATAGGCCTGCTAGTGTACCCCGTCATAGATTCTGTACCATTCAGAGCCCCGCCCCAATACGTCAGATCAAGGAGTGGCTCGCAGGGAATGGCAGGCCCTTTACAAGAGCCACAATGCAGAGCTGGCGTATTGGGGCGGCTCCCTCCGGGGCGCAGCTAACCCCTTCCAGACTCGCTGAATGGTACAGAATCTATGACGAGGTGCACTAGTGCTAATAATATCCAATACATTCAACTAATTTGGCATTGATAAATAACATGTTGAGGCAAAGAAAGAACAAAAGAGAGAAGCGAGAGGCCAGGGATCAAGCCCTCCTGCGTTACCAAAAACAGCGACAGCGTAATCTTTTAGCTAAACCTGGTGTAAATGAGTTTATTCTGGTTCTTGATCACATGAAAGCAGGGTTCAATGTGGCCAAAATTTTTCGAAGTGCAGAAGCCTTTGGGGCTTCAGAAGTTCATCTTATTGATATTGGTCCTTTCGATCCATCGCCAGGAAAAGGTGCTTTCAAGAAGGTGCCCGCTAAATTTTTTAATAGTTTTGAGGAGAGTTATCAGGATCTTGTTGCCCGGGACTATGACATTGTAATGTTGCAAGGCGGCTGCGGACGGTTGTCCACTGATGTAGCCCTGAGCAGGAAGAGTGCCTTTGTTTTAGGTCACGAAGAGTGGGGGCACAGCTTTCAGCAGGAGGAGTATCCGGATATCGATTGCCTCTCCATACCTCAGTATGGCCAGGTTGAGAGCCTCAATGTTGCTGTTGCGGCATCGATCGTTATGTATGAATACGTGCGACAGCACTCATCGAGATAAGATATCTGATGAGAGAAATCTTTTTATGTTGAACTAGTGACTATAGGTCCGGTAGATCAACACTTTTTGTGGATAATACAGTTATAACAACAACTGAGAGCGCAGCAATTAGTAGCCAAGACATATCAATCATCCTCTATATTAATAACTACCGATTCTATGTCGGTATGGTTATTTATTGGTCGTTAGGTATAAAGGCTAAGCCATAAACTTAGCTTCTTCTGTGACTTATAACTGATTTAGCTTAAGTTAAACTTAAGCGAAGTGTGATCGGCGTCACATTAATCCCTCTGGCGCTAATTTTTTTGGTGCAGATATTTTAGGCGTTGGGCGTCAAATATCTCCAGGGGTACAACTTTTTCACATATGTATCAAGGTGTTGTTTTACAGACAAATATTATGGTTGGCGGCCGCTCTTGATCGATTTCTATTCTGGAGATAGTGGCGGTGCCAATAGACAAGCGGTACATGGATGCCAAAGGTGCGTTCAGTAAGTGGGTCAGGATGCTTCTAATAACCCCGGCATGGGTAACCATAAGGATATGCTTTCCCGCATGTTCTGAGGTCGCCTCGATAAAGGCTTGCTGAACTCTGTTACTGAAGCTATCCAGAGACTCTGCGCCTGTTGGTCGGTTGGTGATGGGATCGTGGTAAAAACGGTTAAGAATATTTGGGTCAGTTGCGCGTAGTTCATCTCCAGAGTGGCCTTCCCACGCTCCAAATCCAACTTCTTTCAAGCGATCATCATGGATGAGATCGATTTTCAGTTGGTTACTCAACTCTAGAGCAAATTCACTACATCGCTTTAGTGGCGAGCTTATAGCAACTTCCCAGGGAGACTCCTTAGATGTTGCATGTCGCATCTCCTGCCACCCTTTCTCGCTAAGCGGGTCGTCGATTTGCCCCCTGTAACGTCTACCTCCAACAGGCTCACCATGACGCATCAGATCGATTATGGTTTTTTGACTCATAAGGGGAGATTAAGCAAAAAATAACCAGGGCCTGTTAATACGACTCGGATCGGCCCTAGATCAGACCTGTAATGGTGAGAAAAGTCAAAATTACGAGAAACACAATCAGACTTCTCCAAATCAATGCCATCGCGGCCTTGGGCAGGTATGAATAGAGATGTGCCCCGGCATAGGCTTCGTCGAGTAGTGTGGTCAAGCGCATTGCTCCACTACCTGTACAGATCAAGGTACCGGTATTACTGTCACTGAATTCGCTATGGCGGCTCTCCTGATAGCTTCTCCAGCCATACAGGGCATCCTCGAAACTACCAGCGATGGCGTAACAGAATGATGTGATCCTCGCTGGTACCCAATCTAAGATGGTTAACAACTGTTTGGCGTTTAATTTGAAATCGATATCCTGCGCAGCCTGATCTGAGCTGGGTAGCCAAGTAGCCAGGCGGTAGAACATAGCACCTAGAGGGCCAAGGATTACAAACCAGAAAAGTACAGCGCTTGTGCGTCGATTGGCCTGTTGTAATGCGGCTTCAGCCACAGCTTGAGAACAGGCAGGTTCACTGGTTGGTGGTTCATCTTCGATAATCACCCGTGCGACATCTCGTGCATCGGTATCATCATCTTCAGCAGCAGAGACATATTGGTTGATCTGTTGGTCTAAATCCTCTGGTCCCAGGGTGTAGAGGAGAACGCCAATGGAGAAGATGACTGCAGGAATTCCTAACAGACTATCTGCGAAGAGTTGTTGAAGAACGGCAATACCCAGAAGGGGGGGCAAAAGGAGTAAGATCAGTCCGAAAAGGCCTTGTTGCAACCAGTCGGGTAGATTTTGCAGTAGCTGCCACTGGCAATATCTGGAGAACCAGCGATGATTTCGCAGGTGGATATGCTCTAGTAAAAAACGCTCTGCTATCAGGCAGATAAGTATGATCGTCAATGTCATCGCGAGAGTTTCGGCGAAAGTGAAGAAAGTTTCAAGTTGTGAGTGGGGTTTTTATAGAATTTGCGATCTGTTTACAGTGATTCCTGATTAGCATCCTATGCACTACCCCTATCCATTCAGATGCGGAGCATGCTGATCGTCAGTTGAAAATTAAAGTGATGATGGAATATCCGCCCTTTGTCTCAAGAATGCAATAGACTGAAGTAATACTCCCAGTCAAACAGGGGGCCAGGGTCAGTTTTCCTTCCTGGTGCTATGTCAGCGTGTCCTGTGATGCGCTGTTTGGTAATTGATGGGTAGCTGTTCATAATCTGATTTGTGGCTACAGCAAGACTCAGGTACTGCTCTTCTGTAAAGGGTGTATCGTCGCAGCCTTCCAGTTCAATGCCAATTGAGAAATCGTTGCAACGCTGCTGCCCACAAAAGCTTGATTCACCAGCATGCCAAGCCCGGTTGTGAAATGGAACATATTGGACAAGCGAGCCATCACGTCGTATCAGAAGGTGGCTGGAGACTTTCAGGTCTTTGATTTCATTAAAGAATGGGTGAGCGTTAGCGTCAAGACAGTTCATGAACAGGTTATCAATCCATGATCCTCCGAACTCTCCCGGAGGAAGACTGATACTGTGAATTACCAACAGGTCTATCTCCGTACCAGGAGGACGCTCATCCTGGTTGACCGAGCTTCTGTAGACGGCACTCTTGAGTAGGCCGTTTTGCAACTGCTTCAAGGCTGATCTGATGAGGGGAAGCCTTTTAGCACCATGTCAGTGTAACTGACAACGCCTATTACCTCGCCTTGCTCCACTACAGGTGCCCTATTCAGTTCAAAGCGAGCAAACATTCTTGCGCAATATCGTATATCCATCTGCGGTGAGACGGTAAATGCCGGTTTACTCATGATTTCGTATATGTTGACCCGCTCAGGAGCCCTGTCTTTGGCAAGCACCTGACGGGCGATGTCGGACAGGGTAACCAAGCCGAACTCATCATGTTCATGGCGTTTTTTAACAATCAGAGACTTGGTTTCGACATGGGTCATCTTATCCAGAGCCTTCTGGACAGTATCCATTCCATCAACCATGTCAAAGTTGCTTTTCATTACGTCACGGACGCGGACTAGTTTGTTATCGTTCATAACTCCTCCTCGATCACTTGTGAAAGAGACGCGATCTGGTGACTGACACCAACTGCATCTTCGATGTCTATCTGGAATGCAATGCCGTTTCCCGGTTGGTCGTCAAATTCACCCGCTTCGGAAATCTTTTCCAATATCGTCCGGCTAAGGTGTTCTTCTACCAATAACAGAACAACATCGCGCTGTGTGTCCAGGGTAAGTCCGAGGAAGGTTTTAGACTGTTCTATCCCTTCTCCACGAGCATGATTGATGACTGTTGAGCCTGTCGCTCCGGCTGCCCGGGCTGCTTCAAGTACCTTTTCAGTGGTACTGTCCTCTACCAGAGCGATGATGAGTTTGAAGTGCATGTGGATACCTCGAATTAATCACTCAATTTTGATGTTTACGACTGCGCCATTCACTGAGCTGGGCGTAAGCCATAACTGACATAATGGGAAATAGACTTGCAAAGGCGATCAGACCAAATCCATCCAGCAAAGGGTTCCTCCCTGGGATATTGCTAGACAGGCCAATGCCTAGTGCGGCCACCAGAGGGACCGTTACGGTGGATGTGGTTACACCGCCTGAGTCATAGGCCAGGGCAATAATAGAGCGTGGCGCGACTGTGGTCTGGAGCATGACAACCACATAGCCGGCAATAATGTACCAATGTAGTGGTGTGCCGGTGATGATTCGATAACTACCCAGGGTTATACCCAGCGCGACACCGATTGCCACCGCTATGCGTAACCCCCCCTGACTGATAGCGCCAGCTGAGACCTGATTTGCCTTGATGGCGACAGCGATCAATGAGGGTTCTGCAATAGTAGTTGAGAAACCAATACTTGCAGCAAATAGATAGACCCAAAAATAGTGATGCCATTCAACGCTTTGTCCCTCGGTGGGTATGTTTAGCAACTGCGGAGAGGTGAGCTGGCTGGCCATTAGTTCGCCAAGTGGGAAGAGGGCAAGATCGAGACCTTCCAGGAACAGTGCCAGTCCGAAAAGCACCATCAGAAAACCAATTGCAATCTCTCTGGCGTTTTTCAGAGGGCGGCGCAGGACGAAGAGCTGAAAGCCGACCAGAATGGCTGCAATTGGCAAAATATCGAGCACTGTTCCGCCCAGTATGGAGAGAAAATGCCAGATACCCTCAATCATAATATGATCCCGTAAAACATAACGAAAATCATCGGTGTCAAAGATGCAAAGGCGATAAGCCCAAAACCATCTGTCATCGGATTTCGCCCTTTGATACTCGAGGCGAGACCGACACCGAGGGCGGTTACCAGGGGCACGGTGACTGTTGATGTCGTGACGCCGCCTGAGTCGTAGGCAATACCTATTATCTCTTTGGGCGCAAAAGCTGTCATGATGACAACTCCGAGATAACCACCAATGATCAGATATTGGACGGGCCAGCCTTTAACTATTCTGACAACGCCGAGAACGATGGCAAAGCCCACAGAGAGCGCTACGGTATATCTGAGTCCCTGACTGTAATCATGCATGGCTTCCGGTGAGTCTTTTATCATCCCGCCTGTCGCTGCAATTTTTGCTGCTTCCTCAGCAATTTTGATTAATGCGGGCTCTGCGACGGTTGTACCGAAACCGAGGGAAAAGGCGAACAAGAGTAGCCAGGAGAGACTGCCTTTTCGGGCAAAGTTCCAAGCCATGGATTCACCGATAGGAAATAGACCCAGATTCAAACCTTCGATAAACAGGCTAAGGCCAATGAGTACCAATAGAGTGCCGACGAGTATCGAACTGAGGTTGGGGATGGGTTGTTGCAGAACCACCAGTTGAAAAAAAGTGATGACAATAACGATCGGCAGCAGATCGCGAAAACTACTGAGGAGTGATGAGAATAGGCGCCGGATTGTATTCATAATTATTTATCGGGCCGGTTATTTTTTTCGATCAAATCGAATCGGCTGGTTTTTTCTTGGGGCTATCCCTTTAGCCCCTTAGAACAATACATTAGATTTGAGTGCGCTTCTATTTCATTTCTCTTACTTAAGAAATGTCTTAGGGACACCTCTAACTGCTTATGCCCTCTGCGCGACTCTTGTCGCCAAACTGCGCCGCTTCTGGGCTGTGGATCTTCGCAACAGCTGGGCTATTAGGTGTGATTTTCGCCTTGAGTCGCTCCATTTTGATGGTCAATCTGTTCAGCCGATGAGATGCTCAGAGGTTCCTTAAACTCCTGAATTCTCAATTCAATGGTCTCTCTGCTACAATAGAGGTGGATTTAATTTCCCGAAAGTTGCTTTTTTACGTAGCTTTTCGAGCTCGATATATTACACGTGCTACCCTAATGTAATGACAGAAACTATTGATTGAACAGGCACTTGGTGCTAGTTTTTGAATAGTGTATCCATTGAGGATGCTGAATGGCCACTATCCGTGTATGGTTCTTTTGTGAGGCTATTCGCAGACGCTGTTCCTTTGCTAGCATAGCCTTTCATCAGATGCAGGCTAAAGGGACTTGTTCGCATCTGCTTGGGTATAGGCAGGATTCTTCAAGTGACTTATAGATGCAAAGGCAAGATAACATTATTACTTTCGGCTCGGCTGTGCCTCGTCAGAAAAACATGACGCTTGATAGTGGCGGACGTAGGATTGTGTCTGAATGTCGCAATCTGATTGTTAAGACTATTCCCAAATTAATGAGCGACTTGTTCGAGAATCTCGATGATTCTCTATACGAAATGGCGAACAAGTCAGAAAATAATGCCCTACAGAACATCTATTTTGATTCCATGCGTGAGCTGCGTAAGCAGCGAGCAGGGATCGACCGCAACTTCACTCAGGAGCTTCTGAGAATTTATGATCGTTACTGGGAGACTGGAGATATCCAAGTCAACCAGCCAACCCTGGATGAGTTGAGCCGGGATTCCGAGATGTCCCTGGTGGAAAACGATGAGCTTGAGGACTCTTTGGCGATTACCAATATGGTGAGTAAGTCTGAGAGCCGCTATGCCAAAGAGCTATTTGCCATGAGCCAGAGGTTTGCCTATGTGATTGGTGGTGGACGGGTGGATGAGCATGTGGCACAGCGTTCTCCATTAGAGCCTGGAGTAATCTGCAACGCCTTTCAATCAGCTATGGTCAACGTGCCGGTCGAGTTACCGGTCAGACTGGTTGTTTATAAATTATTCGATCGTCATGTGATGCACTATATCGGTGGCCTCTATGATGAGGTCAACCTGCTACTTGGTCGCGCCGGCGTAATTCCTAAGTTGACACCCAAAGTTCGTCGCAATCCTGTTGCGCCCAGTGTGCGAGGAGAGGGTGGAGAGAGCTATCTGGCAAGTGACTCCTCTTACGCGCCGTCAACCTCAAGTCAAAATCCTGAGAGTCAGATGGCTACCGCTGGGGATGTGCAGGCAGAGGTTTTCGCTACTCTGCAACAGCTTCTGGGCACTCGCCGCACCACGACTGGCAGTAGCATGCTGACCTCTAGTCTGATGCTCTCAACACCTAACGGAAATGTCCCGGTGGTGGATACTGGGGAGTTACTGGGCGTGCTTTCAGCAATTCAACAGTCAAATGTGGTGATGTTACCCCAAGGGCGCAGGATCAGTCAGACACTGAATCCTGAAGAGATGAGGGCTCGTTTGGTCAGTGACCTGCAAATTGCAAAAGATGGGCAGTTGACCCGCTCACTGGGTGATGCGGACAACGATACCATTGATGTCATCTCCATGTTGTTTGAGTTTATTCTCGATGACTACAGCCTTCCTGATGCCATGAAAGCACTGATCAGTCGATTGCAGATCCCAATGCTTAAGGTGGCAATCATCGATAAGTCTTTCTTCAGTGAGAAGATTCATCCAGCTCGTCGTTTGCTGAACTCTCTTGCTAAGGCGGCTGTCGGTTGGAATGACACAGGGGATCGGGTAAACGATACCCTCTACAGCAAGATTGAATCCACCATCAAGCGGATACTCAATGAGTTTCATGATGATCCTCAACTGTTTGCCGAACTGGATGAGGAGTTCACCGGCTGGTGGGAGAAAGAGCAACGTGGCGCTGAGATCGCTGAAAAACGTACCAATCAGATTACCCGAGGCAAAGAGCAGCTGAAGTCAGCTAAGCAGATTGTTTCGGAAGAGCTCAACAAACGCTTGCAAAAGCAGAAGATTGTGCCCCAGGCAGTGATGTCAATTCTGGAAGATGGATGGAAGGATGCGCTACTGCTGATCTACCTGCGAGAGGGGGATCAGAGTCAGGATTGGGAGGGGGCCCTGGAGATCGTCGATCGCCTGCTCTGGAGTGTACAACCTAAATCCGAATACGCTGAACGCCAACAACTGTTGCGGGGAATACCCGAGTTGTTACGCAAGGTTAGAGAGCGTTTAAACAGCATCTCTTTCGATCAACATAAAATGGCCCGCCTCTTCAAAGAGCTGCAAAATTGTCACATACAAGTGCTACGCGGTGGTGATGGTGGTCAGGTGAGCACCCCCGGAACTCAACCAGTCAACCAGTATGAGATCCATTTTCCTGACAGTCAGTTGACTGCGGATGATACCAGTCAACTTCGTGAATTGGCAGATGAGGCCATTTCAGATAATGATGAATACTCTCAACTAGCCAAAGACCTTGAGCCAGGCAGCTGGTTGGAGATGGCCGACGGAAGCACTAAAGTCCGGGTCAAGTTATCCTGGAAGAGTAAAGTGACTGACACATATATCTTTGTCAATCGCAAAGGTATGAAGGCAAAGGAACTGACCTCTGCCGGGCTTGCCCAGCAGCTTCGTGAGGGCAAAGCCAGAACTGTAGAAGTCTCCACTACTCCGATCATGGATCGTGCGCTTGATGCCATGCTCAGTGCATTAAAGAACACCGATGCCTCATCTGCATCAGCCTAGGGCATAAGCAGTTAATAGAGGTGCCCTTAAGCCTATATTGGTCTCTCTGAGAGTTCGTCAGCGACGCTACGATGTGGGCCAGGTTCTTCCTTTTTATCCCTGTCGTTGACTCGCAGAATTTCACCGCTAAACTGCTCTCTTCCCGGAAGATAATGGGTTTTCCGGAATTCTTTTTAATTGAGAGAGTGTGATGAGCGAAAAGATTACCGATTCAGGCTTGAAAATAGAAGAGCTTCACGAGGGTGATGGCGAGACAGCAGAGTCTGGTCAACAGGTCACTGTACACTACACCGGTTGGTTACTGGATGGTGATAAGTTTGATTCATCGGTTGATAGAGATCAGCCCTTTAATTTTGCCCTCGGAAAAGGGATGGTGATCCGTGGATGGGATGAAGGTGTAGCGGGTATGAAGGTCGGTGGTAAACGCAGACTGACAATCCCGCCTCAGTTGGGTTATGGCGCGCAAGGTGCTGGTGGTGTAATTCCACCAAATGCAACTCTGGTATTTGACGTGGAACTGCTAGCTGTCTCCTGATGAATTTACTATCCAGTCGATATCTTATCAGCGGTCAAGTCAGTCAGGCATTGGCTGAGGATCTCGGTAGTGGTGACCTTACCGCTGCCTTATTGGATCCTGCTGCGGTTATCCAAGCGCAAATTATCTCCCGGGAGTCTGCGGTGATCTGTGGTATTCCCTGGGTCGAAGAGGTCTATCGACAACTCGATCCGGCAATTGAAATGGATTGGATGGTGGCTGATGGTGATGCTGTATCCACAGATCAGGTGCTTTGCCGATTAAACGGGAATACCCGGGCACTGTTGAGTGGAGAGCGTTGTGCTTTAAACTATCTGCAGACCCTGTCTGGTACTGCAACTACTGTCAGGCGCTACGCTGACGCAGTTCAGGGTATGAGTGTCAGGATCATGGATACTCGAAAGACAATACCTGGGCTTCGTCTACAGCAAAAATATGCGGTACAGTGCGGTGGTTGCCATAATCACCGGGTGGGTCTCTATGATGCAGTATTGATCAAAGAGAATCATATCCGGGTGGCTGGATCGATTGCTGCTGCGCTATCCAAATCCAGAGAGCTGGTGCCAGAGGGTGTCACTATCGAGATAGAGGTGGAATCCCTTGATGAGTTGGAGCAAGCGTTACAGGGTGGCGCTCAACGGGTGCTGTTGGATAATTTCACACTTCAACAACTACGTGATGCGGTGAAGATGGCTGGAGGACGTGCCACTCTGGAAGCGTCCGGAGGGATTCAGTTAGAGTCGATCAGGGAAATTGCCGAAACCGGTGTCGATGACATCTCAGTTGGCGCATTGACCAAGGATGTTCGAGCGGTCGATCTCTCGATGCTGTTTGAGCGCTAGTATGACGAGGTACACTAGCGTCAGTTGGTAGACAAAGCGGGAGTCAGGCTTTCAGCTGAGATTGTTTTGTGGGGTTAAACTTTCTCGTCGATCAGCGTTCCCAGAACCTCGTCCGCAGCTTTAATGGTTTTAACCTGGGCTTTGATCTGGTTGGCATGCTGCTGCATCTCAACCATGGAGCGGGATAGATCTTTGGGTTTAGTCTGTTGTGTCTGATTTGTGCTGGCAATTTCAGAGGCGACACGCCTCATACCCTGTAGTCCTTTATGGATACCCTGCAGTGCTGTTCCAGTGATTGAATTTATGCCCATACTTACAACAGATCCTGGTCGAAATCGGCTCGTTCTAACCGGTTAGTTGGCAGGTTCGGCTAAATCTTTAATAGTTTCATTCGCAAGTGGTCGATTTGTCTCTAAATTGATGAATTCACTTCCTTAATTCCATTTATGAAGTGGTGGGAAGACTAGCCTTGCAGATGTGTAGTGGTGGCGCTCGGAGGGTAAAGCCCAATGCCGATAGCTGGCGCGCCTCAGAACCTTTTGGGTATGGACGCTACCACCCTTTAATACATGATTGTTACTACTAAGCAGCTCTTTGGACGTTGATTCATCTGGAAAAGGGTGAAATTCGGGGTAAGGATGGAGTCTATTGCTGCACCACTCCCAGCCGCGACCAGAGTGGGTTAACACGCCACTGCGGGCAGCCATCTCCCACTGATATTCGTGCTGTAAAATTGCCCCGGAGAATTGATCCTGTTGCTGGGAAGCCCAACTGGCAAAGGCTTCTGCTTCATAGAGATTGATGCCGGTAACCGGTTCATCAGGGGGAAGGTGAGATGGGCCATTTAATGCGACCTCATACCAGTTACCCAGGGGATCCTGTTGCCAGTATTCCGGGTGGTCTGCTTGATGTTGTAACTGCCACTCCCAGCCCGCTTCGCTCCAGTATGTTTTGTTCTGATATCCATTCGCCTGCATGAAACTAAGAAATTGGGCGTTGGATACTGGTGTCAGGGCGGTTCGGTAACCGCTTAATTCAACTGCTTGTGGTGGTAACTCATTATCATAGGCGCGGGGGTCATCCCTCGAACCGATGCGATAGTGTCCTTGTGAAAGTTCTTTAGTCTCCCAGCTTGGGGGTGCTGGCTGTAATGGTTGCATGCAGAGATAGCCGGGAGTTGTCTGCCGACAGTTAAGTTGGTTGATAACAAGCAACATGCACTCATAGAGTTTCGCCTGCTCCTGAAGCAGATACCAGGCAAGGCGGTCATCTTTCATCAACGGGTGATCTGGAATGCTTCCAGGTGTGGCCAGCAGGCGCAGGTGCTCATCCCTTATCTCTGCACCCCAGTTGATCAAATGATCGGTAGGGGGAAGATTCTCACACTGCTCCTTAAGGCTGATTGTGCCTGGCGTAAAGAGGTGTTTGACTCGGCTGCTGAGGCTATCATCAGCGCAGAGTACTGACCGCAGCCAATAGAGCTCCAGATAGACACCATTGCCAAAATACCAGTTCAATGAGGCTAGTGTGGGGTGGTGCTGGGTTGCGCACTCCTGATCACTTCTGGATTCGAGAAGATGCTGTTGCATCTCGTATAAACCACTCAACTGACTGAGAATGGCCGGTGCGGTCATACTGCTACTCCACAGGCTAAAACCGCACAAGTGTACCCCGCAAGGGGTTCGCTGATCCAGTAAAGTGCTTAAACCAAGATTACGCAATGACCACTGATAGCTTGCGTCAGGGGCTGATAGGCCGTATCAATTAATGGTATCACCAATGGTCATCTGTAATCTCCCGGCCGGGCTATACGCAGCCGGTTGGCTTTGGGAGGCCGCCATATTTTGTGATTGGTTTCATTGGGCCGGTAAGCCACAGCTCAAACATCGCCTTCTTGTCCTCGCCAAGATATTTGGAGAACTTGCGAATCGGAGGTACTACGTTGAATTCATTGTAGTACTCACGCGCTTTCAGAATCTGCTGCCACTTCTCATCAGTGATTTCGTACTCATCCTCAACGGCCATCGCATGTGCTATTTCTGGGCTCCATTCATTCATATCAGTGAGATAGCCATCTCCATCGCGTTCTGGGATTTGTGTGCTCATTTGTACTGCTCCTATTACCAAGTGAAATGGTTGGTTATTGCTTGGTGAGGAGTTTAAGGGCAACGGGGTCTGGTTATCTACCCTTAATTTTGTAAGGGATTAGATTAATCTGCCTCTATTCTCTGAATAAACTCGGCTATATTTTCGCAGGGTTGAGTCATATGAATGCGACGCAGGTGCTCTCCCTCGCGAAAATCCAACCCTAGTGGGTCTGCGCCAATTGCTTCCAGGGGTGACGATGTAGGTTTAATCCCCTGCCTCTGCAGATAACGATTGAGCAGTTGGTGGTCATGAGCATTCAGCTGAAACAGTGCTTCTGATTCTTCGGATGTCGAATAGGGTGCGAGTGGCTGTATACGACTAGCATCGAACCAGCGTGCCGATCCGAAACCACCGATGAAATAGTATTGTTGAATGGTGAGTCGGTAGAAGTTGAAGTTTAACTCCTTCTGATAACGTCGAGCAGTGGGGTAGTAGCGAAAATAGCGTTCTGAAGCTGATGTTGAATTGATGGGTTCAGCTTTGGCCAGACAGGTCAATCGGGTCAATTGCTGAACATCACCTTCCCCTGTTTCACTGAGCGTTAGCGAACATAGGGGATTAGCATCGAGGTTTCTGGTGTGTTGAGCCAAATGAGAGATTAAGAGCAAAGGGTTACCCTTTGGATCACGGCAGATCGGCAGTAGAGAGCCGAATGGGTAGCCGGGGAATTTTGTGGAGTGGGTGGATAAAATACCACTAAAACTTTCGCTCCAAAGTCTGTGAATACTCTGCAGCAGGTCTTCTGATGAGGTTTCGTTGTTCATATTGTTCTCATAGTCTCAGTGGAAGGTCTGTCTCTATTCTCAGGTCTGCCTGAGTATATAGCGGCTTGCTATGTTTTTATCTCACCAATATGCGCCTCGATAGATTGTCTCTTTGACTCCAGGCGATTGTTTTGTCCAACACGGATATCCATTTTTATCGCGGTATAGATACGATTGCAGCCCGCACCATTGAGCAACTCGGTGGCTTTTTCCACAACCTCCAAGGCCTGGTTCACCCTGTCGGTTTCGATCAGTGTTCCCATCGCAGTCAGTTGATAGTTGATGCCGCTCTTCCTGATCATGTCGATTACCTGACTAACTTCCCTGCTTACGCTCTCCCCCTGGTCCAGTGGAAAGATACTGAATTCTAATAACACTGACATTGGTCAACCTTAATAAGTATTTGAAAAAAAGCGTAGCTTAATTTTCTTGGAAATGGTGTTTATTGCAATAATTGTGCGGGAAATACGCGATTTTTTGTAAAAAAAACTTTGTAACGGATGGTCTGTTGATATGGTGCACGATTTTTTGAGCAGGAATCAAATCGACTGTTTGAACCTTTTTTTTTGATTCTGAAGCCTTTAGCGGACAATCTAGTAGGCCGCTTGGTAACACTCAGAGCCCCGTTAGTGGGCCAAGGCAAGGTGCACTTCTCCGGGAATGGCATGTCCTTTCTAAGCAGTGCAACGCAGCATTGGCCCAGTAGCGGGGCTCCCTTTGGGCCGTACCACAAGCCCCATTGGTGCTGTTTGCTCGCTTAAAATAGAAACGGCTAATCTTGCTCCCATGCCTTGCTCATGGCGCTTGTGGTGCGGTTGAGGGTTACCGAATTTAGCAAGCGGCCCACTAGCCCAGAATAAGTAAGTTTACAATTCTTCACAGGTAGTCGCTTTATTCCTAGGGGTATCTTACCTAAGCTGCGGAACCATACTGTTGTTGCTTACTAGAGGGAAGGGGCTTTATTCACAAGGTATAGTTCAAATGAGGAAGGATCTGTTTATAACCCGTCTATTAAGTGGGAAATCAAAAGCGATTATCTGGTAAATAGATGTTGCTGGATTGGCAGGATTGGCGATCAATAATCCGCCTGTGATCGATTTTTAACTAACAACGAAAAACTGTTTGGGAGAGAAAACGTGGATATATCAATTGACACTCTGATGAATACATATGTTATTCCTTGGGGCACAAAATTTGTCATGGCACTACTGGTATTTATTATCGGTCGCTGGATAGCGAAGGCATTGACAAATACGATGCGTAAAATCATGACCAAAAGCGATGTCGACCCGATGCTCGTCAGCTTTTTGGGAAATATTGTCAATACTGCCTTGCTGGCAGTTGTGGTGCTTGCCGCATTAGAACAGCTGGGTGTCAACACGACTTCTGCATTGGCCATTCTTGGTGCTGCCGGCTTGGCTGTTGGTTTGGCTCTGAAAGATTCTCTGGCCAGTTTTGCTGCTGGGGTGATGCTGATTATATTCCGCCCCTTCAAGCTCGGTGATTTCATAGAAGCTGGTGGTGTATCCGGTGTGGTCGAGGATATTCGTATTTTTCATAGTGTGCTCAAGACTGGTGATAACCGTGAAATCACCATGCCCAATGCACAGATCTACAGTGGCACGATCATCAACTACTCAGCCCGTGAAACCCGTCGGATCGACTTGGTCATCGGTATTGGTTATGACGACGATATCAAGAAAGCAAGGGATTTAATCGAGCAGATCTTGAAAGCGGATGAAACCGTGCTTAAAGATCCTGCGCCTACCATCATGCTGCTGGAGTTGGGTGAGAGCAGCGTTGATTTTGCTGTAAGACCCTGGGTTAAGTCTGGTGACTACTGGACAACCAGAGCTGCCCTGCTCGAGGCAATCAAGACTCAATTCGATCAACAGGGGATCAGTTTCCCTTATCCGCAAAGAGACATTCACATGATTCAACAGAGTGCTGCCTGATATCTGGGTGGTCTTAGATGAAAGCAACTGAGGTATATTTATATGAAGAAGCAGATTAAGTGCACCCTGGCCTTGGCCATATTGCCGGTTCTTTTCAGTGGTCAGGTTAGTGCTGAAAAGGGATTGGCTTACGATGCGGCAGGCTCGGTTTGGCGTACAGGTTCAGGTGAATGCTGGACAACATCTTATCGTGACAAGGCGAACCAGGAGAGCGGCTGCTTTGGTGAACCTGAAGTTGAGGTGGCAGTTAAAGAGGGTGATGCAGATGGTGATGGTGTTGTAGACAGTCTTGATAATTGTCCCGGTACAGCGGCCGGTGTAAAGGTCGATGCCAAGGGGTGTCCCCTTGATAGTGATGGCGATGGTGTTGTTGACGTAGATGATAAATGCCCTGGTACCCCCTCAGGGATCAAGGTCGACGCCGCGGGTTGTGAGTTGGATAGCGATGGGGATGGCGTTGCTGACAGTCAGGATAAGTGTCCGAATACCCCTAATGGTGCAACTGTCACACCTGACGGTTGTGCAGTAAAAATTGTGTTGCAGAATATCCAGTTTGAATTGAATAGTGACCGGATTGGCAGTGATTACAGTGGTGTTATCGAACGAGTCGCCGCATCTCTGAAATCCCGAAGTGATATCAAAGCTATAGAGGTTGTCGGTTATACCGATTCCAGTGGTGCTGCAAGTTATAACCAGGTGTTATCTGAAAAGCGAGCGAAGGCTGTTGCTGATGCGCTGATTGCCCAAGGTGTGGATCAGGGGATGATTTCAACCAAAGGGATGGGTGAAGCTTCGCCTGTAGCAGATAACAAGACATCTGAAGGCCGGGCTCAGAATCGTAGGGTTGAGTTGGGATTGAACTAGTAAGCTCGGATTGAAAGGATTAAATCGATCTCACTTGAGATTTGCAGCTTTTCCGGGCTGGTTGGTGGTTTGCCAACTGGCTCGGGATTGCAGCTTTTACAGGAGCGTCAGTGTGGTGATCCGGCAGCCGGTAGGTATATCAGATACTGATGACTGACCGTTGCGACTTGGGATCTCATATGGATGCATATGGATCAGGATAGGAGTTACTCTTCTGCTGACACTGCCGGTTTAATTAGTGTTAACAGCCCTAGTGGTTTCATTGTGAAGGAATAGCGAATAATATGACAGAGGGGTTAATTTGGATTCAGGGTTTAAATGACTCATATGGGGCTGTAGATATAAAAAATAGCAACATAGTGGCGTTACCCTGCGCCTATAGTAGTCGTTTCGCAATACGCCAATTCCGCGCGCAGGCGTGTTGCATGGATGGGAGCAGCCCATGCGTATAGCCTATTTGGAAGACGACAAAGTACAATCGGGTGTAATGAAGGAGTGGCTTGAGGCAGAGGGATACGTCTGTCGAGTGTTCGATAATGCTGAGGCATTTATGCACGAGCTTCGCCATGAGACATACGATTTGTTGATAATGGATTGGGAGTTACCTGGAAAAAGTGGTGTTGAGGTGCTCTCCTGGTTGAGGGAGGATCGAGAGTGGGATCTACCTGTCTTTTTTATTACCCATCGAGATGGGGAGCAGGATATTATTGAAGCCCTCGACAAGGGTGCTGATGACTATCTGGCAAAACCGGTTAATCGAGAAGTTATGCTGGCCCGCATCAAAGCGTTGGTCAGACGTCATAGCGGTCGAAGAGATTTGATTCGGATCTCTGATTTTACTCTGAATAAAGAGAATAAAACCCTTACCTTGAAAGATGTTCCTGTTGAAATGACAGAAAAGGAGTTTCAACTGGCCTGGATGCTGTTTAGCAATATCGGTCGACTGCTGTCGAGAGATCATCTTTTGGAGAGTATCTGGGGATTTGGGCCTGGATTGATGACCCGTACAGTTGATACTCATATAAGCCGTTTGCGTAGAAAATTGGGTTTGAGCCCAGAAAATGGATGGCGCTTGAAAGCGGTTTATCATCAGGGGTATCGTCTTGAGCAGCTTGAAGGCGAAGAGTGAATTAGCCAATTCACCACACTTGATTCTTTCTGAAGGGCTACAGAAAGATTTCACGGATTTGAATTGAACACTGAATGAGGTTGTTTCGATTCGCTTGTTAGTCGCACCTTGAATTTTTTTGCTTTGGGCGCTTTAGTCAGGATTTGAATTAAAGCAGCGTTATGTGGATGAAATCGGCTGATGCCTGAAAACCATACCTTTAAAAACAATTTCCCCAGTTGTATCAACACTACTCTGTCCAAGTTGTGGTCAATTGTCAGAGTCGCTGGGGTACTCTCTCTCCTGTGTGCCCTATATTCCAACCAGGCCTGGTCAGAGGATTGGATCTATCGGCTACATGAAGGGGAAAACCTGACTCTGGTAAAGGAGCGTTTTCTCAAACCGGAATTCACCCCGGAGCAGTTGCAGGTTTTTAATGGTATCGAGAAGGATCGAGAGATCCCGGTGGGAACAGAAATCCGGGTTCCCATCGATTGGATGAAGGATCAGCTGGCCGGTGTTGAAGTCAATTATGTGTTTGGTGAAGCGACTGTTACACGTCGCGCCTCCAGTCTCTCGGAAGTGGTCGTGGCTGGGGCTATTCTCAAAGCGGGTGATCGAATCATTACCGGGGCCAGGTCTGCAGTCTCGTTGTTGTTTGCTGATAAGTCAGTGCTACTCGTAGGAGAGTCCAGCGAGGTTCTTTTTGATGCGCTCTCATCTTATGAAGGCATAGGCATGCTGGATACCCGCATACGATTACAGCGTGGGCGGGTGGAAAACCGAGTGACGCCATTTAAACGTCCAGAGTCCCGATATGAGATACATACTCCCTCAGCAGTTACCGTAGTGAGGGGAACTGATTTTCGAATTTCAGCTGATACGGACGATGATCTGACACGTAGTGAAGTCACTGACGGTGAAGTCGAGGTTTCAGCTCAAGGGGAATCAGTGTTTGTGAAACAGGGGGAGGGTACTCTTGTTAAGTCAGGAGAAGCGCCATCTGAACCCCGAAAACTCCTGCCGGAACCAGATATGAAACATTTGAGTATGGAAAAGCATGATCATGCACTGCTGCTCGAGTGGCCTCAATTGGCTGAAGCAGTCGACTATCGATATCAGTTAAAAGATCGTGATCAAGTCATCCTGTCAGTAGGCGTTACTCACTCTAATCAGGTTGAACTGCCGCTTATGACAACAGGGGATTACTCATTTTCCTTGCGAGGTATCGATGCTCTGGGATTGGAGGGTATGGAGGGTGAAATAGACTTTCATTTCGATGTTCAACCGGTTCACCAGAGCCCGCCGGTTGCAGCCCCCATATCAAAAGCGCCAACGATGAAAAAACCCAGGTTTTTTCAGCAAGGAGTAGCCTTCGAGTGGACGGCAACTGAAGCAGCCTGGGCATATCGGTTCATACTGGCTCGCGACCAGGCACTCAATGATATTCTCTTCGAACGGCTCTCCTTCGATCAAGGGTTCAGCACCAGTTCTCCTGGTCCGGGACGCTACTATGTCGCTGTTGAGGCTCTGATTGAAGATAGGGATGGGGGGCTTCTATCCAATAGCTACCTCCTTGAGATTCCCGGTTGGTATTGAGCCTATGTAAATTGACTTTCTGCAGAGAGTCTCTCCTTTATCCTCTTATTTCAGTCACCATTAGAAAGTCCATATTAAAACGGAACCATGTCGAATCCCAGGCAAACAACAGCAGTTAAAAGAGGTCGTGGCGGCTTTTCAGAGTCGGTTAGAAGTGCCTTGATTTTGCTATTGTTTACTGCATTTTTTGCAGCCAGTGGTTGGTTGTTGCGCTGGGATCATCTTCTGTATGACCTGCAGATGGGGGGTAAGTCAGTTCCTGCTTCCGATGATATCGTGATTGTCGCGATAGATGAAAAAAGCCTCAAGGCTTTGGGGCGATGGCCCTGGTCCAGACGGGTACACGCGGAGTTGGTTGATGAATTAACTCAAGCGGGGGCAAAAGCGATCGTGTTCGATATCCTCATGGCTGAAGAGGATAGACTGGATCCAGAGGCAGACATCCAACTGATTCAATCTGTTGCAGCGAGTGAGCGTGTATTCATGCCGGTGATACTGGAACAGCATCGCCAGGGGGGGATGTTGATAGAGTCCATGCCGTTGCCTGCACTCTCCAATGTGGCGGCAGGTTTGGGGCATGTTCATATAGAGCTGGATACTGACGGTATTGCTCGTGGTGTCTTTCTGTTTGAGGGCTTGGGTCAGGCCTACTGGCCTCAATTGATGTTGAGTGTGTTGAATTGGCTCGATCCAGATAAGTATGATGTAGAGAGTAAACAACTGACTGAGCATGCGCCCAATGTACATGTGATCAGTCGGCATACTTATCGTTTAATCCCCTTCTCCGGTCCAGCAGGGTATTACAACAGGTACTCTTACAGTCAAGTGTTGGAAGGCGACTACCTGCCTGATCTGTTTCGTGATCGAATCGTTTTGGTGGGTGTGACTGCAACTGGGATTGGTGATGCTTTGCCGACGCCGCTGTCTGGATATGGCGTACCCATGCCCGGGGTGGAGATAAATGCAAATATCCTGGATAGCTTACGCAGTGGTGAGACAATCACTCAGGTAAGTTACCTCACGCATCTTTTGCTCAGCACCCTGGTGGTTGTCTTACCGTTTCTCTTCTATCCCTATTTTCCAACCCGAGCCGCCCCTTTGGTTTCTGTGGCGTTGGTTATGGGGTTTATCCTGGTAAATTGGATTATGTTGCGCGGCTTGGAAATCTGGTTTCCTCCCTCTGCGGCGCTGCTGGGTTTGACCTTGAGTTATCCGCTATGGAGTTGGCGGCGTCTCGACCAGGCTGTGCGCTATTTGAATGAACAACTAGAGCGCATGCAACGGGAACAGAGTCTGTTACCCGTTCACCTGCCTCCTGGTGATATAGCTTCAGCAATGCAGTTTCTCTCCCGTTTGATGCCGCTTCAGGGGTGGGTGGTCTATGATTCCCGCAGCGGTCGTCAACTGATGGGTGATGGCGAAACCCTGGGTTCCCCCCTTGATTCACTTGCTGAAGGCCATTGGCAGAGAGCCGGTGCAGAGATTTGGACCCTGGTACAGCGTCCGGATACTTTTTGGCAGCTTGGTTTGTCCTGGCCCCGGAATGCTGTGCCTGAAGGGCGCGCTCTACGATTGGTAAGCGACTTTGCCTATCAATTTTCTGAGAAGCCCCTGGCCAGTCAGGGCAGTGTATTGGAGCGTGTCGAGTTGCGAATGCAACAGATGCGGGAGGCTACAGTACGCATTCAACGGTTTCGCAATCTGATCCGAAATGCTGTTAGTCAGATGGATGACGGGTTGATGGTCATCAATAGCCATGGTCAGGTGGTGATGTCTAATCCAAGGAGTGCATTCTATTTAGGCCACAGCGATGACAAGGAGCTATTGGGGGAGGATGCCTACCAACTGCTAAGTGTTCTTGATGTACAGGGTGGCGAGACCTGGGACGCTATTTTTACAAAGGTAATGCTGGCTAATGAGCCTGTGCGTTTTGAAGCTGTTCGTCGTCCTGATACCGAACTCTTCGTTCAGTTGAAATCTCTGGTCGGGGTTGAAGCTGAAACGCATGGCATGATCATTAATCTCTCCTATATTGGCACCCTGAAGCAATCGGAACGCACCAGGGCAAAGATGCTTAACTTCTTATCCCATGACATTCGTTCGCCTATCACCTCACTGCTCTCTTTGACCCAGTCGCAAATTAAACGTAAGGGTAGTGCAGATGACTTGGCTGAGGCGATAGAGCCCTTGGCTCGACGCTCGTTAAAGCTGGCAGACGACTTTCTTCGTCTGGCGAGAGCGGAGGCGGTAGAGGATCAATCATTTATTGAAGCTGACTTCGTCACTATTGCCTATAACGCCCTGGATGAGATCTATACAAAAGCTAAGGCGAGTAGTGTCGTTCTGAAGAGTCAGTTTGATGAAGATGAGATTTGGATGCATGGCGATCCAGGGCTGCTCGAACGGGCACTATTCAACCTGCTGGAAAATGCAGTCAAATTCTCCCCCCGGGAGAGTCAGATAACCTTGAGTGTCTATAGAGAAGCCGCTCAGGTAGTGTGTGATATTGCAGATCAGGGTGCAGGCATACCTGAGGATCAGCTGAATGAGGTTTTTCTGCCCTTCACTCAATCCTCATACCACGCCTTATCCGATACGAGAGGGGTTGGTCTGGGTCTTAGTTTCGTAAAGGTTGTGGCTGAGAAGCACCACGGCAAAGTGTCTGCCCGAAATAATGATCAGGGTGGTGCAACATTTTCGATGAGCATGCCTTGTGAGAGCAATGACCCTCTGGGTGATAGCGCATAACTGATTGTTCCTCAACTCCCTTTCCACCACTTTGTTAAAAATATATCTCTTCCCTTCCGAAATAAAAGGGTCAGAGTGGAATGGCACTTACTTAAGGGGATTTGTTACGTAGAACGAGAATTTTCTGAGGTAACCAAGCTATTTTGGTGGGGCAGGGCCCCACCCTACGCCCTGAATTGAACGGTAGGGTGGGGCC